>JAJRXJ010000248.1 GCA_024276355.1 Actinomycetes bacterium | reverse complement strand
TGCGACTATTCGCCGACGCCGTTCACCGATGTCGCGTCCACATCGTTCGCCTTCAGCGACGTTGCCTGCATCTACCATCTGGGAATCACCGGCGGCACCACGGCCACCACCTACTCGCCGAAGCGGGCTGTCACACGTCGACAGATGGCATCCTTCCTCGCCCGTCTATGGCGCAGTTCGGGCGGGTCATGTGACTTTTCGCCGACGCCGTTCACCGACCTGGATGCGACTTCGTTCGCGTTCCGCGACATCGCCTGCATCTACCATCTGGGAATCACCGGCGGCACCACGGCCACCACCTACTCACCGGCGGACAATGTCACCCGTGAGCAGATGGCTGCCTTCCTCGCCCGTCTCTGGCGTGCGCTCGGAGGGCCTTGTGATTCTGCCTCCACCCCCTTCTCGGATCTGGAGGCCGACTCGTTCTCGTTCGACGATGTGGCTTGCATCTACCATCTCGGTGTCACCACCGGTACCGGCGCCACCACCTACTCGCCGGCCAACGATGTCACCCGTGAGCAGATGGCGTCCTTCCTGGCCAGGTTGTGGCGCAGTGCGGCCGCCGATGGTCTCAGAGGAACCTGAGCTACCCCAAAGCGATTCTCGCCAAGCCCACTACCGAGATGGTCGTCAGCAGTCCCAGCGTGATGCGCCTGAACCGTTCGGGAGGGGTCTTGTCGAAGGTCGATGATCCAATGAGGATGCCGACAGCCAGCAGGGGTAGTGCCAACACCACTCGTGTGGCGGCATGGTCCGAGATGTCTCCCCGCGCTCCAATCAGGCCGAGCACCGCCATGTCGGAGATGAAGAAGTAGGCAATCAGGGTCGACCGTATGGCCGCTGGAGTGATGGTCATGAAGCTCATCGCCAACACGATCACCAGGCCCGACAGTGCGGTGGCTCCGTTGACAACTCCGGCCACCACGCCAACCAGAAAGAACAGTCGGAGAGTGGGCTCAATCGTTGGCTTGTGCCGGAGCAGCAGCGCGAGGCTCACCACCGCGAGCACCCCGAATGTCGCCGCCCGCAATACGCCGGGTTCGATGCTCGTGAGGATCGCCACTCCGACCGGATTGCCGACGAGCGCGGCGGCTATCAGCACCCAGAGGTGGGGCCACTTGATGTCGCTCCATACCGACGGCACCTGGATGACACTGCCCGCAACCTCGAAAGCGAGCGCCAACTGAACCGCCTCGATGGGGTCGATGATGAACGACAGGCCCGCCACGAGCACCGCCGACAGAGCAAATCCGGTCAGCCCCCGGATGTAGGCGGCCAGCAGCACCACGCCGGCAGCGAACACCGTTTCCGATGCGGACAGGCCGACTCCGCTGCTGATGACTAGGCTGAGCACCCGGTGAGGCTACGGCACGACGAGCCCAGGGAGTGTCGGCGATGAACCTCGATTTGCTCGACCTGAGGGGCGAATTCGGTCTGCCGACAGATCGGGTGTGGCTGAATGCCTCCCACCAGGGGCCGCTGCCCACACGGGCCGCCAATGCGGTGGCCGAGATGGTCCATTGGAAACAGCAGCCACACCACATGATGACACCGGCGCCGTTCACCGACGTTCCCGAACGGCTTCGATCAGCACTGGCCGCTCTGCTGTCGGTGTCGCCCGACGAATTGGCGTTGGCCAACAGCTCCTCATACGGCTTGCATTTGGTCGCCAACGGTTTTGCATTCAAGCCCGGCGATGAGGTCATCGTGGCCGGCAACGACTTCCCGTCCGACATATTGCCGTTCACCCGCCTGACCGGGCGCGGTGTCGTGACCAAGCAGCTCGAGCCTGCGGCCCAGGTGCTCACGCCCGTCGAGGTGGCGGCCGCGATCACTCCGCGCACCCGTTTGGTCTGCCTCACGTGGGTTCATTCGTTGAGCGGTCAGGTGATTGACCTCGACGGCATCGGCGAGTTGTGCAGGAGCCGCGACGTCTTGTTCGTCGTCAACGGTTCGCAGGGCATCGGGGGCATTCCGCTCCGGCCCGGCGACCATCCCATCGACGTGCTGACCAGCGTGGGATTCAAGTATCTGTGCGGGCCCTACGGCACCGGCTTCTGCTGGCTGTCGCCGCGGGCGATGGAACGGATCGAGACCTCGAAGCTCTATTGGCTCAGTGCGTTGACCGCCGATGATCTGGCCGCCGATTCGTTGGATCTCGCCTCGATCGGAGTGTCGCCGAGTGCTCGACGACACGACGTGTTCGGGACGGCCAACTTCTTCAATTTCGCCGCGCTGGCGGCATCGGTGGAGCTGGTGTGCGAGACCGGCGTCGAGCGGATATACGCCCACAACATGGCGTTGTCGGAGCGCCTCGTCGCCGAGATCGACCCACGGCGTCATGTGGTCCAGGATCGTGGAACACAGGACCGCAGATCGGCGGTGTTGTTCCTGCGCCCGGTGGGAAGAACACTCGACGAGGCCGCCGCGGAGCTCGCCGATGCCAAGATCGATGTGTCCCGGCGGCGGGGAATGATTCGCGTCGCACCCCACTTCTACAACGTCGAAGCCGACATCGACCGGGCAGTCGAGGTCTTCAACAGCAGTCCGACCAAGGAGTTTCCAACATGAAGTTCGGCATCTTCTACGAACACCAACTGCCTCGCCCGTGGGATGAGGGTTCCGAACAGCGGCTGTTCCAGGAGGCCCTCGATCAGGTTGAGCTCGCCGACAAGCTGGGCATCGACTACGCGTGGGAGGTGGAGCATCATTTCCTCGACGAGTATTCACACTCGTCGGCGCCGGAGGTGTTCCTGGCCGCATGTTCGCAGCGCACGTCCAACATCAGGCTCGGCCACGGGATCGTGTTGATGCTCCCCGGCTACAACCATCCGGCCCGGATCGCCGAGCGCCTGGCCACCCTTGATCTGGTGTCGAACGGGCGTGTGGAGTGGGGCACGGGTGAGTCGGCTTCGAAGGCGGAGCTGGCCGGTTTCAACATCGAGTGGACCGGCGAGACCAAACGTGAGATGTGGCGTGAGGCCACCGAGCAGGTGGCCAACATGTTGGTGATGGACCCCTACCCGGGCTTCGACGGCAAGTACTTCTCGATGCCGTGTCGCAACGTGGTGCCCAAGCCGGTGCAGACACCGCATCCGCCGCTGTGGCTGGCGTGTTCGAATCGCGACACCATCCATGAGGCCGCCAGGGCCGGGGTGGGGGCGCTCACCTTCGCGTTCGTCGACCAGAGCGAGGCCAAGAAGTGGGTCGACGAGTACTACGACATCATCAAGACAGAGTGTGTTCCGATTGGTCACACTGTCAATGCCAACGTTGCGATGGTCACCGGATTCTCGTGTCATGAGGATGCCGATGAGGC
>JAJRXJ010000247.1 GCA_024276355.1 Actinomycetes bacterium | reverse complement strand
TAATCGGAGAGGATCTCCAGCAACAGCGCCTCGGTCTCCACCTCGACGCGGTCGACCTCGTCGATCAACAACACCACCGGGTCGTCGGCTCTGATGGCTTCCAGAAGTGGGCGCGTCAGCAGGAACTCGCTCGAGAAGATGTCGCCGCTGACATCGTCCCAGTCGTTGTCATCGCCACGTTCGGTCTGGATCCGAAGCAACTGCTTCTTGTAATTCCATTCGTAGAGCGCCTTGGCCTCATCGAGGCCTTCGTAGCACTGGAGGCGGATCAGACGCGAGCCGGTGATCTCGGCAACGCTCTTGGCCAGTTGGGTCTTTCCGGTGCCGGCGGGACCCTCCACGAGAATCGGCTTCTGCAAGCGGTCGGCCAAGAACACCGACCCGGCGATGGCGCTGTCGGAGAGGTAGTCGACCTTGCGCAGATCATCGTTGACGGAAGAGACATCTTCGAAGCGGAACGTCATGGATCGTTATGTTAGCGGTCGTTCACCTGAGCCCCGCCGGTGGCGGAGGGGGAGCCGGAGCAGATGCCGTGACATCGACATCGGGCTCATCGTCCGACAGGGCGTGAATGGCGACGTAGAGCTCGCCGACGGTGAGCATCGCCCACGCCACGACGAGCACGCACGAGGCCAACAGCCATATTCCGGTGCGCTGGGTTATCGACAGAACAAGGTCCCAGAAACCGAGATTCTGGCCAACACGAAATGCCGACTCAGGATCGGAGAACACGGCGATGTTTATGACCACCGCCCAACCGAACAACATCACGGCGATCAGGAGAAATATCCGTTTGGCCTCACCAACGTGGATCAGTATCCCGACGAGGTGATCCTCGGATTCGTCGGGAGAGTTCATTGCCTTACCTGGCCCTGACCATGGACCACGAACTTGAGTGTGGTCAGTTGTTCGAGTCCGAGCGGACCACGCGCATGAAGCTTCTGCGTGGAGATTCCGATCTCGGCGCCGAAACCAAACTCTTCACCGTCGACGAATCTGGTGGATGCATTGACCAGAACAGCCGCGGCGTCGACCTCACGGGTGAACCTCGATGCCGCGTTGAGGTCGGAGGTGACGATGGCCTCGCTGTGACCGGACCCGGTCTCGTTCACATGGGCGATCGCCTCATCGAGGTCGGCCACGACCCTGACCGACATCTTCAGGTCGAGGAACTCGGTGGCGAAGTCGGCTTCGGTGGCCTCGGCGATCGATGGCTCCAAGGCTCTGGCGGCCGGATCGCCGACCAGTTCCACGCCGACCAACGACTCGGCGGCCATCGGAAGGAACTCGGCGGCGATGTCACGGTGGACAACCAGGGACTCGGCCGAGTTGCACACGCCGGGGCGACTGGTCTTGGCGTTGACGACGATCTCGCGGGCCATCGACAGGTCGGCGGCACGATCGACGTAGACGTGGCAATTCCCGTCGCCGTCGATGATGAACGGCACGGTGGCGTTGTCGAGAATCGACTGTATGAGAGCCCGGCCACCTCGCGGGATGAGGCAGTCGACGAGTCCCCGCTGCTGCATGAATTCCACGGCGGCGTCGCGGGAGGTGTCGTCGACCAGCACCACGGCATCGGCCGGCAGCCCCACCTTTTCCAGGGCCTTGCGCAGAACCCGGGCTACGACCAGGTTTGACGAGATAGCCGATGACGATCCTCTGAGGAACGCGACGTTTCCCGACTTGATGCACAGGCCCGCAGCATCGCTGGTGACGTTGGGGCGGCTCTCGTAGATGATGGCCACGACACCCAGGGGAACACGGACCCGCCGGATCTCCAGACCATTCGGCCGGACCCATCCGTCGGTGACCTCACCGACCGGATCGGCCAGAGCCGCAACACCGCGGAGACCGTTGGCCATGGCTTCCACTCGAGCCGACGAAAGACGAAGACGGTCGACGAGAGGGCCGGCAACACCACGTTCGAGAGCCTCGGCGACATCGGTCGAGTTGGCGGCGAGAATCTCCGGCGTGTTGGCCACGAGAAGGTCGGCGGCGACCAGGAGCGCATCGTTCTTGGTGTGTGTCGATGCCACCGCCATGACCCGCGACGCCGCCCGGGCCCGCAATGCCAAGTCTCTAACAGGTGTCGGGTCTGTCGTCACGAGGGGACATCGTACTCGGCCCGGCGGCTAGCCTCGCCCTGAGCGATATTCGCGAGGAGAAACGTGTCATCTTTGCCGAGCACCACACATGCGCGAACCCTCTCGATGATCTCCCCGATGTCTATCCTGCTCCCGGTGGCCGGTGCGGCATTGATCATTCTGATCGGCCAGCCGTGGTGGGCGGCCGCGATCGGGGCCGTGGCGCTCTGGATCGCCAGGGCCTGGCTCTCGGCGCGTGTCTCTCGCTTGGCATCCACCCGCAAGCCGCGCATCGATCCCTTCACCCTGAGAGAGCCGTGGCGCAACTACGTGAAGGATGCCCTCAGCTCCCACAGGCGCTTCGATCGGGCGCTTGAAAGCGTCGACAGCGGCCCTCTTCGGGACCGCATGACCGAGATCGGTGATCGGGTGGAGCAAGGTGTCGAAGAGTGTTGGGAGGTCGCCCGCAAGGGCCAGCAGCTCACTGACGCCCGCAGGTCCATCGACGTTGCGTCCGCTCGTCGATCGGCATCCGACCCCGACGGTCATCCCGACCTCGTCGCGGCCGCCAAGTCCGAACTGGCCGCCCATGAACGGCTGGCAGCGCGCGAAGACACCCTGAAGACCAGCCTCGAGGTGCTCGACGCGCGCCTCGACGAAGCAGTGGCGAGAGCATCCGAAATGGCCACCAGAGCCACCTCCGTCGATGACCTCTCCGGTATCACCAACGCCATCGATGGCGTGGTCGGAGATCTCGAGTCCCTTCGGATCGGCCTCGACACGGTCGACGGAATTCGGTGACATCCGACCAATCGCAACGATCGGGGTCGTTCCTCGTCGGGGCCGGAATTCTCGCGTCACGACTGGCGGGCCTCGTTCGCGAGGTCGCTCTCGCCAACGTGGTCGGGGTCGGCGCCGCCACCGATGCGATTCGCAACGCCGTCAAGATTCCCAACCTGCTACAGAATCTCCTCGGCGAGGGAACGCTGTCGGCTTCGTTCATTCCGGTGTATGCCGACCTGGTGGAGAGAGGCGAGAAACAAAGGGCCTCTCGCCTCGCCGGTGCGGTCGCCGGTGTGCTCCTTGCCGTCACCGGGTTTCTCGTGGTGGCAGGCGTCCTACTGGCCGGACCGCTCACGTCCATGATCGCACCCGGTCTCCCCCGGACCACGCGCGACCTCACGGTTCCGCTGGTGAAGATCACCACCATCGGTGCGGGTGTGCTGGTGTTTTCCGCCTGGTGCCTCGGGGTGTTGAACACTCACCGACGTTTCTTTCTGTCATACGTCGCCCCCGTCGTGTGGAACGTTGCGCAGATAACCGTGCTGGTCTTCGCCGGCATCGTGACACTCTCCGATGAATCGACCATCAACGCCATCGCGTGGGCGATGTTGGCCGGAGCACTCATGCAGGTGGCTGTCCAAATACCCACCGTGATCTCCGTGGCCCCCGACATTCGACTCTCGCTCGGCTTTGGCGACGCCGACGTTCGCGATGTCGGCCGCCGCTTCACTCCCGTTCTGCTTGGCCGCGGGGTGGTGCAGATATCGGCGTTCGTCGATGTGGCTCTGGCATCGCTGCTCGCTGTGGGCGCCATCTCGATGATCGGCTATGCACAGATCTTCTACATCCTCCCGGTGTCCGTGTTCGCCATGAGTGTCGCGGCCGCCGAACTTCCCGAGATGAGCAGGATGGCCGGCCAACCGGAGGCCATCATCCAACACGCGTCTGCCGGACTGCGGCGCATTGCCTTCTTCATGGTCTTCACCACGGTGGCCTACATCTCCGTGGGCAGGCCCGTCCTCGGTGCGGTGCTCCAACACGGCCGGTTCGGGCCCGACGACACCGCCGGCGTGTGGCTCACCCTGTCGGCCATGGCGCTCGGACTGCCGGCCGTTGGTGCCAGCCGACTGTTGCAGAACACCATGTACGCCGTCGGCGACACCCGTGGCCCCGCGCAGATCGCAGCTATGCGGGTGGCCGTCACGGCGGCCTTCGGATTCGTGCTCATGTTTCCGTTCGACCGTCTGTCGATGAGCGGTGGTGGGTTCGCGGGGTCGATATCGGGATTTGGCCCGCTGTCGGGAGACATGCGCTCCGTTGAGGGAGTCGTCAGGCTCGGGGCCATCGGCCTGGCCATGGGTCTGGCCGCCTCTGCATGGACAGAATTCCTGCTGCTCGACAGACTGGCACGGCGCCATCTGCCCGGACTCCAACCGACAATTCGGCCCGTGGTCGACCTGGCCGGGCCTGCGGCCGCCGCGTTTCTGGTCGGAGCGGCCCTCAGCCGGCTCGTGGAGGGCCTCCCGCTTCTCATCGGCGCAGTCATCTCCCTCGGGGGGTCCGGCTTCGTCTATGTGGTGTTCGCGTTTCGAATGGGAATCCGCGAAGCCGATCTGGTCCTCCGACCGATCCGCCGGATCCTGTGGCGCTGAACGTGAGAATCGCACGCCTGATCCGGAGCGCAGCTCGGCAACCAACTACGATCAGCCCATGCTCACGTATCTCAAGAAGCGCTGGAAGTATCTCGTAGCCAAGCTCGGAGGCAACTTCGAGGAGAATGCAGATCCTAAGATCCAGCTACAGCAGGCCATCACCGAGGCCCAGGATCAGCACCGCAGGCTCCGCGAGCAGGCGGCCAACGTGATTGCCAACCAGAAGCAGACCGAGATGCGCCTGAATAGGTCTATCGAGGAGCTTGAGCGAGTCAACGCCAACGCCCGGCAAGCGGTTCTGATGGCCGAGGAGGCCAAGCAGAGCGGCGAAGCCGACAAGGTCGCCTCATACACCAGTGCCGCCGAGCAATTCGCCAATCGTCTCATCACCCTCGAGGCCGACATCGAGGGGCTGAAGGCGATGCATTTCCAAGCCGCCGAGGCTGCCGACCAAGCCAAGGCCGCCGTGCGTCAGAACTCCGAGCTTCTGCAGAAAAAGCTGAGCGAGCAGAAGGCCCTTCTCAGTCAGCTCGATCAGGCCAAGATGCAGGAGACCGTCAACTCGGCCATGGCCACTCTGTCCGAATCCGTCGGAGACGAGGTCCCGAGCTTCGACCAGGTTCGCGAGAAGATCGAGGCCCGCTACGCAAAGGCCCGCGCTGTGTCGGAGCTCACAGAGTCAAATGTCGACGCCCGTATGAGAGAAATCGAGGCTGCGGCCCGAAACGTGGAGGCCAACGCCAAGCTCAGCGAAATCAAGGCTCAGCTCGGTATCGAATCCGGACCTCCGGCCGAGCAGGCTCAGCTGGAGGGTGGTCCCGGCCCAGCCTCCGACAGCAGCAGCTCCGACTAGCCGGGCAACACCACCAGGTCGTCGGCGTGAACCACCACGTGGGGAGATCCCGGTGGCAGGTCGGCGCTGCGCAGACCCAGTGCGGGCCGCAACTCGTCGGAGCTGTGGCGGGCCAATCCTCTGGCGAATATCTCTCCGTCCAGGGTCGTGATGTCTACCGGGGCGCCGGCACCGAAGTCGCCGGCAACCTCTTTGACTCCCGCCGCCAACAGTGACGTGCCCCGCGCCAGTGCGGCACGAGCCCCGTCATCGACCACCACGGTGCCGCGACTACCGACCGCGAACGCGATCCAGAGCTTCCGGGCCGGCAGGCGACTTTCCCTGGCCCTGACGAATGTTCCGGTGTCGGGCTTCGACGCGATGGCGTCGGCCACCACCCCGGGGCGGTCAGCTCTGGCAATCACCGATCGCACCCCCGACCATGACGCCACTTTCGCGGCCATGATCTTCGAGGCCATGCCACCGCTGCCTCGGCTCGACCCGGCTCCACCACCGAGCGATTCATGGTGGTTGCCGATCTCCTCGATCACCGGGATCATCGCGGCATCCGAACTCGATCGCGGATCAGCCGTGTAGACACCGTCGGTGTCGGTGAGCAACAACAGCATGTCGGCATCGACCAGATTGGCCACCAGAGCGGCCAGCCGGTCGTTGTCACCGAACCTGATCTCATCGTCGGCGATGGCGTCATTTTCGTTGACCACCGGGACAACCCCCAGCTCGAGCAGGCGACGCATCGTGCTCCGGGCATGGAGATACTGTGACCTCACCACGAAGTCGATCGCTATCAGAAGGATCTGTCCGGCCACCAATCCAAGGCGGGCGAATTCCTCTCTATACACACGTATCAGCGCACCCTGGCCCACCGTGGCGGCAGCTTGAAGAGTGATCGTGTCGGTGGGACGGTTGTCACCCCCCATCGCAAGTTCCGGAAGGCCGGCAGCGATGGCCCCGGAGGTGACCACCACCATGCGGTGGCCGTCGGCGACGGCACCAGCCACCTGATCACACAGTGCGGCGACCGCCTCCCGCTGCACCACCCCATCGTTGTCGGTGATCGAAGACGTTCCGATCTTGACGACAACGGTTTGTGGACGGGTCACAGATCTTCCTCGTATTCAAAGCTGAAATCGCCCACGTGGACGATGTCTCCGTCGGCAACCCCGGCCCTTGTCAGTGCCTTCAACACCCCCAGTTGGCGTAGCTGATGTCGGGCGTAGTCGAGAGCCTGGAGATCGGTGAGGTCGCTCAGAGACACTGCCCTTACCGCGGCCCGACCGACCACGTTCCATGAGCCGTCATCGAACCTCTCGATGCTCACCTGATCGCCGATCGGCCTGTGGATGGTCGTGGACTTGGCGGGGACAGCGTGGGCACGCGCCTCGTCGACGAGCATCGCCAACGCTCCGAGGACCTCGGACAATCCCTCGCCGGTGGGGGCCGACACACGCAGACCATCGAACCGGGAATCACCGGCGATGTCAGCACGGGACCCGACCACGACCCGCGGTCGCTCCAGCAGTTCGGGGCGATATGAGCCGAGCTCGTGGAGCAGGACGGAGAGTTGCTGATCTGGGTTGTGGCCGTCCCACTCGGCGAGGTCGAGCAACACCAGCAACACCCGGGCCCGTTCGACGTGACGCAGGAATCGGTGGCCCAACCCCTTGCCTTCGCTCGCCCCGCCGATGAGGCCGGGAATGTCGGCCAGCACCATCTCGAAACCGTCGTCCATCTTCACGACACCGAGATTGGGCTCAAGCGTGGTGAACGGGTAGTCGGCAATCTTGGGTTTGGCAGCCGACACCCGGCTGATGAAGGTCGACTTCCCGACATTGGGCAGGCCGACAATGGCCACGTCGGCCATCAGTTTGAGTTCGAGACGAAGCCACCTCTCCTCACCATGTTCGCCCTGCTCGGCGAACTTCGGAGCCCGCCGACGATTGGTCAGGAAGCGGGCGTTGCCCCGGCCACCCTGCCCGGCCACCGCGGCTTCCCAACGGTCACCATGATGAACCAGGTCGGCCAATTGCTCGTGGGTTTCGTGGTCGAGAACCACGGTGCCCTCAGGGACATGGACCTCGAGATCCTCCCCGCGCGAGCCGTGCCTGTTCTGCCCGCTTCCGTGAGTTCCATTCTCGGCCTTGCGATGCGGGTGATCCCGAAAAGCGAGAAGTGATGCAACATTGCGGTCGGCAACGAACCACACCGATCCGCCCCGACCACCATCACCGCCATCGGGCCCGCCGCGTGAGACATGAGCCTCTCTACGAAACGACACACAGCCGGCCCCGCCGTCGCCGGCCTTCACATTGATGTTGCACTCGTCCACGAATCCTGACACGTAGCTGAGGCTACGCGCTCGGATGCTCGGACCATCGGGTTTCACCCGTGGCTGATGGCTCAGCGCAGCAGGCGTACCGGATCGCCCACCACCTCAACCGACCAGGTCGTCCGGTCGGTGATGTCCGTACCCGAGACATAGTTGATCTTCCACCAGCGGTCGATTGTGCCGTAGGCGGCATTGAAATCATTCGGCAGCTGGAGG
>JAJRXJ010000246.1 GCA_024276355.1 Actinomycetes bacterium | reverse complement strand
TGGTCGCCGCGGCGATGCTGGCCGGAGTACCCGCATACGCTGCGTCCGGCAGCGACCGCTCCGGGCAGCCGGGGGCGGGAACCGCTGCCCGGTACGGGGAGCAGGTCATCGACCTGGCCCGGAGCTGGGAGGGTGCCGGTGCCTGTGTGGTGTGGCCCGAGGTCCTCGACCAGCCCGAGTGTTTCGACACCGAAGCCGACATGAATCGCCGCATCGCCGAACTCGAAACCGGGCTCGCCGTGGCATCTGTCGGTATATCAAGTGGGATGACGACATCGGGTTCGTCGTGTTCGTCGTACCTCAAGCTGTACGACGGAACCTGGTACACCGGTGCGGTGTTGTACCTGCGGGGACGTTGGCAGTGGTTCAACCTGGCCGACTACGGGTTCGATCAGCGAACCTCGTCGTATCGGATCGGTGCCTGTTCGGCACGGTTCGCGGATTGGCGCAACGGCGGCGGGGCGTGGTATCCGACATCGCTGACCGAAGCGTACGATCAGGCTCCGACCATGCTGAGCGGGTGGAACAACGACGTGTCGTCGGTGTACATCACCTGAGCCGGCGGGTCGGTGGAGGTGCAGTGAACCGTCGACGACCCGACCCTGACCCAGACGCTCAGCGTGTGATGATCTTCGGCGACCTGTATGACGCCACCTTCACCCAGGTGTTGGCGTACTGCCGACGCCGGACCCGCAGCCTGACCGACGCCGAAGACGCCGTCGCCGAGACGTTCCTGGTGGCGTGGCGGAAACTCGACGACGCCACGTCGGCCGACTCCCCGCTGCTGTGGCTGTACTCGGTGGCAGCGAGGGTGATCGGCAACCAACGCCGCGGGCAGGACCGGCTTCGGCGGCTCATCGACCGGCTGAGCAGTCTCACCGGCGGTCGGCGTCTCCCGGGAGCGGACGAGGAGGTGCTCACCGCAGCCGATGCCACCGACGTGGCCGCCGCCCTCCAGCGGCTGAGCCCGTTGGATCGGGAGATCGTCCGGCTGGTCGCCTACGAACAGCTCACCTACGCCGAGGCCGGGATGGTGGTGGGCCTGTCGGAGGCGGCGGTGCGCACCCGGGTGTATCGGACCCGTCACCGGCTCCGCCGACACCTCGACGAGATTCGACGCGACGATCCGGGCTTGCCGGACACTTCCATAGATGAGGACCCAACGAGACGTCCCGGTGATGGCCGGGAGGAGCAGCCGTGAACGAACGCGACATCTTCGACGCCCTCCGAGAAGTCGACCCGGCCGGCCGGATCGACCCGCAGGCCGCGGCCCGGCTCAAAGCCCGGATCCGCAGCCGGGTCCTCACCTCAGCCCAACCTCAGCCTGCCCGGCCGAGGTTGAAGAAGCCGGCCGTTGTCATCCTCGTGGCGCTCTTGGCGTTGGCCGCCATCGCCGCCGGGCTGTACCTGACCCGCCAACCCACCCAGATCTCCGGCATCGGCTGCACCGAAGACCTCACCCTCGACGCCGTCCACGTCGTCGAACCCACCGACGGTCTCGACCCCCAACGATGCGCCGCCCTGTGGGCCGACGGCACCACCACCAACCCCGACATCGCCCCACCCGGCCAGATCCCGCCGCTGGTGGGCTGCGTCAACGACACCGGCACCCTCATCGTCCTCCCCACCAACGACCAGGGTGTCTGTGAACGTCTCGGCATGGCCGTGTTCGCATCACCCTCAGATGCCACCAGCAGCATTATCGAGGTCCAGGACCGGCTCATCGAACAGATCAACCCGCAGGTCTGCCCCAGCTTCGACGACGCCACACGCCTCGCTGAACAAGCCCTTGCCGATGCCGGTATCGAAGACTGGACCGTCGTCGTCTCCCAACCCCCCACCGACCAACAACCCTGCCCGTCGCTCGCCTTCGACAGCGCCACCCGGCAGATCCTCCTCGTCCCCATCGACCGCATCGGCCCGTAGCCACGCCAACATACCGCCACCAGGTCGCGAAAACAATCCCTGCGGATCGCGCGATGAATCCGCCTCTGCCGGACACCTAAAGGGTGAAGGGCCAACCAGCGGCCCTGAGCTCGACAGAAGGAGGTACGCCATGATTCGACGTCGCGCAACTACGATCCTCGTTGTCGTGGTCATGATGCTCGCGTCGGCTACGGTCGCCTACGGTGCGACCGCCGAGAAGGATGTAGGCAGTGGTTGCCGGATCGGCGCCCAAGCCTACGAGCACTGGACCAAGGCACGCCACGTCTCCTACGACGACAACTTCGGCTGCGGCGACCTCTACCAGTATCATGTTCGGCGCTGCTGGGGCACGAACAAGTACTACTGGTCTGGTTGGATCTCAACGAACAGGATCGATAAGCAGTACGCAGGATGCGACGCGATCTACACGAAGACATCGGCCAAGGACTCCAACGGAAACTACCTGGGCTTCGTTGACGTTTGGGCGTAGCGGTGAGGCAGGAGCGGATGACGGTGTTGGCTCTGCCGCCTCGTCGGCTGGCCCGGAGGCTCGTCAGCTTGGCCGCCGTGTTTGTGACGGCTTGCACGGGGGTGGTGGGGTCGACAGACTCCACCACCCCCTCCGAGCCTGCTGGTTCGGTCACGTTCGCAGAACTGGAGGCAGCGGCCGCTCGGACGGTGGAGTGCATGGAGGACAAAGGCCTGCGCGGCGTAATCGCAACCTATGACCCCTCGAATTTCGGCTTTGGGTTTGAGTGGTCCGATGTCTCATCATCAGCAGCCGGTCCGGAGAACAGCGCGGCCGTCGACCTAGCGGGTTTCGCCGCCCAGGAAGCCATCGTCACACAATGTGCGGAGGAGCATCTCGACACGGCGGCGGCGGCGTGGCAGGCGATGCACAGCGCGGAGATCGAAGCGGCAAACCGGGCCTTTGAGCAACGGATAATCCGATGCCTCCGCGAACAGGGCATCGAGGTGGCCGAGTTGAACCCGGCGACGGTCGATGAGATCGATGCCGCTCACCCGGGCGTACGGGATCAGTGTTTCAATCGAGCCTTGGACGAGGAAGCGCTCGAGCGGGAACAGTTCGGGAGTACAACGACCGTTCCGGACGCCAGCCGGTGAGCCGGGGGCGAACCGTCGGACTAGCGCTGGCGGCGGCCGTCGGTGTTGTGGTGCCAGCCCTCGTTCTCGGTGTCCTGCTCGTGGCTGACCTGGGGTCGGTGTTGGAAAGTGAGGCCCCCCCCGAGCCCATCGTGGTTCCGGTGGCCAAGACAGCGTTCGACGATCGGAGGCCCGTGCTGGTTCGGTTCGCCTGGTCCGAGGGAGAGGTGGCGCGCAGCAGCGGCCTCGAAGGGCTGGTGATCTCAGTTGCCGCCGGTCCCGGTGACACGCTCGGATCGGGTGACGCCGTGGCGGAGGTTTCCGGCGTCCGGGTCGTGGCTTTCATTTCGGAGGCCCCGTTGTATCGACCACTGGCCCGTGGGGACAAAGGTGACGACGTTGCCCGCCTCGAACGGTTTCTTCTCGACATGGGACTGCTTGCGGAGGATCACGTGCCTAGCGGCGAGGTCACCAGGAGCGTGTCATCAGCCATCGGACTGCTCAACGAGCGTCTAGGAATCGAACGGGTCCGTCGATCGTCGACCGGTCGGGTTGTCGGTCCGGAGTTCGATCCTTCGGCGACTCTGTGGGTCGGTGATGAACCGTTCGTAGTGGGGACGGTGCTGGTGGAACCGGGGATGCCGTGGCCAGGCATCGGGGAACCAGTGCTCCAGGCACCCGGCCGGCTGGACGACGTCGTGCTGTTCACGTTGGCCGAAACCGGAGAACCTCCCACCGAGGTGGCACTCCCCGAGGGTTTCGTGCTCGTCATCAACGAGGTGACCATTCCCCTCGACGCTTCTGGTCGGGTGACCGCCGAAGGGAGGACTCGCCTTCCGACATTGGTCGACGCCGAGACCAGCGAAATGGCGGCATCCGTTCGACTCGCGAAACCCGTTGAGGCGCTCAAGGTGCCTCCATCGGCGGTTGTGGAAGGTCAAGGCGCGACCTGCGTGTACGCGTTGTCAGGTGCAGGCCCCTTCGAGCCGGTGGCGGTAGAGGTGGTGGCATCGCTGTTCGGAGAAGCCGTGGTCGAGGCTTCTCGGCCGATCGCGGAGGTGCTCGCCAACCCGGCCCAGATCATCATGGGACCACGATGCGGCTGATCGCCGAGGGTGTCGCTGCCGGATACGGGGAGATCGAGGTGTTCAGTGATGTGGACTATGCGTTCGAGACGGGCGAGGCTGTCGCAGTGGTCGGGCCATCCGGCAGCGGGAAGACGACGCTCCTCAGCGTGCTCGGAGGTCTGCTGCGGGCGACCCGAGGAGCTGTATACGTGCTCGACGGCGATCGGAGGGTCGGCGTCGGGAACGGGATCGTCGCCTGGGTGCATCAGACCAACCATGGTCTCCGACGCCGCAGTGTTCTCGAGAACGTGGCGATCGGCTTCATGGCACGGGGCTCGACGTTTCCCGAAGCGATCAGCCACGCTCCGCCTCTCCTGGCGGCCGTCGGAATCGACGGCCGGGCATCGCTTGCCGCCGGCCGGCTCTCGGGCGGGGAGATGCAACGGCTGGCGATGGCTCGAGCACTGGCAGTCGGCGCACCGTTCATCTTGGCGGATGAACCGACCGGACATCTGGACCCCCGAACCTCGGAACGAATCGGAGATCTCCTGATCTCCCAGGCCACAGCTCGAGGACAAGGTGTCGTGGTCGCCACCCACGATCCGCTGCTCGCCGACCGCTGCAACCGAGTGCTGGACCTCACCGCGTACACGGTGGCGCATGGGTGAGGCTCTGTCATGGCGGCTTCGGACCGTCGTCGGAGAAGGACTCCGCAACGTTCTGGCGGGCGGCGCCCGCAACGCGGCCACGATCGGGCTGATGGCGCTGCTGCTGACCGGCGCAGCACTCGTCGAAGCGCGGACTCTGGTCCGAGTCCAGGCCGACGAGCGGGCGCTCGTCGCGGCAGGCCTATCAACGGTGGTGGTGAGCCGCGATCCGGAATCGCCCGAGGCGACGCTCGACAGCATGCGGTGCCGCTCCCTCAACGGTCGCTCAGGGATCCGGGCGGCCGGGCCACTGTGGGGTCCGACCTCGGCCAGGGCCCTCGTGCCTCCCCGCCGGCTCGTGACCGTCGTCGAGGGCACTGGTGGGTCGTTGGCAGCTCTTACCGCCCAAGAGCCTCCCCCTGTGTGGGACGCCGTCATCGGTCGGCAGCTCGCCGACGAACTCTATCTCGCTCCCGGCGCCGCCATGCGCATCGCCCTCCAGGGCCAGACCCGCGCTGTCGAAGTGAGCGCGGTTGAGCCCCTGGAAGCGAGGGAAGCATCCTTCGGGTCGGCTGTGATCCTTCCTTCCGCCTCGACCGGATCCGCAGATGCCTGCTGGATCGAGTTCGAGCCATGGGTCGACCCGCAGCAGCTCGCCGGGACGAAGGCCTACTTCGACGGCCCGTCGGACTGGCTGCGCCTCCGGCTCGTGTTGCCACCGAGCGAGACCCTGCGCGATCCCGCGGCCGTCCTCGAACAGCGAACGTCGCGCCACGGGTGGCTGCTCGTCGGCGTAGTCATGAGCATGATTCTCGCCATCTCGTTCGTCTTCCGTGGAACCGAGTTGGCGCTCTACCGGAGCTTTGGCATGGGACGCCTCGAAGTGACGGCACTGGTCCAAACCGAGGTCGCCGCACTGACCGGTATCGCCTCGCTGGTCGCCGTGTCCGTCGTGGGGGTAGTGCTCTCGTATCTCTCGATCGATCTCGCTGTCAGTGTCTACGCGTTCAACCAGATCACCAGAGCTGTCGCGCTGGTCATGCTCTTCGCCGTCCCTGCAGCCATGATTGGATGGGCTCGACCAGTTGCCACACAACTCAAGGAGTGAGTCTCGCCTACGCGTTACGGAGGACCCCATCGACAGGCTCGTCAGCACGGGCCGAATGCGCACAACCAGGAGTCTGCGGGCCAGGCTTGGCAGGCTCTCACGCCAAGAGGAGACTGTCATGGGCCGCGGCTGGGCCGCGAGAGGTCGAGAAACGATGAGAAACGACGAGGACTGTCGAGAACCGAATACGCAGCTTGGAGAAGAGATTTCGGCGATTCACGCCTTGTGTCGCGCACCTGTCGCACTGACTACGGATCAGAAGGTTGGGGGTTCGAGTCCCTCCGGGCGTGCCGCTGAAATCCCTTGCGCCGCAAGGGATTTCGCCTATTGACCGGTCAGTTCGATGACATCTGGTCCGCGGTTGGTCCGCATCTG
>JAJRXJ010000245.1 GCA_024276355.1 Actinomycetes bacterium | reverse complement strand
GCCGGTTCGACTCGCGGTTCCTTCAGATCGGTCTCCACCCCGGCGGCGGCCACACCTGGCGGCTCCGGTCGATCACCGGGCGCCAGACCACTATGGCCATGGTGTTGTTCGGCCAGGTGATCAGGGCCGAAGAGGCCCAGCGTCTCGGTCTGGTCTGGAAGGTCGTCGACGACGACGCTCTCATCGACGAGGCCGTGGCCATGGCCGACCTGGCCGCCGGACAGGAAAAGGAACTCGTCGCCCGTACCAAGGCCACAATCCTGTCACTCGATGACGTCACCGAATCGAACCAGGCAGTCGACCACGAGCTGCATCCCCAGATCTGGTCGATGCAACAGCCGACGTTTCGAGCGCTGGTGGAGCGTCTCCGGAAGAAGATCAGCTCACACGACTGAACCGCCGGGTGTCAGAATCCGATCCACTCACCGACGAGTTCGTCGCTGCGCTCGGCCCACTCCTCGCTGGTGATGGCATAGCGGATGTGGTCCTCCCACGTGCCGTTGATCTCGAGGTAGCGCTCCGCGAGGCCCTCCTCGCGCACCTTCAGCTTCTCCACCACCCGCCGGCTCGCGGTGTTGCGGGGTACGATCGCGGCCTGTACCCGGTGGAGATGCAACTGCTCGAACGCGTAACGGCAGACCACGACCACGCTCTCGGGGATGTAGCCGTGACCGGCCTGAGCCTCATCGATCCAGTAGCCGATGTAGCACGACTGGAACGGCCCGCGCTGCACGGAGTTGAGGTTCACCTCACCGGCGAAGTTGCCGTCGACGAACACCCCGAATCCGTAGCCGGTGCCGAGCTGACGATCACGTTGACGAGCCGAGCACCGGGCCCGGTAGGCCTGAGCGTCCTCGACCACATCCGGGGCGCCGGGCATGCGGGCCGGTTCCCATTTGGTGAGCCACTCCACGTTGCGCCGACGCACCTCCTGCCACTTGGGAAAGTCGGCAGCTTCGAGGGGCCGAAGCAGAACTCTCTTGCCGAACAAGGTGGTCACGGTTCCGCATCGTAGAGCACCGACATGGCCAACCCGTCGAGGATGTCGGACTCCGACACCAGGCACTCGTCGAGGTCGAGTTGCCTCATGATCTTCACGAGGATCGACAGCCCACCCACGATCACATCGGCGCGGGCCCCCTCCAGACCCGGGTTGTGGATCCGGTCGGCTCGGGACTCGGTGGCGAGCGTTCGATACACGTCTTCGACCGCGGCCTTGGTGAGCCGGAAGTGGTGGATTCGGTCGCGGTCGTAGGTGGCCAATCCGAGTTCTACGGCGGCCGCTGTGGACACGGTTCCGGCAAGACCCACGAAACAGCGGGCTTCGGTGACCGCCGGTATCTCCCGGATCACATCATCGATGTGGGCCTCGGCTATCGACTGACAGGCCAACAGTTCCTCGGGCCGCGGCGGATCGTTCTCGATGTATTTCTCGGTGAGTCTCACGCACCCGATGTCGAGCGACATGGCGGCCTCGCATTCGGTGGTGCCCACGGCGAACTCGGTCGACCCGCCACCGATGTCGACCACCAGAAACGGCCCCAACCCAGGGTCGAGATCGGCGGTGGCACCCCGAAACGACAGTCGGCCTTCCTCGATTCCCGACAGCAGCTCGGGGCGCACCCCCACGGCCGCCTCGGCCGCATCGAAAAATTCGCTGCTGTTGGCAGCGTCACGGGCGGCAGAGGTGGCGGTCATGCGCACCCGTTCGACACCGTGGGAATCCATGATCCGCCGGTAACCCCGCAGGCATTCGACGGTCGCCTCGATCGAGTCGGATGCCAGCTGTCCCGTGGCATCGACCCCACGACCCAGACGGGTGATGGTCATCAACCGCTCGAGGGAGTCGACCCCGTCGTGGATCAGCAGACGCGTCGAGTTGGTTCCACAGTCGATGGCCGCCACGGGAGTGGACGCCCGGCCCGAGCCACTCACCCGTCGCTCCCAGGTTCGGGATGGAGCTGCGCCCAAACCCATCTGCCGACCGGATCGTCGCCTCCGGCCAGGAACCATGCGTAGTGGGCATGGAGGCACTTGACCCCACGGCGGGTGCCCCCCACGCCGTCGGACGGCCGCGGCCCGGTGTGACCCTCGGGTATCAGCGAGTCTCGCTCGGCCGCGTAGCGGTCGTGAGCGGCCTGGAGAGCGTCCGGGTCGACCGCAGCCTCGGCGGCCTTCACTCCCCCGGTCGACTCGAGTCGGCCCACCGCCTTGCGCTCGGCCGGGCCCACCAGCCAGTAGAGGGTGGGCATGGGCGTGCCGTCGTCGAGAAGCGGCGCATTGCGCAACACGACAGGGTCGCCGGTGCGGTCGCGCACCACCACTTCGAATCTGCCACCGGGGCGGCGGCCGAGCAGTTCTTCGACACGCTCCGAATCGGATGCGTCGGGGCCTGGCACCGGCCTAGGTCCGGCGACGCCGACGAATGATCAGGATCAACACCAATATGGCGATGACCGGAGCCAGCCTCTTGAGAACGGGGGTTCCGGCGGCCTCAAGCAGGTCGACGGCCTCGGGTTCGGGCATGTCGATCTTGCGGGGACCCGACGACGCCTGCTCGGCCGACGAATCGGCTGTCGGGGAGTCGGCTGAGGAATCCGAGGAGTCTGAGTCGGCGGAATCGGCCTCAGCGGAATTCTGCTCGCCGGAGTCTTCCTTGAGCATGGCTTCGAGATTGTCGGCGAACTGGCCCATGAGCTTGGCGCTCACGTCGGCCATCACGCCCCGGCCGAACTGGGCGACCTTGCCGGTGACCTTCAGATCGGTGTGGACGTTGACCCGGGTGGACGACTCGGAGACCTCCTCCAAGGTGGCGGTGATCACCGCCTCGGCATTGCCGGCGCCCCGCGTGTCTCGACCCTTGGCATTGAGCACGGCACGATGCTCGTCGTCGTTCTTCTCGACGAAGGTGGCAGCACCCTTGTACTGAGCGGTGATCGGACCAACCTTGATCTTGACTATGCCGCGGTATTCGTCGCCTTCGACCTCCTGGAGCTGAGCCCCGGGCAGGCACGGCGCGATCCGTTCAACATCGGTGAGCACGACCCACGTGTGGTCGATCGGACGGTTGACTTCGAACGAGTTGTTCAGCTCCATCGCCGCAGGTCCTCCAAGGTGTCGATATCTGCCGGGTTGCCCTCGCAGGGTACCGAATACACGAGCTCCGGGTGCGCCCGCATCAACGACCGGGCCCCCTCGTCGCCGCCCACGGGAAGCGACGCCCACATGGCCGCCGAAAGCCTCACCGGCGGACGTTTGTCGCCACCGAACTCGGCGATCGCGATGTCGTGTTCGGATTCGGCGACCGCCTTCCAGGCCTCGACGGGCACTCCGGGCTGATCGCCGAGACCGACCACGATCGCTCCGTGGCGACGTGAATCGGCGTAGCCCACCGCGGCACGCAACGAAGTCGACTGGCCGTCGTTCCAGCGTTCGTTCTGAATGATGGTGACATCGTCGGGGAGGATCTCGGTGAGATCGAGCGAGCCCTGCACCACGATCACCTCGTCGAGCCCGGCCCCCCGGGCCGCATTGACCGCCCGCACCACGATCGGCACTCCGTCGACAGCCGCCAGAAGCTTGTGGGTGTCGCCCAGAAAGCGGGTTCCACCCCCGGCGGCGAGGATCACCGCGGCCTGGGTCTTGATCTGCTGCACGGGTTGGGGTTGCATCCACACAGTCTGGCCCTCGAAGTGGCCGACGCGGCCCCTAAGGTGAATCCCGATGGAATCGATGGACCCAACCACCTCCATGACCCCGCTGCTCGGCCGGGTCACCATGTTGTTCGCCGACGCGGCCCAGGTTGCCGACCGCAAGCTCTACATCCTTGGCGGCGGACTTACCGTGATCGGCCCCATGCCCCAGCCTGTGGGAGTGGCGATCGGCATCGAGATCCCCTGGGATCGGGCCAACATCTCCCACGAGTGGCGGCTCGAACTCCTCGACGAAGACGGCCACCCGGTGATGATCGGCGGGCAACCGGTGGCGGTCGCCGGCCGTTTCGAGGCCGGGCGCCCGCCGGGGCTGAAGCCCGGCACACCGCTGTCGGTGCCCCTCGCGATCAACTTCCCCAACCTGCCGGTCACCCCCGGGCTGTCCTACAGCTGGCAGTTCTCCATCGATGGGGCCAGCCACACCGACTGGCGGCTCAGCTTCCACGTGCGGGCACCCATCGCACCGCCGGTCGACCCCCGCGCCGTCGGGCCGAGGTCATCCGACACCTGACAACACGCCCACCGCCAAGCGTGTCTACCATTGCGCCGATGACAGCAGATGCCCCACCAGATTCTGTCGCCTACGGTCCCACCGGGAACCCGGTGCCCAAGCCGCTGCTGAGGGGCCGGTCCCACGAATACGCGTTCGTGGCCTCCCTCACGCTGGCGCCGATCATGATCGTTCTTGCCCCCGGCATCGCACCCAGGTTCGTGGCGGCGATCTATGTAGTCGGCATCACCGCCCTGTTCGGTATCAGCGCCCTGTATCACCGACCCAACTGGGGGCCGGGAGGCCACGCGGTGATGCGGCGCCTCGACCACTCGATGATCTTCATCGCGATTGCAGCCACCTACACACCGATCGCCGTGTTCGCGTTGCCCCACGGGATCGCCCGAACTGTCCTGTGGGTGGTGTGGATCGGGGCGCTGATCGGAATCGTGCTCCACAATCTCGTTCCCCACGCCCCCTACCCGGTCATCGCTGCTCCCTACCTGGCGGTTGGATGGGTGGCGATCATCGCCATGAACGACATCCTCGACTCGCTGGGCGTGGCCGGATTCGTACTCGTGGCAACCGGCGGAGGTCTCTACACCATCGGGGCCCTCGTGTATGCGTTCCGGCGCCCCGACCCGTGGCCGACCACCTTCGGCTACCACGAGGTCTTCCACCTGTTGGTGATCGCCGCGGCCACCATCCACTACGTGAACTTCGCGTTCGTGGTGCTGCCCAAGGCCTGACCGCCATCCAGATGCCCCGAACGCGATCAGTCGTGGATGGGTCCCTCGGTGAGGCTCAGGGCACGAGCCTGCCTGCCGGTACGGCGGCCGATGATCTCGGACACGATCGACACCGCGGTCTCCTCCGGGGTGCGGGCGCCGATGTCGAGGCCTATCGGGGAGCAGAGCCGGGCCAGCCCCTCGGCGTCGACCCCGGCTTCCATCAGCCGTTCGGTGCGGGCCGCGTGGGTGCGGCGGCTGCCCATGACCCCGATGTAGCCGACGTCGGTGGCCAGCGCCGAGACGATGGCCGGAATGTCGAACTTGACGTCGTGGGTGAGCACGCAAATCGCGTCGCGGGGACCGAGTTCGTCGGCAACCGAGTCGATCAGACGGTTGGGCCAGTCGACCACCACCTCATCGGCCATGGGGAACCTCTTGGCGGTGGCGAACACCGGGCGGGCATCGCACACCGTGACCCGATAGCCGAGGACGCTCGAGATCTTCGCCAACGCGGCGGTGAAGTCGACCGCTCCGAAGATGAGCATGCGCGGCGGTTGGGCGAAACTCTCGATGAACACCGACACCGCCTCTTCGCGGGCCTCGCCGTGGGTGCCGTAATGACGAATTCCCGAGCGGCCGGCCGCCAACTCTCCCACCGCGTCGCGCTCCACCACCCGATCGAGATCAGGGTCGCCGAGCGAACCATCGACGCGGGATCCGACACCCACGAGCATCTTGGCCCCGATGCCCGGCCCGGCGACGACCGTGGCCAGAGCCACCGGCACCCGCTCGCGCAACGCCTCGCTGAGTTGTTCGTAGATGGAAGCCATTCG
>JAJRXJ010000244.1 GCA_024276355.1 Actinomycetes bacterium | reverse complement strand
TCCTGCCTCGTGGCGCGGCGGTGGTCACATCCGCCCCGCCCGGACGGCAAGATGTGGCCATGTCTGCCGGTGAACCGCCAACCGCCCAGCCCGATGACCCCGATCCGACAATGATCTTCCATTTCCGATCGGCGGGCGTGTCGGTGGTGGTCGATGTCTCGACCGGCGTGCCCACCATCACCCACTGGGGCGCCGACCTCGGCGTGATCGATCCGGCGACGGTCGGCGCCGCTCTGATGTCGCCGGTGGCGGTGGGCGGGCTTGATGTCTTGGCGCCGCTCACGGTCATGCCGGGCCATGGCGACGGATTCGCCGGTGCACCGGCCATCGAGGTTCATCGACCGGACGGAACCGCGTGGGCCCCCCGCTTCACGCTCGACTCCGTCGGCCACCGCGCCGATTCGCTGGTGGTGGAGGCCGTCGACCCCGTGGCTTCGATCAGGGTCGTCTCCACGATCGGGCTCGACATCCATGGGGCCCTGAATCTCTCGGCCGTGCTCACCAACGACGGGCGCGACAACCTGTGGGTCGATCGACTCGACCTGGTCCTGCCCGTGTCGACCGACGCCACCGAGATCATCACGTTCGGTGGACGCTGGGCCAACGAGTTCCAGCCTGATCGGCGGGCCTGGCCCCAAGGCACGAGCATGGTCGAGAGCCGTCTCGGCCGCACTTCCCACGAGTCGCCTCCGCTGGTGGTGGCCGGCACCTCGGGGTTCGGCGAATGGTCGGGGGAGGTCTGGATGGCTCACCTGGCCTGGAGCGGCAATCATCGCATCGGCGCCACCCGGCTCGCCGATGGCCGACGCCACCTGTGGGGCGGGGATCTGTTTCACCCGGGCGAGGTTTCCCTACAGCCCGGGGAGTCGGTGTCGACCCCGGTGTTGATCGGCAGTTGGTCGGGGGCTGGTGTCGGCGAGGCCGGCCGACGCTTCCACAACACGGTCAGGGCGATGGCCCCACTCGCCGCGGCCCGGGCCCGGGGTCCCCGGCCGGTGTCGCTCAACACCTGGGAGGCCGTCTACTTCGATCACGACCCGTCCAAGCTCCGCGCCCTGGCCGACCGGGCGGCCTCGGTCGGTGTCGAGCGATTCATTCTCGACGACGGATGGTTCGGCGACCGACGCAACGATCGGGCCGGTCTCGGCGATTGGACCGTGAGCCCGGTTGCCCACCCCGATGGCCTGGCCCCGTTGATCGACCACGTGCACGACCTAGGCATGTCGTTCGGGATCTGGGTCGAGCCCGAGATGGTCAACGAAGACTCGGATCTCTACCGGACCCATCCCGAATGGACGCTGGAGACCCCCGGTTATCCGTCGGTGAGGGGCCGGGGCCAGCTCGTTCTTGATCTCGCCCGGCGCGACGCGTTCGATCACATTCTCGACGCGCTCGATTCGCTGCTGGGCAGCCACCGGATCTCCTACGTGAAGTGGGACCACAACCGCCCGCTCGTCCAGGGCAGCGGCAGCGACGGCCGAGCCGGATCCCGCCGTCAGACATTGGCGTTCTACGAACTGCTCGACGAGTTGCGTGCCCGCCATCCGGGCGTCGAGTTCGAGTCGTGCTCGGGCGGCGGTGGACGAATCGACCTCGGGGTGTTGCAGCGCTGCGAACGGGTGTGGGTGTCGGATTGCAACGATGCCCTCGACCGGTGCCGTATTCAGCGGGCCACTTCCCTGCTGTTGCCGCCGGAGGTCATGGGATGCCACATAGGTCCGCCCACCGCCCACACCACCGGCCGCACCCATCCCCTGTCGTTTCGTGCGGCCACCGCCTTCTTCGGCCACTTGGGCATCGAGTGGGACCTGCTCGGATGCACCGACGATGAGCTCGAACAGTTGAGGGCCGTGGTGGCCCTCCACAAGACCCACCGGGCCCTGCTCCATGGTGGCGACACGGTGAGGTTCGACCCGGTCGACGACGCCGGACTGTCCGGTGGTGTCTATTCGCTCGACCGTCGCGAGGCCCTGGTGTCGTACGCGCGTATGACCTCAGGGTCGTCGCTCACGCCGCCACCGTTGCGGTTGCCCGGCCTGATCGCTGACGCCGAATACGAGGTGTCCCATGTGCGCTTCCCCGGCGAGACCTGGGGAATGGCCCTCAGCCATCCGGATTGGCCGGCCCATGGGATCACTCTGACGGGTGCCCAGTTGGCCGGCCACGGATTGCAGCTTCCTGTGATCCCGCCGGAGCGAGCGTTCGTGTTCCACCTTCGCGCCCTCTAGCAGCAGGCCCCCACGTCGGCGGTCTTGACGTACCACTCCCAGCGGGCACCGTCCGGGTCGGTCACCCAGGTCTCGGTCTTTTCCGCGTAGCAGCAGGTGGTGTCCTCGACTTCGGTCGGAGCGAGTCCGGCGTCGCCGAGCCGGGCCGCGGCGTTCACCACCTGACCCGCCGTGGTGGTCTCGACCCCAAGGTGGTTGAGGGTGCCACCACCTTCACCGTTCTCGATCAGGACCAGTTTCAGTGGCGGCTCGGCGATCTCGTAGTTGGCGTAGCCGGGCCGGCGCTTGGCCGGCGAGGTGTCGAACATCTTCGAATAGAAATCGACGGCGGTGTCGATGTCGCTGACGTTGATCGCCAGTTGTAGTCGCATGCTGCTCTCCTGAGTGTGACGTGGGTGGGCCACGTGGGCCGATCCGGCCGTGACCTCATATATCGATGGACATCGATATATGAGGTCACATTGCCAGACATATCGAGATCTGTCAATATGTTTTTCATGTCCGTCTCCACCCAACCCTGTTGTGTGCCGCTGATGGCCGCTCCGTTGTCGGAACCCGACGCCGAACGGTTGGCCGACGCTCTGAAATCTCTCGCCGATCCGGTGAGGCTCCGGCTGGTGAGCCTCATCGCCGCTTCCGACTCCGGCTCCGCATGCGCGTGTGATCTCACCACCCCCACCGGCAAGTCCCAGGCCACCGTCAGCCATCACCTGAGCCAACTCGTGAAGGCCGGAATCATCAAGCGCGAGCAAAGGGGCAAGTGGGCGTTCTTCTCACTCGACACCGAGCGAATCGAAAGCGTGTGCGCCGCGCTCACCTCGAGGACCGCGGTCGGCGATCCCGCGTGAGGACCCGACCCACACAAGACGAAGAAGCCATCCGCGAGGTGTTCGCCGGCTTCTTCACCAACGAATGCCCCACCTCGGTCGTGCGCGCCGCCGAGCCGCTGGGACACGACCACGAACTCTGGGCCAAGCTGTGCGCCACCGGAGCACCCGGGATGGCGCTGCCCGGCAGCGTCGGAGGCGGCGACGCGCCCCTGCGCGATCTGGCGATCGTCGTCGAACTCTGGGGACGCCACCTGGCCCCGGTGCCGCTCATCGAACACTGCGTCGCTTCCAGGCTGATCGTGGGTGCAGCCGAGACCGGGGGCGGCGCCACCGACATCAACGACCGACTCGTGTCCGGCGGGGCCGTTGCCACACTGTCGTTTCGATCCCCCGAGTCGGGCCGCGCCCGCTTGGTTCCGGCGGGTGCGGTGGCCGATGTGATCGTGGCCCATCACGGCGACGCGATCGTGATGATCGACTCCGATCCCCCGGGCAAGGCCCCCCGCAACACCGCCGATCTCCCACTGGCCGACCGGGACCTCTCCGGAGCCACTCCCCTCCTCACCGGCCCCGAGTCAGCTGTGGTCTGGCAGCGTGCGCTCGACGAATGGCGGGCCCTCATGGCCATCGCCCATGTCGGCCTGTCCAAGCAGGCCATCGACATCGCGGTCGCCTACGTCACCGAACGCATGCAGTTCGGGGTACCGGTGGGATCCTTCCAGGCGGTTCAGCACGGCCTCGCCGACGCGACCACCAATCTGGCCGGGGCCGACCTGCTGGCCAACCGGGCGTTGTGGGCCCTCGACACCGGCCAGCCCGACGCCTCCCGCCTCGCCGGTATGGCCCTGCTGTTCTCCACCGAAGCCGCCAGATTCGCCACCGACCGTGCCCTGCAATACCACGGTGGCTACGGGTTCGCCGAGGAATACAACATCCAACTCTTTCACCGGCGAGCCACCGGCTGGGCGCTACAACTCGGCGACCCGTCGCTCGAATACGCCCGCCTGGCCGACCGGGAGTTCGGCCCGAGGAGGGTGGCCTGATGGACTTCTCGTTTCCGCCGGAGGCGATCGCGTTCCGGGCCGAGGTGCGCCGGTTCCTCAAGGACAACCTCACCGAGGAGATGATCGCCGCCACCCACGACGGCACCATCCACTCTCCTGCCCTCCACAAGGCCATGGCCGAACGGGGCTGGCTGAGTGGTGCGGTTCCCAAGGAACTCGGCGGCGGGGGCCGCGACCCGCTCGAAAGCGTTGTGCTGATCGAGGAACTACAGCTGGCCCGGGCCCCCATCGACGCCATGGGTGTGGCCATCGTGATGGTGTCCATGATCCTCGAGCACGGAAACCAGTTTCTGCGCGACACGGTCGTGCCCCGATTGTTGTCGGGGGACGCCCTCGGTTGCTTTGGATACTCCGAGCCCGAGTCGGGTTCGGACGTGGCCGCCGCCAAGACCCGTGCCGTGCGCGACGGCGACGAATGGGTGATCAACGGGTCGAAGATGTGGACCACCATGGCCCACGTCGCCGACTACGTGATCCTGCTCACCAGAACCGACCCGGAAGTGACCAAACACAAGGGGCTCACCTTCTTCCTGGTCCCGCTCGACACCCCGGGCATAGAGATCCAGCCGGTGCCGACGATGGGCACCGAACGGTCCAACGCCACTTTCTACGACGACGTTCGCATCAGCGACGACTGGCGTGTGGGTGATGTCAACGGTGGCTGGGCGGTCATGAAGACCGCTCTCAAGTATGAACGGGGAATCGCCGGCGGACAGTTCCCATCACCGCCGGTGATCGACGCGGCCGTCGATTGGGCGTCGAGCAACACCCGACCCGACGGCACCCGGGTCATCGACGACCCCGCGGTTCGGGAGAAGTTGATCAGAGCGATGATCGATGTGGAGGTCTGCCGGGGGTTCGCCTACCACACGGCATCGCTGGCATCCGAGGGCGTGATGTTCGGGGTCGAGGGATCCATGACCAAGCTGTTCGCCTCGGAGACCTACAAAAAGCACTGCCGCTGGTTCCACGACATGCTGGGTGTCGAAGGTCTGCTCACCCACCACGAACCCGACGCCCACATGGGCGGGCTCATCGAGGAGAACCTGCGACACTCGCCGGTGACCGCCATCTACGGCGGCACCAGCGAGATCAATCGCAACATGATCGCCGAAGGCCACCTGGGGCTTCCCCGCACCCGCTGATTGCCCCATCCACCCGGAACCGGTGCCTGTTCGACCCCGGGACGACTCGGTCGATGACGTTCCGATGACGGGGGCCGTCGAGAGTCTCCGGCATGAAACATCGAATCCTTGCCGCCGCGGTTGCCCTTCTCGCCCTCGTCCCGTCGATTGCCGCCACGGCGCAGGATCCGGCGGAGGTTCCCCCGGATGTTCTGGACACGCTCGGCACGACCGTCGAGCAACTACAGGAGGTGGAGCCGAATCCCGCGTGGGACAACCTGGGGCTCTTCTCCACCGACGCCGAACGAATACTGGCGGCCGCCGGCCAGCCAATCGACTTCATCACCTACGCCTTCGGGGACGATCCCAACGGAACCCCGATCATCAATCCTGCCGGAGCCACCCCCGTGAAGCGGGGATCGATGCTCTGGCGGCTGGCCGATGATTGGACCCCACCGGCGGAGGGGCTAAGCGACACCATGGCGTTTGCGCAGAACGCCGGAGCGAAGCTGGCCCCTGGGGACGCCGTCGTGCTCATGTGGATCGAGACCGACAGCGACTTCGACTTCACTGCCGGGCTGACGATCAACGAGGGTTTCCCGATCACCATCCCCGACAAGCCCGTCTGGCG
>JAJRXJ010000243.1 GCA_024276355.1 Actinomycetes bacterium | reverse complement strand
CTTCGACGAGATGGAATCGCTGTTCCGAACCCGCGGCAGCGGCATCAGTTCCGACATCGAGTCCACCATCGTTCCCCAGCTCCTGGCCGAGATAGACGGTGTCGAGACTCTGCGCAACGTGATCGTGATCGGGGCCTCCAACCGGGAGGATCTGATCGACCCCGCGATACTCCGTCCGGGCCGACTCGATGTGAAGATAAAGATTGAGCGCCCCGACGCCGACGCGGCTGCGGCAATCTTCGCGAACTATCTCACCACCGAGCTCCCCATCGATCCGGAAGCCGTAGCCGGCATCGGCGGAGGCGACCCGGCGAAGGCCGTCCAGTCGATGATCGAGGACACGGTGCGCGAGATGTACCGCGACGACGACTCCAACAGATTCCTGGAGGTCACCTACCAGAACGGCGACAAGGAAGTCATGTACTTCAAGGACTTCGCGTCGGGCGCCATGGTGGAAAACATCGTCCGGCGGGCCAAGAAGCTCGCCATCAAGCGCCAGATAGCCACCGGTGACAAGGGCATACGCGCCGAGGATCTTCTCACTTCGGTCCGGCAGGAGTTCAAGGAACACGAGGACCTTCCCAACACGACCAACCCGGACGACTGGGCCAAGATTTCCGGGAAGAAGGGTGAGCGCATCGTCTATGTGCGCACCCTCATATCCGATGAGTCCCAGTCGGCCAGCGGCGGCAAGTCGATCGATTCGGTGGCCACCGGTCAGTATCTCTGACCCGAATCCGGGACTTCAAGGCCCCAGAATGCGTCCGTTCCCGACGCGGGTCATCGGTCCAATGTGACATTTGACCAAAAACTTTTCGCCCAACCCTTGCCATCTCGGCTTGGGCGTGTATTCTCCGTCCGACCCAAATCGGGACCTGGAGGAAACAAACAATGAACAAGCGAAACATTCTGCGCGTTGCCGCAGTGGCAGCGGGCTTCACGCTCATTGCCGCTGCTTGCGGCGACAGCGGGAGTGGCAACAACGCTGCTGACACAACGACCACCGCCGGTAGCACCGACACCGTGGCCGCCGTGCAGCAGGGCGGGCTTCTGCAGGCCGTCCAGGATCGTGGCACCCTCAACTGTGGTGTGTCCGGCTCTGCCGTTGCCTTCTCCGAAACCCAGCCTGATGGCACCACAACCGGTATCGACGCCGACTTCTGCCGTGCAGTTGCCGCTGTCGTTCTCGGCGATGCAAACGCCGTCAACTTCGTCGCTCTCACCGCTTCGGCCCGCTTCACCGCGGTCCAGACCGGCCAGGTCGATGTGCTCATGCGCAACACCACCTGGACCCAGAGCCGTGACAGCGATGTCGGCATGGACTTCGGACCCACCACCTACTACGACGGCCAGCAGCTGATGGCCCGCGAGTCTGACGGGTTCTCCGCTGACTCCACCATCGCCGACATCGCCGGCGCAACCGTGTGCACCAACGCTGGTACCACCACCGAGAAGAACATTGCCGAGACCGCAAAGGTCAACGGGGTTGACATCAACCTCCAGACCTATGAGGACTACGACATTGTCATGACCAACTTCCTCTCGGGTGCCTGCAACATCATCACCACTGATGGTTCCGGCCTCGTTGGTCGCAAGGCCAAGCAGCAGCCTGACGGCGAGAACTGGGTCATCTTCCCGGCCACGCCCATCTCCAAGGAGCCGCTCGGCCCGACCTACGGCCAGAACGACTCCCAGTGGGCCGATGCCATCAACTGGACCGTCTACGCCTCCATCATCTTCGACGAGCAGGGTGTCACATCCGCCAACGTCGACGAGATGGTCGCCAACCCGCCCAGCCCGGAAATCGGACGCCTCCTCGGTGGCGACGGTGAGCTCCAGACCGCGATGGGACTCTCTCCCGACGCTTTCCAGAACATGGTGCGTGCAGTCGGCAACTACGACGAGATCTACACCCGCAACCTCGGGCCCGTCGGTCTCAAGCGTGCCGGATCGGCCAACGCCCGTTGGACCGAGGGTGGACTCATGTTCGCCCCGCCGGCTCGCTGATCCAGCAAGCCTGAATACTCTGCAATAACCAGCGAGGGGTGGTGAGCCCACTGCGGTCTCACCACCCCTCGCAGCATTCGACAGCCATCACCCCGGCGGATGGTGGCGCAAATCGCGTACCCATGGAGACAAGCCAGTGACGGCGAGCCAGACAGAGCACCCAGCCACAACCAGACCGCCGCTGTGGCGTGATGCCGTGGTGGTGAAGTGGGTCGCACAAGTGTTCACACTCGTGGTGGTCGTGGGTGTGTTGATCTTCTTGGTCACCCAGGCCAAGACCAGTCTCAACGACAACGGCATTCGCACGGGCTTCGACTTCATCAAGACCAACCCCGGATTCCAGCTGGCCGAGGGCATCGACACCAGCCCCGCCACCGGAGGCCGGGCTCTCTACGTGGGCATGGTCAACATGTTCCGCATCACGTTCGTCGGCATCATCTTCGCCACCATGCTCGGAGTCCTGGTCGGCTTGGGCCGGCTGTCCGGCAACTGGATGGTCGAGAAAGTCTCCACGGTGTTCGTCGAGACCATCCGAAACGTGCCGCTGCTGGTCCAAATCATCTTCTACGACGCCGTCATAACCCAGCTGGCCCCCGTTGAATTCGGCGTCGGCCCGATTTCCGGCTGGTTCATGGTCACCCAAAAGGGCGTTTCGATGCCCCGCATCTTTGCCGCCGACGGCTTCTACCAGTGGGCCGTTGTCGTCCTCGTGGGCGCCGTGGTTGCCAGATTCGTTTATCGTCACGAGGTTGATCGCCGTGACGAGACCGGCCAGGACACCAAGCCCGGATTCAAGGCCATGGGAACGATCGTGGCGTTCGGCCTGCTGGGCCTGCTGATCCACCCACTGTTCGGATTCCTCGGACCCATCTTCGGAGGAATCGCCCGGGTGATCGGCGCCATCCCGCCCGGAGCCGTGCAGCTGGCCCTGATCGCACTTGCGGCGACCGCGGTGGTCATCTGGATTCGCCGCTTCTGGGCGTCTTTCGACGGTCCATCGGGCCGAGCCAAGCTCACCGACGACGACTGGTTCCGGATCGTGTTCGCGGGCATCGGTGGCCTTCTCGTCGCCGCCGTGGTCGTTCTGTGGCCCGGACTGTCGGCCTGGATCGTGCATTCGACCCACGACTTCTTCAGGTTCCTGGAGACAAAGTTCGAATTCGGCAACTGGTCGCGCCCACTCGACGGAATGCGGCCCGGAGTGATCAAGCCGGACAGGTTCACCTCGTTCTCACCCAACGGGCTCACCATGAGCCGTGCCTTCGCAGCGGTGTTCCTGGGAGTTGTCCTCTACACGGCTTCATTCATCGCCGAGATCATCCGCGGTGGCATCCTGGCCGTGCCCAAGGGCCAGCTCGAAGCGGCCGACGCCGTGGGCCTCACCAAGGGTCAGAAGCTGCGCCACATCGTCCTGCCCCAGGCATTCCGAGTGATTCTGCCTCCGATGGGAAACCAGTACCTCAACCTGGCGAAGAACACCACCTTGGCCATCGCGGTCGGCTATTCCGATCTCGTGCAGGTCGGCCAGACGCTCTACAACCAGAGCGGTCGAACGATCGAGGTGATGGCCATCTGGATGCTCTTCTATCTCTCGGTATCGCTGGGCCTGTCGTCGATAGTCAATTTCTGGAATGTCCGTCTCAAGCTGGTGGAGCGCTGATCAATGACTGAACCAACCTCCCCGAACGTAACCGCCGGTGGCCGGGTGCAATTGGCCCGCCCGAAAGAGCCCTACATTCCGCCTCGTGAGTGGATAAGGGACAACCTCTTCTCCACTCCGTTCAATTCCATTCTCACCGTTTTGTTCACCGCCCTCGTCTTCGTCATGACCCGAGGAATGCTCGGGTTCATTTTCGGACACGACCGGAGGTGGGAGGCTCCGGCCACCAACCTTCGATTCCTGATGACCCAGGCCTATCCCGATGAGCAATACATCCGGGTCTGGTTCACGTTCGGATGGATTCTGGCACTGGCCGGGCTCTCGCTGGCCGCTTGGAACGCCGCACCTCGCGTGGGATACCGCAATCTGGCCCGCAAGGCGGCCAGCGTCGGTGTGGCCGTGGCCCTCATCGGTCTCGTTGCTCCGGCAATGTCCACGTCCGGCCGGCTCCAGTACGTCCTGATCGGTGCCATTCCCATGGCCGCCGGGATCATCGCCCTCAAGATCCTCGACAATCACGACACACGCGACATGTCGGCCTTCGTTGTCCAGGTGCTGGTCGTCGCCGGGATCATCCTCTCGCTGTGGACCGTCCCCTACGGCCAGCACACGTTCGTCGACGGTGCCGCCCGCGTCGACTCCGGTACCGTGGCTCAGAGCACCAAGTTGCCTCTCACCATCATGTTGCTGGTGATCATCGCGGCGTTCTACGTCGGTCGGACAATCCGACCCCACTTCAAGCAATTGAAGGCGGTGCTGGGAGGAATATGGCTTCTGTCCCCGTTCATCCTCACCACTCTCGTCCTGCGTGATCCGGCCTTCGACAGCGGTCATCTGCTCAGCACCGACATCCCGATCGGCCTGGCTTTCGCCTTGGGTGGGGGAGCGATACTTTGGCTGCTCAGCAGTGCCAAGGCGGGTGAGACAGGCCGGATCGCTGCTGCGATCATCCTGGTCCTGGCGTTCGCCAGCTTCCTGACCCCAATGAGAATGATCGTACGCATCGACGCTCTCATGCTCGCCGGAGCGGCATTGAGCTCGGCTACATTCGCCGGTTCCCGTGAAGCCCGGTTGAGGTTCGTTGGCGGATGGATGGGTGCGATCGTCATCGTCAACTGGTTGGTCACCGCCACCAACACCCCGTCCACCGTGTTCGGCTTGCCCACCGGCACCTTCTACGGCGGTGGCCTCACCCTCACGCTCATCATCACATCGTTCACCCTCATCTTCGCCTTCCCGCTCGGTGTCACCATGGCGCTGGCCCGAACCTCGAAGATGCCGATATTCCGGGTGATGTCCACCGCATACATCGAGACCATTCGCGGTATCCCGTTGATCACGGTGTTCATCTTCTTCGCCATCATGCTCCCCCTGTTGCTGCCCGATGGCATGGAGGTGGCCAAGATCCCGGCGATCGTGATCGGTTACGTTCTGTTCTCCTCGGCGTATCTGGCCGAGAATGTACGAGGCGGTCTTCAGTCGATCGGCCGTGGCCAACACGAGGCCGCCGAGGCTCTGGGGCTCACCACGGCCCAGAAGACCCTCATGATCACGCTGCCGCAGGCTCTGCGGGTGTCGATACCGCCGCTCGTGGGTCAGGCCATCGGCACCTTCAAGGAATCGTCGCTGGTGCTCATCGTCGGTCTCTTCGACCTGTTGTTCATTGCCAGAAACGTCATCCCGAACACCTCCGGTTTCCTTGGGGCGCAGCGAGAGCCGTTGATGGTGGCTTCGTTCATCTATTGGGCCGGCTCGTACTCGATGTCGAAGGCCAGCCAGCGCGTAGAACGTAAACTCGGCCTGGGGGAACGGTAATGAGCAGTACCCCCTCCCCACAGCCAACCTCTGTCCACCCGACCCCAACTCACTCATCGAACCGTAAGGCAGCCCAGTGACCGACACAGTCAAACAGCATCGCGACCTTTCCAACGCCAAGGACATGATCGTGTGTCAGGGCGTCAACAAGTGGTACGGCGACTTCCAGGCCCTCAGCGACATCACCGCCACGGTGAAGGAGACCGAAGTGGTCGTGGTTCTCGGGCCGTCGGGCTCGGGCAAGTCCACTTGGATTCGTTGCGTCAACCGTCTCGAACACCATCAGAGCGGCAACATCATCGTCGATGGCGTTGAACTCACCAACGATGTCCGCAACATCGAGAAGATCCGCTCGGAAGTCGGCATGGTCTTCCAGCAGTTCAACCTGTTCCCCCATCTCACGGTGCTCGACAACATCACCCTGGCCCCCAAATGGGTGCGCAAGCTTCCCAAGGCCGAGGCCGAGGAAAAGGCCATGGAGCTTCTGGAGATTGTCGGGATTCCCGAGCAGGCCGACAAGTACCCCGGCCAGATGTCGGGTGGGCAGCAGCAGCGAGTCGCCATCGCCCGTGCCTTGGCCATGGAACCTCGCATCATGCTCTTCGACGAACCCACATCGGCTCTCGACCCCGAAATGATCAAGGAAGTTCTCGACGTCATGAAGGGTCTGGCTCGATCGGGAATGACCATGATGGTGGTGACCCATGAGATGGGCTTCGCCCGCGAGGTCGCCGACCGGATCATCTTCATGGAGGACGGCGAGATCGTCGAAGTAGGTACTCCGGAGCACTTCTTCACCGATCCCGAAGAAGACCGCACCAAGCTCTTCTTGTCGCAGATTCTCTGAGCACCCCCCCGGCCGCGAGGGTTCCGACGCTCCTGCCGGTCGGGAATCTCCGGCTAGGGTCGCCCCGATGGCCATTCCCAAGACAATCGGAATCGAGACCGAGTTCGGTATCACCCATCGCGGGGTCGATGATCCTGATCCGATCACGGCATCGTCGATTCTCATCGGCGCCTACGTGGCCGCCACGCATCAATACGTCGCCGGGGGCGGGTCCCCGGTGAGCTGGGACTTCATTGACGAGACTCCGGGTCTGGATGCGCGGGGATACGCCCCCACCGGCTCGATGGCACCCGTGGTCGAGACTCATCTGGTCAACGCCGTGCTCACCAACGGCGCCCGCTACTACGTCGACCACGCCCATCCTGAACTTTCCACACCCGAGTGTGCCGACGCGCTCAGTGGCGTCAGGTTCGATCGAGCCGCTGAGATCATCGCCCAACGATCGATGGAGGCAACCTCGGCGATTCTGCCTCCCGGCGAGGAGATTGTTCTCTACAAGAACAACTCCGATGGCAAGGGCAACAGCTACGGCTGCCACGAGAACTACCTGGTCGACAGGTCGACCCCGTTCGGGGAGATCGTCACCCACTGCACAACCCACTTCGTAACCAGACAGATCTACACCGGGGCCGGCAAGGTCGGCTCGGAGGTGGCTGGCGTCCCGGCTAGCGAGGTGCCCTTCCAGCTCACCCAGAGAGCAGATTTCTTCGAGGAGGAAGTGGGTCTTGAAACCACACTGAAGCGGCCGATCATCAACACCCGCGACGAGCCCCATGCCGACGCACGCAAGTACCGTCGCCTCCACGTGATTGTCGGCGATGCCAACATGTCGGAGGTGGCCACCTTTCTCAAGGTTGGCACCACCGCGATTCTGCTGGCACTCATCGAGGACAAGGCTCTGCCGAGAAGAATCGAGTTCGCCTCTCCGGTGGCCGCCATACGGCAGGTGTCCGCCGACATGAGCCTCGCCCGGACGCTTGAGATGGCCGACGGCACAACCGCGACTGCACTGGACATCCAGTGGGAACTCCTCGAGGCCTGCTCCAACTACGTGGCGCAGCGAGGAACCGACAACACCGGCGGCCCCACCGCCGAGGCCGTTCTCCAGAGATGGGAACAGGTCCTGACATCGCTTTCGTCAGACCCGATGACTCTGTCGACGCAACTCGACTGGGTCGCCAAGTACCGTCTGCTCGAGGGATACCGCGAGCGTCACGGACTCGGCTGGGATCACCCACGGTTGCGGGCCATGGACATCCAGTACCACGACCTCCGGCCCTCGAAGTCGCTGGCGGCCCGGGTGGGCCTGGAGACTCTCGTCGGGATCGACGAGGCTACCGCCGGTGTGACCGACCCTCCGTCAGATACCCGCGCCTATTTCCGGGGAGAATGCCTCAAGCGGTATCGCGCCGACATCGTGGCCGCCAACTGGGACTCCATGGTCTTCGACATCGGTGCCGATGCGCTTCGCAGAGTGCCGATGATGGAACCATTGCGCGGTACACGCGAACACATGGCTAGGTTGTTCGATGAGTCAGACTCAGCAGCGGACCTTCTCCGCCGACTGGGCAAATGAGCAAGCCACCCAAAGGAGTGCGACATGGCCGAGCGTGAACACGTCCAGAAGCCCGCTCCCACGCGGCGCGAGTCCGAAGCCACATCGGCACCCGCGAAGTCGGAACGGGGCGAGGAGATCAAGTCGGAACTCGACGACCTCCTCGATGAGATCGACGAAGTTCTCGAGACCAATGCCGAGGAGTTCGTGAAGAGCTACATCCAAAAGGGTGGCGAGTAGCCGACCCCGGCGATCGTCGAATAGTGAGCCACGTGCGCGTAGATTGTCCATCGTGAACCTTCCGATTTTCTTGCCTCAAAACGATCCGGGACCCGACTTCGCCGAACTGATGAGGCGCAGCGGTTTCCACCGGGAAATCAAGTTCGATGGCGTTGTTCCCGTCGAGTCGTTCCGCCACGGCACCACCTGCGTGGCCATCCGGTACGCCGACGGGGTGCTCCTCGCCGGCGACCGCCGGGCCACCTCCGGGAATCTGATCAGTCATCGATCGATCGAGAAGGTGTTTCCGGCCGATCGACACAGCGGAGTGGCCATCGCGGGGGCCGCGGGCCCGGCGGTTGAGATGGTCAAGCTCTTCCAACTGCAGCTCGAGCACTACGAGAAGGTCGAGGGCACCTCTCTCAGCTTGGAGGGCAAGGCCAACCAGCTCGGGCAGATGATTCGCAACAATCTCCCCGCGGCCATGCAGGGCCTCGCGGTGGTTCCCATCTTCGCGGGATTCGATCTTGCTAGGGGCACCGGACGCCTCTTCGAATACGACGTCACCGGTGGCCGCTACGAGGAAACCCAACACGCAAGCACCGGGTCCGGCAGCCTTCACGCCGGAACGGTTGTCAAGCTCGGCTACACCGAGTCGATGAACGAGACCGAGGTGACTGATCTTGCAATCCGGGCGCTGTTCGAGGCCTCCGAAGAAGACTCGGCCACCGGCGGACCCGACACGATACGCGGCATCTACCCCATCGTTGCTCTCATCACCGCCGACGGATACACCCGGGTTGACGACGCAGAACTTGCCGAACGCACCGTGGCATTGATCGATTCCCGGCGCCCACCACGGGCCGGATGAGGGAGCACCCACTATGAACATGCCCTTCTACGTGGCCCCGGAACAGGTCATGAAGGACCGAGCCGACTACGCCCGCAAGGGAATCGCACGCGGTCGCAGCCTGGTTGCGTTTCGGTTCGACGACGGTGTGGCGATATGTGCCGAAAACACCTCGTCGACGCTCCACAAGGTGAGCGAGATATACGACCGGATCGCATTCGCCGGAGTTGGCAAGTACAACGAGTTCGACCAGCTGCGAATTGCCGGAGTTCGTCATGCCGACCTGAAGGGCTACTCGTTCAGTCGCGAAGACGTCGACGCCAGAAGTCTCGCCAACCAGTACGCGCAGATCCTCGGACAGGTCTTCACTCATGAGATGAAGCCGATGGAGGTTGAGATCCTCGTGGCCGAGATCGGAGTGGATGATTCCGGTGACGACGATCAGATGTTTCATCTCCTCTACGACGGCACTGTGGTGGACGAACGCAACGTCGTCGTGTTGGGCGGGGAGACCGACTCGATCTCAGAGCGCTTGGAGAGTTTCGAGTCGCCTCCGACCCTGCATGAGGGCCTGAGGTCGGCGGTTGCCGCCTTGGCCGGGCCCGACAGGACCCTCTCGGCTGGCGACCTCGAGGTTGCCGCTCTGCAGCGCGGCAATGGGCGCCGCACCTTCAGACGGATCGGCGACACCGAATTGGTTGAGCTTCTTCAGGACTGAGTCCCGCTGCTGTCGCGTCCCGGGTCCATCGTCACAATCGAATGGGGATCCCGGCCGTAATCCATTCGGGCCTCTAAATCAGTTGGGGTCGCATGACGATCTCCCTTGGCGGACACCTGAGCACAAGGGACAGGCATGAGCACGATCGACTACACAGAGCTGCCCAAGCAACGACTCGGCCAGGCGTTGCAAACAGCCCGTGAGCTGGCAGGGATGAGCATTGATGAGGCCGCCGACAGGCTCGGCGTGTCAGTGCGCAAGCTCAAGAGGTGGGAGGCGGGCAAGGCCGCACCCGAGGCCGACACGGCACCCGATCTCATCGCGGTGTACGGACTCGACATGGGGGGTCAGATCGCCGAAAGGACCCCGATCGTGTTCGACGCCCAAGCCGGAGGGGTCGACATCGCCGGGCGGGTCGTCCGCTACGTTCCCGGAGTTACTGACAACGACGATTTTCTTGAGGGTTATGTCGCCGTTGTCCGCGAGCTACGGGGTCTCGATCCCGACACGCCCGTGCAGTTGCGATCAACCGATATCGCCGTCCTGGCCACAGTGCTCGATCTTCAAGACGATGACCTCGAAAGCAAGCTCGCCTACTGGATGGGGCAACCACCCGGCTCCATGATCGGCGTTCGGCACCGTCTCGTCATGGCTGCCGTGCTCCTGGGCGTGGTGGGCGCGGCCACCATCGGCGGATTGGTCGGCCACGGCGCGTCGGCCTCGGCAAGTCCGGCCGATACCGGAGGCCACGGCGCTGCCATCACCCATACTCTCGACGGCCCGCCGGGCCCGGGTCCGCTGCCCAGCACTGATCTCGGCAACGCTGCAGTCCAGCACACCACGGCCACGGCATCCTTCCATTCATCTGCTGACAGCGGCAGCCACCATGTGGTGATGGACTTCAGTCCGCTGGCCGGACTTGACCTCGGCGTCGATGGTGGCGGTCACACGTTGAGTATCGACCAGGGTGGGAATCTGACCGGGGGAGGACATCCGGGTGGAATCGACTCCGGCGGCCCGGCCCCGGCATCCAGCCACGCACCGACTCCCGCCCCAACCGCACCAGCACCAGCACCAGCACCAGCACCAGCCACCCACGCCCCGGCTCCTGCCGCTGACGCACCAGCACCAGCACCAGCACCAGCAGCACCCACCCACGCCCCGGCTCCTGCCGCTGACGCACCCGCAGCGACCGCACCCGCAGCGACCATCG
>JAJRXJ010000242.1 GCA_024276355.1 Actinomycetes bacterium | reverse complement strand
GGCCGCCGCCGGGCTCGAACCACTCCTTGAGTTGGTCGTAGACCATGCTGGTGACGATGCCCTCGATCGCGGGGGTGCCCAGCTCCTGCTTGGTCTGGCCCCGGAACTGCGGCTCGGGGAATGTGACCTTGATGGCCGCCACCAGTCCCTCCTGGACATCGTCCTTGGATGCCCGGTGTTGCTTGGTCTTGGCCAGCTTGGCCAGTTTTCGGCTGTCCTTGAGCAGCGTGCTGTTGACCACCCGGGTGAGGGCCTTGTCGAATCCGGCCATGTGGGTGCCGCCATGGCTGGTGGGGATGGTGTTGACGAACGACACGACCGTGGTGTCGTAACCCTTCACCCATCGCAGCGCTACATCGACGGTGCATTCACGGGCCACGTCGGTCATCTTGCCGTTCACCGGAACTTTCTCGGTGAAGGAGTCGATGCCGTTGATGGTGATCACCTGGCAGACATTCTCCCCGACCGACAGGTGATCGACGAGGTCGGCCAAGCCGCCCCGGGAGACGAAGCTGAACTTCTCGGCACGGCCTCCGACCCGCCGGTCGTCGACGGTGATCCGCATCCCCGGGACGAGGAAGCAGGCGTTGGTGCTGCGCTCGCAGATCTCGTCGACGTCGATCCTTGCGTCGGGGTCGAAAATATCGAAGTCGGGCCAGAACCGCACTCGGGTTCCGGTCTTGTTCTTCGAGATCCTCTTGATCTTCTCGAGCTTGTGGCCGGCCCTGAACCTGTTGCCGTTGAAGTGGCCGGCACGGCGGGCATTGAACCAGAGTTGGTGGGTGGCCCCGTTGCGGTCAACCTCGACCACCAACTTGGCCGCGAGCGCGTTGACCACAGAGGCTCCGACCCCGTGCAGACCGCCCGAGGAGCTGTAGGCCCCACCGCCGAACTTTCCTCCCGCGTGGAGCTCGGTGAACACCACCTCGAGCGCCGACACCTTCAGCTTGGAGTGGGTGTCGATCGGGATACCACGGCCGTCGTCGCACACCTCGATCGATCGGTCGCGATGGAGGATAACGTCGACTTTCTTGGCGAATCCGGCGGCGGCTTCATCGACCGCGTTGTCGATGATCTCCCACACCAGATGCATGAGACCGTCGGATCCGGTGCCACCGATGTACATGCCGGGACGTTTGCGAACCGCCTCGAGGCCTTCGAGGGTCTCGATGGTGTCGGCATCGTATTTGAGGGCCGCGGCCTGCTTCGGGTTCATCTCACCACCGTCCGGGGGCGATCACGCGAATCTGACGCTCGGTGGCGGTGGCGACGAGATCTCGGCGGCTGGGCTCAACCCATAGCGGCACCGGATGGGGGTCGAGCTTCTTGGGATCGTCGTCGGCCGACATCTGCGCCAGGAGCCCGACTCCGGGCCCAATAGCGACCACGGTGATCGACTCTCCCTTGCCCAGCTTGACGAGCCGCACCCCCTGGGTGTTTCTCCCCTTGACCGGGATCTCGGGAACCGGCGTGGTCTTGATACCCGACTGTGATGTGGCTGCAATCACCAGGTCGGCGCTGGAAGCGGCCGCGGCTGCCACCACCGAGGCACCGGGCCTCAGCTTCATGCCGGCCACTCCCCCGGCGCCTCGCCCCTGGACACTGATGGATGAAGCGGCGGTTCGGAGGACCTGACCATCGGAGGCGACGATGACGATCTCCGAGTCGTCGGCTGCGGGGAACGCGGCCACGACCCGGGCACCGTCCTTGATGCCGATGATGGTGCGACCGGCCTTGGTGGAGATCACTTCGTGGGGGGTGATCCGCTTGGCGACCCCGGTGGAGGTGACCAACGCCAGCGGTGGGTCGTCGGCGGCCACGAGCGCCACGACCCGCTCGCCGCGATTCAGACCGAGCAGCTGAGAAATGTCGGAACCGCGGGTGCGGCCCGAGACATCGGGAAGATCGGCACCCCGGATCGGGAACGACCGCCCCTCGGAGGTGACCGCGGCGACGGTGGATGCGGTGGTGGTAGCCACTTCGCATGCGATCAGATCGTGACGACCCGCGGTGGCCCGCTTGCCACCGCTGGGGTCGTTTCGAGCCACGTTGCCGGAGGTGGACACGGTGATCAGACACGGCTCATCGACGAGATCGGTCGGGTCGGCCTCGACCACGGCCGGCGCGTCGAAGGTGGGAAGGTCGTCGGGTTTCACGATCTCGGCGCGACGCTCGACGGCCAGGTCGGCAACCAGGGCGTGGAGTTCCTTGAGGACCGTGGTGCGGCGACGCTGCTCGGAACCGAGGATCTTTTCGTAGTCGTCGATCGCCGAGAGCAGCGAGGCCATCTCGTTGTCGAGCTCGAGCTTGGCCAGTGCGGTGAGACGACGCAACGGCATTTCGAGAATGTGGGCGGCCTGCACCTGGGAGAGGTCGAACCGCTCCATGAGACGGGTACGGGCCTCGGCCGCGTCGTGCGACGATCGGATTATGGCCACCACTTCGTCGATCGCGTCGAGGGCGATCACGAGCCCCTCGACTATGTGAAGGCGATCACGGGCCTTGTCGAGGCGGTACCGGGTACGCCGGACGATCACCTCGAGACGATGGTTGATGTAATGGCGGCACAGGTCGTAGATGCCGAGGGTGGTGGGTACCCCGTCGACCAGCACCACGTTGTTGATGCCGAATGTTTCCTCGAGTGGGGTCTGCCGGTAGAGGTCGTGGAGCACGGCCTGGGGGTTGACGGCCGCCTTGACGTCTATCTGGAGGTGGACCGAGTTGGATTCGGTTGTGTGGTCGGACAGATCGGCGATCCCGGTGATGCCGTTGATCTTTCCGGCCTTCACCAGATCGGTGACCTTCGAGATGACCCGCTCGGCGCCCACCAGATAGGGCAACTCGGTGACGATGATGGCCTGATGGCCCCTTGACACCTGCTCGATGTGGGCACGTGCCCTGATTCTGAAGGACCCCCGGCCGGTCTCGTAGGCGTCGCGGATGCTGTCGTCGACGATGATTCCGCCCGACGGGAAGTCGGGTCCGGGCAGCACGGCCATGATTTCGTCGATGGTCGGCTTGGGACGACGTTTGGTCATCACCAACTCGATCGCGGCCTCTATCTCGGCGAGGTTGTGGGGGGCCATGTTGGTGGCCATCCCGACCGCTATGCCGCTGGTGCCGTTGACCAGAATGTTAGGCAGCGCGGCCGGCAGCACCACCGGCTCCTCGCCCTCGCCGTCGTAGGTGGCCCGGAAATCGACCGTGTCCTCGTCGAGCTCGCGCACCATTTGCATGGCTGCCCGGGCGAGCCGGCATTCGGTGTAGCGCGATGCGGCCGGGGGGTCGTCGAGGCTGCCAAAATTACCCTGCGGGTCGATGAACGGCACCATTCGCGAGAAGTCCTGGCCCATTCGGGTGAGAGCGTCGTAGATGGCCGAATCACCGTGGGGGTGATAGCGGCCCATGGTGTCGCCCACGATTCTGGCCGACTTGCGAAACGGGGTGCCCGGCCGCACACCCATCTGCAACATCGACCAGAGGATCCGACGCTGCACCGGCTTGAGGCCGTCACGCACGTCGGGAATGGCCCTGCTGGTGATCACCGAGAGCGAGTAGGCGAGGAACGACTCACTCATCTCGGTGGCGACCGGCACGTTGACCACTTCGCGGGCGAAATCGGGTTCGAACTCAAGCTGTCGGGGCACTGAAACTCCGTGGAGATACTGCGGATCTGACGAACAACTGTTCGTAACGATAACCGGCCGTCGGGCCAGTGCCTCTGACGGTAGCCAACCGTGACGGTGGGGACGGGGAACCTCGCACGATGTGCCACACGTCACAGACATCTAATGAACTGCGCCAAAGTGTCGACGGGTATTGTCTGCCCACAGCCCACAGCCCACAGCCCGCCGTCCGCGGGCCAAGGAGACATCCATGCGCCGAATTCTCATTGCTTCGATGGCACTGGCCCTATTGGCCACTGCTTGTGGTGACTCAGGGGGATCGCTGTCGTCTGCCAATTGGTGTGAGACCGCACGTTCGGTCGACGACGCCAGCAACGCATTCGACTCGCCCACCGGCGACAGCATTCGCGAGTTCGCCAAGCAGGTAAAGGCCGCCCGCAGCTCGGCGCCGGCTGAGATCAAGGACGATGTTCAGGTGTTGTCGGACTTCCTTGAGCAGCTCACCAAGGCTCTCGACGACAACAACGACAACATCGTCTTGGCCTTCGACGCCATGGGAGACACCCTCAACGACCCCAAGTTCAGCGACGCCGGCGATCGCATCACCGCATACAACGAACGTGAGTGCGGAATTGTCGACACCAGCTCGAGCGACAGCACCTCGTCGGGCGACACGTCCTCCGGTGGCAGTTCCACCGACCCCGGCAGCGGCTCCACCGACACCCTCGTGCCCGAGGGCGGGATCATTGCCGGTCTGGCTCAGGAAATGGGAATCACCGAGGAGCAGGCTCGCTGCCTGGTGTCGAACTTCGACTTCACCAGCTCGGAAACCCCACCCATTTCCGACCTGATGTCGGGCTTCACCGACTGCGGAATCGATCCACTCTCACTCGGCGGCTGAATCCGAAACGATCTCAGGAGTTGGGCGCCCATGCCTCCAGAAGCATTCTCGGAAGCATCCAGGCACCCAACTCCGTGAGCCGGTCCGACTCCGTGAGGCCCAAAAAGCCCCACTGATCGGTACAGACGGCGAGGGCCCACTCGACGCGCGGTCGATCGGCCTTGGGGATCGTGGAGGCGACCTCCGGGCAGCGATTCACCAAGTCGACCAGATGAGTCGGTTCGCTTGATGCGCCGGGGCCTTCCCTCACCGAACCGATCACGACTCCGAGCCAGTCGGCCCATTCGAGATGAACCACGGCTTCCCTGGCATCACGATCCAGCGGGACCATGGTGTGGGGTCGGACCGTGGCCGCCAGGGCCGCGATCACCACGATCGGATCGGGTTCGTCGAGATCCACCGGGCCACGCGAGGCGGCCAGCCACTGAGCGATCGGGGCATCGGTGTCTGCCGCCCGTCTGAGCGACTCGGCGGCGTCGGCAATCGCCCCGCCGAGAGAGGTCGGCGGCGGGTCGCCCGCTGCATCGCCGGGGAGACCGAGAGCTCTCAGGAGAATGCCGGTGGCCCACGCGTCGTCGTCCGGATCGATCGGCGGCAGTTCGGGCACGTCGGCCGGCCCGACCGCGGCGGGGATGGCCGCTGACCGACCGGTGATGCCGGCCAGTCGAGCCGCCAACAGCGGTCCGTTCATCACCAGGGTGTCGCTCGGTTGATCCGTAGATTCGAGTGAGCGCGTCACCCGGCCGGCCAGCGCCACTGGATCGGTGGTGGTGGCCACCACATCTGACTCTGGATCATCGGCCAGCTCGACCATTTCGGGCGGACCCACCATCACCTCACCCACGGTTTCGGGGGGACCGGGGATCAGGTCTACGGCGATCGTGTGACCGGCCTCGAGCGAGTCGACGAATCGGAACACTGCCGACTCCCCCCTCCGATTCATGAAAACCCACGCGCCGTCGCACCTGGAAGTGCCCAACGCTGCGATCCATTCGGGAGAACCATCGGGCGCGTCGACGTGCGGTTCGCCTCGGGCGTCGGGAATCAGCACACCGACGGCGAGCGCGGCCACGGCACCACCAACGGCGGCCGAGGAGTTGAGACGGCTTGTCAGCTCACGGGCCGCGGAATCGTTCGATCCGGTGACCTCGGCGGCCAGCGAGATCAGATCACCGGCCCAAGCCTCAGCCCTGGGCGCGTCGAGCCGGAGTATTTCCGGCATCTGGGCCAGGGCTTCATCAACGATCTTGGTGAGGGACTGGTCCACTG
>JAJRXJ010000241.1 GCA_024276355.1 Actinomycetes bacterium | reverse complement strand
GGTCGAACAAGAGTGGTAACGTTGCCCATCGAAAGCCCTCCGGAACTGGTCCGTTTGATGTTTGTGTAGGAACTCACATCTTCCCAGGTCGGAGGGCTTTTCGCGAGCCTTCCCAGACTCAGCTACGAAAGATCCGGGCTAACCGCGTCCGCTGGCACGAGTTGGGGTAGGCCGCTTCCGCAGCGGAGAGCTGTCCAGTTCGCGGGGTCGGGGAGTGTGCGGGTCGCAGATTGTCTTGTCCAGCGGAGCGCCGATGCCGCCGACCATCGCCCGGTCGCGGGTCGCGAACCGGCTCGAGGTCATGGCCAGGAGTAGACCGTTGGTGCGGCCGGGCCGAGCACTGCACCCAGCGTTGTGAGGTCGTCTGGGTCGCCGGTGAGGATGTCGTGTCCGAGTCGGACCGCACATATCACGAGGTGGGCGTCGACGATGTCTTTGGTGTTGCTGTGGGCGAGAAGCCGCCCGACGGGTCGGCCATCGTCGAGTGGGTGAAGGCTGATGGTCTCGAGGAATGCAGAGAGGCGGGCTTGGCGGGAACCGTTTCGCCAGACTTGGGCGACCACGGGGTGGGTCGTGTGCAGCCCGGTGCCTGATCGGCTCGCAGCGGCCAAGAAGGTGTGGGCTGGTCGTTCGCCCCGGTCGACGGAGATGAGAAATCCGGCATCGAGGATCACAAGCCGTATCGGTCGGCCATCGCGGTGATCTCCTCATTGTCGATCGGGCCTGCTTCGGTGTCCCACTCGATCAGAAACGAGCGGAGCGCGTCTTGTCTGCGGCGGTCGGCGGCAAGGTTGCGCAGGGCTTGGCGGATGGCGCTGGACCGTCCCCCGTACTCGGGGGCCAACATGTCGAGCAGAGCCTTGTCTTCGTCGTTGAGCCTGACGGTTGTGGTACCCATGATCCGAGTGTAGCACGGATGTGCTACATGGGTGATCTGGATTGGTCCCACCAGCGGAGTTGAACTTTCGATTCCGATTCGTCGCGGTGGACCTGCATGCGGATCGGCGCGTAGCCATCCCATCCCGCATCCCATCTACTGCACGGACCGGGTGTCCCCGAGTTGACCTTCTTGCTCAGATTTGTGTCGCTGAGGGTGGGGTCCCGTGGTAGGTGTCGAGCGGTCGGCGCCGGCCAAGTGGTTGGGAATGTCCCGGGTTGGTGGACGCAACTTTCTGAGGGTTGCGTAATTACTCCGATATCGGTATTATTTTGGTATGTCTATGGTGGGTGTCGCCGAGGCTGCAGCTGAGCTCGGGGTGAGTCCGCGTCGGGTGCGTCAGATGCTTGCCGATGGTGCCATTGTCGGTGAGCGTGTTGGTCGGGCTTGGGTGATCGACGCCGGGCGGTTGCGAGAGGCTCGAGGTCGTCGTCGTGAGGTCGGTCGCCCCTGGAGTTCGAACTCGGCATGGGCGGTACTGATGTTGGCCGACGGGGAGAGTCCTGATCTTTCGCCGGTGCAGCGGTCTCGGGCTCGCAAACGGTTGGCTCACGGCTTGGATCGTGTTGCCGGTCGCCTCGGTGCTCGGGCGAAGCAACGGCGGTTCTATGCGCATCCCGGCGTGCTCGACCGGTTGGCCTCAGCCTCTCAGGTGGTGCGCTCGGGTATCAGCGCGGCCGGGGAACATGGTGTCGATCTCGTCGCCGCAGCCGGGTTCGAGGGCTATGTGCGCGCCGGCGACCTCGACGGGATTGTGTCGCGTTTCGGGCTCGATGATGAAGCGGCTCGCCCCAATGTGTTGCTTCGGGTTGTCGATGATGGTGTGTGGCCGTTCCAGGCCGGCCAATGCTCGCCAGGCAGCGCGGTTGTTGCGGTGGATCTCGCTGAGTCCGATGAGCCTCGCTCTCGGCGGGCCGGTGTCGAGTTGTTGGAGGGCATGTGAGTGCGTGGCCGATCGTTGATCGAGAACCGGTCAGATTGGCGACGCTGCCAGGTCATGACGATCAGTTGTGGTCGGCGCTCGTCGAACTGGCAGGCATGGGGCCCGGGTCATGGACTCTCATCGGCGGGCAAATGGTGTTTCTCCACGCGATGGAGCACGGTGCGGCGCCGCCACGGGTGTCAACCGATATTGATGTGTTGGTGAACGTCCGGGTGGTGACCGGTGGGGTCCGGAAGTTCGTTGCCGCGATCGAGGTGGTCGGCTTCGAGCTCGCCGGCGTGTCACCCGAGGGCATCGCTCACTGCTACCGGCGCGACGGTGTGACTATCGATGTACTCGCTCCCGAGGGGCTCGGGCCACGGGTCGACCTCACGACGACGCCACCGGGCCGCACCCTGCAAGTCCCCGGCGGTACCCAGGCTCTTGAGCGGACCGAGTTGGTGCCCGTAGTGGTCGGCGATCACCAAGGGATGGTCCCCCGTCCGTCGCTTCTCGGTGCCATCGTCGGCAAAGCAGCCGCGGTCGGCGTGGACGATCTGCCAGACGCACAGCGACTCGATCTCGCCCTGTTGCTGAGCCTCGTCGATGACCCGCTCGCGCTCGCGGCGCAGCTCACCAGAAAGGACCGGCAGCGACTTCGCTCACGGTCTGAGATGGCCGACGCCGACCAGCGGGCATGGGCAAGCCTGCCCGACGACGCCGCCGACCGCGCTCGGGCAGCGTTTCGGCTGCTCGTTCGCTGATAGGCCGTTCGTGCAAGCCGATCGGCATCGGCCATCCCATCCCGGCCGTGACCCAACAACCCGAGCCTCTATGAGGCCCGGAGATTCACGTGAGCGTGGGCACGGGCGGCCGTGGAGGGCGAGAACCGTCGAGCGGCTACTTCACGAGGAGGAATCTGGTTCGTGACCTCAGCGCGCTGACCGACGCGAGGAGCGGTCGCGAGGGCGTTGTGGTGGTTGTAGGTGGCCGGGTTCAGGCGATGCGCCAGAGGCGGGCCAGGAAGGCGGCCATTTGTTCGCGGGTGACGAAGTTGTTCGGTGAGTAGGTGGTGGCGGAGGTGCCGGTGGTGATGCCGAGGGCTTTGATGCAGGTGATGTCGGCATCGGCGAACGAGGTGGAGGCCACGTCGGTGAAGCCGTGCGGTGGTGTGGTGGGGCACGGCACCGCGGCGCCGCCCAGGACCGCCGTCACCGCCGTGGCGGTGGCGGGCACCGCAGAGGCCGACACGGTCGATGAGCAGTCGCCGCCGGATGAGGTGCCGGTGATGGTGGCAGTGGCGGTGGCGCCGGGAGCCAACGAAGGGATCGTCCAGGTCGAACCCGACACCGTGCCCGCGGTGGCCGAAGCGGTGGGTGAGGCCACACACGGCAACATCACACCAGTGATGACGATCCTCGACGCCGGGCATGGCCCGTTCGTGACCGTCACCGTCCCCACCGCGCGCTGACCCTCATTGAAACCCGACGCGGTCGTGGTCAACGACAGCTCACTGGCCCGGCCGCGCCAAACCGGGGAATCATTGGAGGTGGGATCGGGGTCGGGTCCGACGCCGGAGATTCCGGCCCGGTTGGTGCCGTCGGCGTCGGCGACGAAGATCTGGAGGGCGGCATCGGCGACTCCCGACCAGGCGATGCGGGTGCTGTCGGGTGACCACACCGGGTCGAAGTTTGCGGTGGGGTCGGTGCCTTGGCCGACGCTGGAGATCTCCGCCCGGTTCGACCCATCGGCGTCGGCGACGAAGATCTTGGAGTCAAAGCTGACGTCGCCGTGCCAGGCGATGCGGGTGCTGTCGGGTGACCACGCCGGGTCCAGGTTTGCGGTGGGGTCGGTGCCTTGGCCGACGGTGGAGATCTCGATGCGGTTGGTGCCGTCGGCGTCGGCGACCCATATCTGGCGGGTTGTTCCTTCGACTCCCGACCAGGCGATGCGGGTGCTGTCGGGTGACCACGCCGGAACCAGGTTGTTGGTGGGACCGCCGCCTCCGCGGTCGAAAGAGGTCGCGAAGCGGTTGGAGCCGTCGGCGTCGGCGGCCCAGATGTGGGTGAGTGTCACGACGGTTCCCGACCAGGCGATGCGGGTGCCGTCGGGTGACCACGCCGGGTCCAGGTTTGCGGTGGGGTCGGTGCCTTGGCCGACGGTGGAGATCTCGGCCCGGTTGGCTCCATCGTCGTCGGCCACGTAGATCTGCTGTATCGCCGATTCGTCGGTGCCGAACCAGGCCAGCCGGTCGCAGCCCGTGGCCCCGCCTCCGGCTTGTGCCAAAGACGGTGATGCCGCTCCGACATCCACCGCGCCCATGGAGGCCGCTAGTGCCGTCACCGCCAGCAACCACCTTGCCCTCATCAGTGAACCCCCCTGCTCGCCGCGCCGACCCACCCTGGTCGGGTCGGCTCGCGTTCAGCCCAGGCAACGAACCGTCCGCCGAGATACGGTAGGCACGCCTTCGTGGGCATCTCCCCGTTGGGCGGACGGGTGATTATGCGGCTTGAGGGTACTGCTGTTCCCACTCGATGGGGCTGTTGAAGTCGAGGCTGGAGTGCAGCCGGGTGGTGTTGTACCAGTTGATCCATCGGAAGATCGCTCGGCG
>JAJRXJ010000240.1 GCA_024276355.1 Actinomycetes bacterium | reverse complement strand
GAGATCAGGTGGCTCACGCCGAAACGAGCCCTGAAACTGCTCGACTACGAAAGGGATGCCGACCTGCTTCGTACAGCGGTGGCTCGTCACCCTACGATGGCCGAGTGACCGAGCCCGCTTGGCGTCCGCTTCGCCGATCCAATCAGGTGCGCCGTGCAGTCGGTGCCGAGGGATTCGTGGTCACACCATTCATGCGGATGGCTCGCGTACATTCTGCTGCGGCGGCGTCGGATGCGGCCATTGCGGTGGCCCTGGCCGGTTCGATCTTCTTCTCGATAAGCCCCGACGAGTCGCGTTGGCGGGTTGCCCTCTACCTGCTGGTCACCATGGCGCCATTTGCCGTTGTCACACCGTTGATCGGGCCGGCCATCGATCGCATACGTGGTGGCCGTCGGCTGATGATCGTGGTCACCGTGATTGGACGTGCGGTTCTGGCGTTCCTGATGACCCGCCATTTCGATTCGCTGTTGCTGTTCCCGGAGGCGTTCGGGCTGTTGGTCATGCAGAAGGGCTACGCGGTTGCCAAGAGTGCCCTTGTGCCCCAATTGGCGAAGGGGGCCGAAGATCTCGTTTACCGCAACAGCAGGCTGTCCTTCATCTCGGCGATATCCGGGATGGGTGGTGCATCGCTGGGCGGAATCGCCACTCTGATTGCCGGCGGGCCGGCCGGGGCGGCGGCGGTGGGAATGGTCGGGTTCATCGTGGCCACCGTTCTCGCCGCGAAGCTGCCGAGAGTGGTGGTGGCCTCGAGTCCACCCGCTGAGTTGGAGCGGGCCGAACTCCGCGATCGGGCGGTGATTCTTGCTGCGTCGGCCACCGCGATGCTCCGCGGAATAGTCGGCTTCGTCACGTTCCTGTTGGCCTTCGAGTTCCGTGGAGGGTCCGATGGCCTCGACGTGGGAGCCGATGGGGCTGCCCTCGGTGGGGCCACCGCGACGGTTCGAGGCATCGACATCACCGGAGACCCCTCCGCGCCGGCCTGGCATTTCGGCGTCGTCGCTGCCGGGGCGGGCGCCGGGGCGCTGCTGGCGTCAAAGTTCGCGCCGCGCCTGCGGTCCCGTTTCAACGAGGAGCGGATGCTCCAGGGCGCGCTCGTCGCGGTGTTGACCAGCGGGTTGTTCGCGGCGTTTGCGGGCGGACTCAGCGGGGCGACGCTGATGTCGTTCACGGTCGCGATCTCGGCCACCACCGGCAAGCTGGCCTTCGACTCGTTGGTTCAGCGCGACGCCCCCGACGTCAACTACGGCCGCACCTTCTCGAAGTTCGAGGCCCGCTTCCAGATCGCGTGGGTGGTTGGTGCGTTCGTTCCCGCGGTGATACCCCTCAACATCCAGATCGGGGCCACGGGGGTCGCCATTGCTGCGGGACTTGCCGTGGTGTCCTACATGCTCGGCCGTCCGGTCGGATCAGTCGTGAAGTCGGGTGTCCGGTCGGGCGTGAAGAACGGTCGATTGGTGAAACCCAGCTTCAAGTGGCCCCGACGCGGGCCCCGGACAGACCCCGACAACCCGTATTCGGCGGCGGTGTCGGAACCCGTCCCGTCTCCACCCCAAACGCCCGAGGTGCATCCGGAGCCAACCGAGCAGCCGCCCGAGCCCGAGAACCGACCGACCACCCGCCACTGGACGGCTGAGACCGGCTGGGGAGGAATGTCATCGACACCTTACGTGTCGTCGATCGAGGGGGTGGAGGTCGACCCGACTGTCGGGCCCGAGGGTCGTGCCGATTCAGCCGGGGAGATCGATTCGGGCCAGCCATAGCCCGGGGGCATCGACCTCGTTCGGGGTGGGGAGGTTCTCGGGGGCGGCGAAAAGACGGGACAGGCCGTCTTCGCCGGCCCGCTCGACGATGCCGGCTGCGAACGCCGAGCCTCGTTCGTACTGGGCCCGGTCGAGCTCGAGGCCGAGGATGCGTTCGACGAATCGGTCGGCCTTGTCGGCCTCGACCCGGCGTCGCCGCAACGCCTCGGTGAGCATCGGATACGACCCGATCAGTTTCCCGCCGATGAGATCCATCACATGATCGACGTAGCCGGTGATGGCGGCAACGAGAGCGGTGAGATCGGGCTGGAGCGCATCTTGTTCGGGTGAGCGCACCGCACCGAGAATGGTGTCGGGATCACCGAGGATCGACTGTATGTCGGCCAGCGCTTCGGGGCCCTTCGACAAGTCGAAGTCGCCGAGCTTGCTCTCTATGCGGTCGGGATCCGAGGTGAACCCAGACGCGTGTCTCGACAGCAGATCGTCCATCCGGTCTCTGACGTGCGGAATCGACATGACGGCATGATTAGCGACTTCGTGGAGGCACACCCACAGTCGCAGATCGTTGCGGTCGAGCGACCATTCGTCGCCAAACGCGTCGACGTTGGGCAGGGCTATGAGGAGTGCGTTTTCGGCCGGCCGCGGGACGGGAAGGTCGTATCCGCCCAGGGCACGGCGAGCGAGGTTGCCGACCATCGTTCCGGCGGTCATCGATGACATGAGCGGTGCCATCATCTTGCTCAGCCCGGCCAGCATCGCCGACATGGGGTCGTCTTCGGGCAGATCGCCGGGCAGCTCGAACCCGGCTGACAGCGAACCCGACAGGGCATCGAAGATGGGCCGGTAATCGCTGATGGTCTGGTCGGCCCACTGCGAGCGGTTGACCACGTCGACCTTCACGGGCCCGGCCTTGTCGAGTGCGATGCCGGTGGTTGCGGACACCTGCAATTCGGCGACCCGAACCAGCTGTTCGACCGCCATACGGTCGGACGGGTCGACGTTGGGCTCGGCTTGGCCGTCGTTGGCGATACTGTGGGCGATCTGCCGTGGAGCGTCGTGAGACGGGTTCCCTTGGCCTTGCATCATTCGCATCAGTTCCCCGATGAAGGGAATCTCACCGAATGGTTCGGGTCCGGCCGGACCAGAGTCGCTCATGGCGGCATGGTAGATCAGAGTCGGGGTCGTTCCTCAGCAGAACGCCATCAGCATTCGGGAGAGTTGGATGAGGGTCGTCGTCACGGGTGCCGCCGGAACAATCGGGCGCCGTGTGGTTTCGCGTCTGATCAACGCCGATCCCAACCTCGATGTGCTGGCCATCGACAGGATCGGGCAACCGAGCGACACCGTCGGCGCCGACACGAAAAGGGTGGATCTGGCCACCGAGGATCTCACCGCCGCATTCGCCGGTGCAGCCGTGATCGTCCATTTGGCGTCATCGTCGGGCCCTGAAAGCGCGGATCAGGTTTCGGCCGATCTCGAAGTTGCGATCTTTCGTCGTGTCCTCGATGCCGCCACTTCGGTGGGCGCGGGCCACATCGTGGTCTTGTCGACAGCGATGGTCTACGGGGCTTGGCACTCCAATCCGGTTCCCCTCACCGAGGATGCCCCCGTACGGCCCAATCCCGATTTCGTGTGGGCCGCGGTCAAGGCCAACATCGAACAGATGGCCGCAGAGTGGAGTCGCTCGAACCCCAAGGGGAGTGCGGCGATCCTGCGACCGACAGCGGTGGTCTCCGACGACGATCTCGGCCGGCTCGCCCGTGTGCTTCATTCGGCCCGCCGTGGAGTGGCGGCGGAGGGCGATCCGCCGGTCCAGTATCTCCATGTGGATGATCTGGCGGCCGCGGTGGCGGTGGTCGTCACATCCGGTTTCGACGGGGTCGCCAACATCGCACCGGATGGATGGATCCCACCCGACGCGCTCCACGAACTGGAGGGTCCGGCCCCGAGAATTCGGGTCCCGCAATGGGCGGCGCGGGCGCTCACATCGGCTCGCTGGAGGCTGGGAGTTTCTCCTACTCCTCCGGGGGTGGTGCCCTACACATCGAGTTCCTGGGTTGTGTCGAACGACCGGATTCGAGCGCTGGGATGGAGCCCCGATCATTCCAACGAAGAGGCGTGGGTCGTGTCCCACGAGGCCGGGCCGCTCGACAGGATGCCGGCCAAGCGGCGCCAGGAGTTGGCGCTCGCCGCGGCGGTGGCCGCTGTGTTGGCCGCCCTGGCGGCGGTGGCCGCGGTCGTGGTGGCGCTGCGTCGCCGCTGACCGGCCCCGGATCAGTCGGTGGCCGACACGAGCCTCACGTGACAGGTGACCGCTCGGCCACTGCGCATCACCAGGAAGTCGACCTTGTCTCCCGGCCGGCGGCCCATCAACTCGCCGACCATCTCGGCCATGGTCGACACGGGAGTTCCGCCCACCTCGACGATCACGTCGCCGACGAGCATTCCGCTGTCGGCGGCGGGGCCGTTTGGTTCGACCGAGGTGACGAGTGCACCGGTTGCAACGTTGGTGTCGTCGTAGGACATGACATCCCGGGCGGTGATACCGGCCTTGGGATGGCTGAAGAAACCGGTCTGAATCATCTCTTCGGCCACCGAGCGGGCCACCTCTATGGGCATCACCGCGACCGGGGCGTTCTTCGATGTGGCCAGGATCACCCCGACCACGGCCCCGGTCGAATCGACCATGGGGCTCCCGGGAAGAAGATTCCCGATGGTGCCGTCGAGGGCTATCACGCCGGTGAGCAGATCACCCGTGCGGGATGCGCTGATCCCGGCACCCGACATGACCACCCGAGTCTCCGGGCTTCCGTTGGGGTCGACCACGGCCAGGCTTTCGCCCTCGCCGGGCCGGCCGGCGCCTGACATGATCGCCGCGGGCATTCGACCGTCGATCTTCAGCAGTGCGAGATCCGATGCGGGATCGGTGGCCACCACCACTGCTTCACTGGACTCGCCGGTCGCCAGGATCAGCATCACCCTTTCGGCGCCGGCGGTGGCCAGGCTGCTGGTTACCAGGTAGCCATCGTCTCTGATTGCCACAGCCCCGGCGATGTTCTCCGATGAGCCGATCAACCTGACCGCCACGGTGGCCGGACGAGCGATTTCGGTGACGGTGCGGGTCCATTCGTCGGCCGGGGCCGTACGTGGGTTGACCGACACGACAGGCACCAGGGTGACGCGTTCGGTGGCCACGCGCACCTTGGTCGACCCCCCCAGGGTCAGCCAGAGAACTCCCATCAAAAGTGCACCACCCATGGCCGAGAACACGACCGTGGACCGTGTGGAAAGGTGCCTCTGCCGGCTGAGAGCGGCAAGCTCCGATGGATGTCGCCAGAGTCGATCATCGGCATGCGGGAGTCGGCCGGGGCCGCTGTAGTCGTCGTGCACCTCTCCGTCTCCCACGAAACGCGAGGCTACATACAGCGGAGCTCCTGACGGACGCGCCCCCCGCGGGGAAGGGTCGGGCGGGTGCGTGCTACTTCGACATACGATGGCGAGGTGCTGCAACCATCGAACGAATCGACTTGGCTGGCCATCACCGATGAGACGCTGCCCGTTGCCGAGGCTTCCGCATGGGCAGTGTTGCCGAACTGTGGGGCGGTGGTCACCTTCAGCGGAACCGCGCGAGATCATGCGGCCGGCCGCGAAGGCGTGGAGGAACTCGAATACGAGGCATATGAGCAACAGGTGGTGCCGCGGCTCGCCGAGATCGCCGACCACATGCGATCCGAGTGGCCCGACCTGGGGCGAATCGCGATCATTCATCGCGTCGGGGTCGTGCCGATCGGTCAATCGGCGGTGATCGTCGCGGTGTCGTCCCCACATCGTGGTGAGGCATTCGATGCCGCCAGATTTGCCATCGACACACTGAAATCGACCGTGCCGATCTGGAAACGGGAGACATGGGCGGGCGGCCAGTCCTGGGGGCTTGAGCCCCAACACATCACCGAGGTCGGCTCGTGAGCAGCGCGGTCGTGTTTCTTGCGGGTGCCCTCATAGCGTGTGTTGTCGGGTTGATCCTGTTGTGGATCGCCCACTCGGTTTCCCGGCGCCGGCGCCGTCGTCGGGCTGAGATCTCGTTCGCGGATCAGATGCGGGCGCTGTCCATAAACCCGGATGGGCCACGTCGGGAGCAGCCTGTCGGTATCGTCACCCTTGACCCGATCGACAAGGAGAGTTGACCCCTGGCACGCGACCTTGCGATCGATCTTGGCACAGCCAACACGCTCGTCTATGCAAGAGGCGCGGGCATTGTCCTGAATGAGCCGTCGGTGATCGCGCTCAATCGTAGGACCAACGAGGTGATCGCAACGGGCCACGAGGCCTGGGACATGATCGGTCGCACGCCCAGCTACATCGTGGCGGTGCGGCCGCTTCGCAAGGGGGCCATCACCGATTTCGATGTCACACAGCGGATGATTCGCCTGCTTCTGCAACGGGTGGGCGTCAGCAAGTTCAATCGCCCCAAGGTTGTGATCTGTGTGCCGTCGGCCATCACAGCCGTGGAGAGGCGGGCGGTCACCGAGGCGGCCCGTCGGGCGGGGGCGGCCGATGCCAGGCTCATCGAACAGCCGGTGGCGGCTGCCATCGGGGCCGAGTTGCCGATCAGCGAGCCGATCGGGAACATGGTCGTCGATATCGGCGGTGGCACCACCGAGTCGGCGTTGATCTCACTTGGTGGCGTGGTTGCCCTGGAGGCCGTGAGGGTCGGATCGTTCGACATCGACGCCGCCATCCAGGCTCACGTCCGCCGCGAGTGGGGCATCGCGATAGGGGAGCGCACCGCGGAGGAAATCAAGATCGTCATCGGGTCGGCGGCCCCCACCGACGATGAGGTTTGCGCCGAGGTGAGGGGCCGTGAGCTCATGAGCGGCTTGCCGAAAACCGTGGTTCTCACGCCCGAGGAAATACGCGAGGCGATATCGGAGCCGGTCGGGGCGATGATCGATTCGGTGGTGAGTTGTCTGGCACAGGCTCCTCCTGAGCTGGCCCAGGATCTGATTGTGGAAGGCATCAATCTCGTTGGTGGTGGAGGCATGTTGAAGGGTCTCGAGAAGCGCCTCGAATCAGAGACCTCGGTGCCGGTTCACCTGGTCGATTCGCCACTCGAGACCGTTGTCCTGGGCGCCGGTGTGTGTATCGAGTCGTTCCAGGCGGGCCAGCAGATGTTCATGAACGAGTGGTCGAAATAGGTCACTCGGGGCCGAGCAGTTCCTCGACGGCCTCTCTGACCTGACGGTCACGATCGGTTCGGGCCCGCTGCCAGGCATCGTCGACCTCGGGTCCCTCGAATGCGCTGAGGGCGATCACCGCTCGTCTTCGTACGGCCGGTTTGTCGCGGGTGGCCCCGAGGATGGTCGTCAATGCCCGGTCGTCGCCGATGGCACCGAGCGCGGCAACCGCCGACTCGCGCGCCAGCGGATCGTCGTGGTCGGCAGCGACCTTCATGAGCGCGTCGAGAGTTTCGGGACTGGTGTTCGCACGTTCTCCGAGGGCCCATGCGGTCGTCTCGACGACTGCCGGATCGCGGTCGGCGAGAAGGTGAGCGATCTCTGGGGACGTGCGGCCGGCCGCAAGTTCGACCGCGGCGATTCTCACGGATGGGGCCGGATCTTCGAGACCGGTGTCGAGGTCGGAGGTGGTGAGCCGGTCGAGTCGGTGGAGTGATCTCAGCGCAGCCACGCGTACCGATGGTTCGGGGTCGTCGAGACCGGAGCGTGCCGCGGCGTGGTCTCCGCGGTGGCCGGCCAGCGCGGTGAGACGGCGACGCTCGGGGGTGGGGAGCCGATCCATGGCCCGACCCTACAACGGGGGGTGGGTCGTACGACCCAGGCCACAAGGCCGAAATGCTCAAGTTGGAGGGGGCTACGTCCGATCGAGAGACAGGTCGATCGCCAGGAGCACCAGTGCCTTACATAGTGATTCAGCCAGGAGAAGCGGACCAGCCCGTCTACCGTGAGTTCGTGGACATCGAGAGTGCGGTTGAGCACATCGAGATGGCCTGCAACGGATCCGGCGGGACCGATGTTCGGCTGTGCCGGATCGAACCGGTCGAATTCAAGTTGAAGCAGTACTTCAAGGTCGAGATTCCCACCGAGGACAGTGCTACCGAGCCGGCACCGTCGACCATCGACAGCGTCGAGGACTCACCGGAGGCCGATCCTGCGACAGATGACAACACCTCGGTGTTCGAGCCGCTCACGATGGTCGAGACCAGCGACTTCGAGCCTCTCGCCACGAGGCACAACACCCACTTGACCGGTGAATCGCGACGGGGACTTTTCGGCCGCTGAGAACTCCGACGGTCAGGCGATCGCCTGCTCGAGAAGGAACGCCGCGCTGAGGACGAGAATGCCGATCGCCGCGGCCAAGGCGATGCCGAGCCCGACGACGATCACGGCCAGCACGACCAGGGCCCGTAGCCGCTCCCACCACCGAACGTAGGCCTTCTTACCGACCACGGTGCGGGGCACGCGGCGTCGGATGATGCCCAGTACCCGGAGAGAGTCGAGCAGGGGATTGATCTTCTCGTTGTCGGGATCGGTCGCCGTGGTGGCCAGCAATAGAATGGTGAGGCCCAAGCGGGCGCGTGTGGTTGCGCCGGTGGTCGTGGCAGGCTGAAGCGCCCACGGCGGTCGTCGACCGATGTGGGCTGATGACCCCGCCACCAGGACGAGCACAGACACGATGAACAAGTTCGACACGTCAACCACGATGCTACCGCCGGACACGGCCGCGGTGGCGCCCCGGCCCTGGCACAGCCGCCGGTGGGTGAGGTCGGTCGTCATAGGGGCCGGCGTTGTGGGTCTCCTGCTCGCGGTGTTGAGCATCGTGCCGGTGTCGGTCCTCGGAAACGTGGTTCCGGGCACTGCGATCATCGACAAGAACCCGGTGGCGCTCAAGCCCGGCCGGGCCCGTGAAGTCGACCGGAGGGTCGCCGTCGATGGGTCCACGGTTTTCCCACCCACCGGGCAGATCCTGTTCACCACGGTGGCGATCGACGACCAGGTTTCGGTTCTGGAGTGGCTCGATGCCGAGCGAGATCCCCATCAGACCCTGGTACCCCACGATGCTGTGTTCAGCACCAGATCCACATCCGAGAACCGTCAACGCAATCTTCAGATGATGCAGGTGTCGAAGGAGACCGCCGTGTTGGTGGCCTTCCAGCATCTCGGAGTCGATGTGATCGACGAGTCGGGTATCAACTTCGCCGAGGTTCTGCCCGACGGTCCGTCGGCCGGGATCCTTCGGGTTGGAGAGGTGATCGTCGACATCGGTGGCACCCCGATCACCGATTTTCAGTCTCTGCAGACGGCGCTGGATCAGCACTCACCGGGCGACCGCGTCGAGATCACCCTGGAGGACAACGACACCCTCGAGCAACGCAAGGTGTTCATAACCCTGGGAGAACATCCCGATGATCCGACCCGTCCGTTCATCGGCATAGGAAACGTAGGCGTGAGGGCCGTGCAGACGGATCTTCCCTTCGACGTGTCGATCGACTCGGGTGAGATCGGAGGCCCTTCAGCGGGGTTGGCCTTCACCCTTTCGATTCTCGATCTGCTCACGCCGGGTGAGCTGACCGGTGGCCATCGCGTGGCGGTCACGGGAACGATCGCGCTCGACGAGTCGGTCGGCGATGTTGGTGGAGCCGAGCAAAAAGCAGTCGGGGCCAGGAAATCCGGGGCTGAGGTATTCATCGTTCCGGTGAACGAGGTGGCCGATGCCGAGAAGGGGGCCGGCGACATGCCGGTGGTCGGCGTGTCGACACTGTCGGAGGCTCTCGACGTATTGGCCGGTCTGGGTGGGCAGACCACCGGGCTGGCTCTTCCCGCCCAATAGGGCCTCGATCGCCGGAATGGGGCATACCTGACGGGGATCGCCGCTCAACCTACGCTTGTGGGGTGCCGAGTTCCCTCAATGATCGTCCCGACCCGTCGGGTCTGGAGAACGCCACCTTTCCCCTTGTGCGCAGGGGATTCGACCCGGCCGCGGTCAGAGCCCGGCTGAGGGCGGCGGCCGAAACGATTCGCGAGCTCCAAGCCGAGATGGCACTGCTCCGGTCATCGGTCCCGGATGTCGAAAGCGACGGCGGCGATCAGTTGGAGGCGCACCGAATAGCGGTGGCCCTGGGCGCCGAGGCCACCAGGGTCCTCGAGTCGGCGCATCAGGCCGCCCACGACCGGGCCGAGCGGGCCGAGCGAGAAGCTGCGGCGGTCCGCGAGGAGGCGGTGGCTGCCGCGGATGAAGCCAGAAAGACGGCCCGCACCGACGCCGATGAGATAGTCGAGCGGGCCCGTCGCGATGCCGAGGTCATCCTGGAAGACGGCCGTTCCCACGGCCGACACATGGTCGCCGAGGCTCAGACGGTGAGAGCGCGGATGCTCGGGGATCTGTCACGCAAGAGGCAGACCGGCCGGGCCCAGGTCGAGCAACTGCGGGCGGCCCGGGATCGACTGCTCGAGTCGCTGGCAGTGGTGCAGCAGAACCTCGACGATTCCATTGCCGACCTGGTGGCGTCGGTGCCGGAGGCGCGGTCGGCCGCCCAGCGGGCCGGGCTGCGGATCACGGAGGAGCCGGTCCCCACTGCGGATCACATGGAGGCCGAGATCGAGGCCGCCCACTTGGTGGGTCATCCGCTGGTTCAAGACATCGTCGATCCCGGTCCCGAGCCGATTTTCGTCACCGGCGAGGTCGAGTCCCTGGCCCAGCTCGGGTCGCTCGACTCTGCCGATGACGACCGGCCGGATCTGTTCGATGTCGAGGCCGATGATGAGCCCGCACCCGAACCCGAACCGGAGATAGTGGTTGAGCCCGAGCCCGAGCCCGAGCCGGAGATGGTGGTTTCGCCCGAACCCGAGCCGGATATGGTGGTTGAGCCCGAGCCCGAGGTCGAAATCAAGCCGGATCCCGAGCCGCCGCCTGATGGGTCGCCCGAGGTCGGCGTAGACGACATATTTGCCAAGCTTCGCTCGGTGGTCCCGGATCCGGAGCCCGAGCCTGAAGTCGCCGGGATCGTCGAGCCGGAGCCCGAACCTGAAGTAGCCGGGATCGTCGAACCCGAACCTGTGGTCGATCTCGCCCGGCAGGGTTGCGTCACCGACGCCACACGCGCCCTCAAGAAGGTGGTCGTCGATGAGCAGGGTTCATTGCTCGATGGCATCAGACGCAACGGTGCCGAGGCCCTGCGGGAGTTGATCGACGATGAGCCGGCCCATCTTGCGTTGTACATGGACGCGGTGCGACCCGTGTTCGAGGCGTATGTCGACGCGGTCTGCGAGTCCGACTCGGCGGATCTCTCGTCGGCTCTCGACCAGGTGGTGGCGATCGCGATCGAGCCGATCCGGCATCGACTCTCCGGTTTTGTCAAGCGCAGCGACGACGGCGACGAGCCCGACGCTTCCGAGATGACCGATGCCGTGCGGGCCATCTACCGCGAGTCCCGATCAAGGCGGGTGCCCGAGGCGGTGGCTTCTGCAGTGGTGGCGGTCGACGCCGCGATCGTCATGGCGTCGTCACCGGGAATGGTGCGTTGGGTCGTTGATCCCGACGGCCCGTGTGGTCCCGATTGCGCCGACAATGCGCTGGCGGGTGCGGTCGAGGCCGGGCAACCGTTCCCCACCGGCGACCTCCAACCGCCGGTCCATGTCGCCTGCACCTGTCGACTGGTGCCGGTCACAAGTTGAAGACTGCCGATAAGGTCAGGTTCTGATGCATGCAGTCGATGATCACGCGCCCCGTAGGCAAGGTCGGTTCGGTACCCGCGGGCGAGTTGTACTCGTCGTGGCGGTTGTGGCCTTCTTTGTCCTGCTCACATCCCTCCGCGGGATAGCGAGCTTCTACACCGACTACCTGTGGTTCCACTCGCTCGGATTCACGTCCGTGTGGCGGGGAGTTCTGGGGGCCAAGGTGGTTCTCACCCTGATCTTCGCCGGGGTGTTCTTCGTTCTGATGTGGGTCAACTTGTTGATCTCCGATCGCATGGCCCCGTCATTTCGTGCGCCCGGGCCCGAAGAAGAGCTGCTGGCCAGATACCACGAGGTGGTCGACGGCCACAATCAGGCCATCCGCACCGCGGCCTCGGCCCTGTTCGCGCTGGTTGCCGCTGCTGGAGTGAGCAGCCAGTGGGAGTCCTGGTTGTTGTTCGTCAACAGCAAGGACTTCGGAATAAAGGACCCCCAGTTCCACAAGGACCTCGGCTTCTACATCTTCCGGTTGCCGTTTCTGAGCTTCGTGGTCGGTTGGGCGTTCGCTGCTCTCGTCATCATCTTCATAATCACGGTGATCTCCCACTATCTGAACGGTGGCATACGGATCCAGGTGGTGGGCCGTGAGCGAGTCATCCCGGCGGTCAAGGTTCACATGTCGGCGATACTCGCGGCTCTGGCCCTGATCAAGGCGGCCGACTACTGGCTGGCCCGATACGAACTCACGGTGTCTCATCGCGGTGTTGTCGACGGGGCCCTCTACACCGATGTCAAGGCGCAACTTCCGGCCATCAACCTGTTGATTCTCATCTCGTTGTTCGCGGTGGTGTTGCTGGTGATCAACATTCGCCGCCGGGGCTGGGTGTTGCCGGCGTTGGCGGTGGGGCTCTGGGCGTTCGTGGCCATCGTGGTCGGGGGCATCTACCCGGCGTTCGTGCAGCGCTTCCAGGTGCAGCCCAACGAGACCACACGTGAGGCTGTCTTCACCCAGCGAAACATAGATGCCACGAGGGCGGCCTTCGGCTTGGTCCCGGGCAAGGACATCACCCGACCGGCTTTCGACTACACCGATCAGCTCACCGCCGACCAGATCCACAACAATGCCGGCACGGTGCGCAACGCCAGGCTCCTCGACCCGTTGGTGACCGACCCCACTTTCGAGCGTGTCCAGGTCGAGCGCGAGTTCTACACCTTCCCCGGGATTCTCGACACCGATCGCTACATCATCGACGGGGTCAACACCCAGGTCGTGTTGGCGGCGCGCGAACTCAATCCGAGCAATCTGAGCTGGGAACGTGAGCACGTCAGGCTCACCCACGGCTACGGGGTGGCACTGGCCAAGGCCAACACCACCACCACCGAGGGTCGCCCCGAGTTCCTCGTGGGTGGTCTGCCCACCACCGTCGACCCGTCGATATCGCTCGAGCTGACCCAGCCTCAGGTGTATCACGGTGAGAACATGTCGGGCTACGCGCTGGTCAACACCAACGTTACCGAGGTCGATTACGTCGACAGTCTCACGGGCAAGGACGTCCCCACCGAATACGAGGGCAAGAGCGGCGTCAACATGGGGTCGTTCGTCAGGCAGGCCGCGTTCGCTCTGCGCTTCGGCCAGCTCGATCCTTTGATCAGCAACTTCGTCGACAACGACACCCGGGTCATCTACGTGAGAGATGTCCGCGAACGAGTCGCCAAGGTAGCTCCGTTCCTGAAGCTGGATTCCGACACCTACCCGGTGGTTGTCGGCGGCCGGATCTTCTACGTGATCGATGCCTACACGACCACCAATCGTTACCCCTACGCCCAGCGAGCCGACAATGCCCATGTGCCCGCCGGTGGCTTGGCCGGTGCGAACTTCAACTATGTGCGCAACTCGGTGAAGGCCGTCGTCGACTCGTACGACGGAACCGTGTGGCTCTACGTGATGCCGATCGACGATCCGATCATCGATGCCTGGCGGTCGGCCTTCCCCAACCTGTTCACCGATTTCTCGCAGATGCCCGCCCAGCTCAAGGAGCACATCCGCTATCCGCAGGATCTGTTCCGAGTGCAGACCAACATGTGGGGCACCTATCAGATCAGCGACCCCACTGCCTTCGTGATCGGCACTGGTCGTTGGTCGGTGGCCCAGGATCCGGGCCGCACGGTCAGGGCCGGTGGCAGCGCGGTCACAACGATCAACTCCGACACCGGGGTGGTCAGCGTCCGCGAAGCTCGCATCGATCCCTACTACACGCTCATCAAGTTGCCTGGAGAGGAAGAGACCTCGTACGTCACCCTGCGCACGTTCGTGCCCTTCGATGTGAAGGACGACCGCCGTGAACTGGAGGCGTTCGTGGCCGGCGAGATGCGGCCCGATGGCACCAGCAGGCTGGTGTCATACGAGGTCACCGGCTCACAGGCCCCGGGTCCGGTTCTGGTGGCGTCGGCCATCGCCCAGAACAAGCAGATATCGAGTCAGCTCACACTGCTCAACGACTCCGGATCGTCG
>JAJRXJ010000239.1 GCA_024276355.1 Actinomycetes bacterium | reverse complement strand
CCAAAGCGAGGTTCGCAGCGGTAAGGGCTCGCCCGTGTCGGGGTTGGTGATGGTGGCACCGGTTCCGTCGGTGTCGACCGTGACCGTTCGTCCGGCGATCTCGGAGGTGAATGCACGGGCCGGTGCCACCGCCCAGGCCACGGGTGTGCCCTCGAAGTTGGTGACGACCACGGTGCTGCCGGGGCTGAGGCGACGATCCTCGAGCACCCCCGGGGCGAGATCCCGGGGGGTGAGCCCGGCGTCGATGCGTTCGGCCATGCCCATGAACGGGTCGGGGAGGTACTCCTCTCCAGGCAGCCGCGACAGCACCGAACCGTCGGGGTGGGTGGCACTCCACACCGACCAACGTTGCATGGAGGACGGCAGCGCAGTGAGGCTCGAGTCGGTGAGCGGGCCGATGATCGCCTTGCCTGCGACCTGCCACCAGTAGCTGCCGGTCTCGCGGTCGACCATCACCAGGTCGCTTTGGTGGAGGGCACTGGTGTTGGAGAACGAAAGCTCCCGGCCCTCGACCCGGCGGTCGTAGACGACGCCGGCCGAGCACAGCGGGCAGTAGCTGATCAACACCGGCTGGCCGGCCAGCTCGTCGTTGATGATCTCGTGGAAGTTGAGGGTGCGCACCGGATACGCCCATTCCCCTCCGGTGTCATCGGTGTAGGCCAGCACCACATCGCCTTCGGGCATCCACGCGGTGGCCGAGGCTACCGATTCGTAGGCGGGGGCGTCGATGGGAGCGATGAGGTCGCGCAGATCATTGATGGTGTCGTCGTCGGCCAATTCGAGTGATATCGATCCGCCGTCGAAGGTGTCGAACACGATCCGGGATTGGTCGACCATGGATCGCTGTCTGTCGAGGGGTGGTGTGGCGCCCGGGTCGGTGAGGAACAGCGGCCTCGTGGCTCCGGTCGGTGGCTCGGGGGCGACGACGGTTTCCGGATCATCGGCGGCGCAGGCCGTTGCCCCAACCGCGACCAGAGCGGTGACGGCGGTCATCCGGCGGAGCCTCATTTGCCGGTAACCCGGCCGGTGGGGCCGATCTTCCGGCAACACTGTGAGTGAGATCGACTCAAAGTATCTGCACGTCACGCGATGGTGGGGGAGAATTGGGTATGTCCATCATACGAATCCCAGCCAGACGGTCGCTAGGAATCCTGATTGCGGCCGTGTCCCTGATAGCAGTGTCGTGCGGCGACAGCGGGTCCACCGAAGTGTCCGGAGGAGCCAACTCCACTGTTCCGGTCACCACTGTGACCACGACCTCGGCGGCACCCACGACTGCTGCTCCAACCTCCACAGCGGCGCCCACCACCGCGGCCCCCACCACCACGGTGGCACCCAAGGTGACCAATCCACCCAAGTCGCCTCTGCCCGAGGGGACCCTCACCGGGCAGTGGAACAACACCACGTTCGGGTCGAGCGGCAAGGCTGTCAGCGAGGTGGGAGTCACCGGCGACACCCTCTCGGTGTTTCTTGATCTCACCGACGGAAACGTCCTCGGGCAGGGGATCAGCGACATCTTCGGGGTCGACCTTCCGATCAGTGAGCTGGCTTCGGGCTACACCGTCGAGACTCCGTTCCTGGGCACCTTGAAGATCACCATCAAGGACGGCAAGGTCGACGTCGTCGGCACCGGCACTCCGGTGACCGGAATATCCGGGTTCACCGCCACCGGCACCATCACCGACACCTTGCTGAGCGGTACCTACGAGGTGCAGTTCGACACCGGCGATCCGGCGGTCGGCACCTTCGAGTTCCCGATCGGCTGACCCGGTCGCCTCTCCGGCGTGTCACACTCGGGCGATACACCGTCGCCCATGTCTGACACTTTGACCATCACCGATTTCGATTCCGAGGCCTTGGCACATCTGCGCGCCCTCACCGCCGATCCCACGGCGGTGTTCCGGCGCGGCCAACTCGAGGCCATCAGGGCGCTGGTCGACGATCGCAGTCGGGTGTTGGTGGTGGAACGCACCGGGTGGGGCAAGTCGGCGGTCTACTTCATCGCCACGAGGATGCTGCGAGACAGGGGATTCGGCGCGTCGTTCCTGGTGTCTCCTCTCATCGCCTTGATGGCCAACCAGGTCGAGTCGGCGGCCCGCATGGGGTTGCGGGCCGCGGTGGTCAACTCCACCAACCGCGAGGCCTGGGATGAGATCCGCGGACGGCTGGAGGCCGACGAGATCGACCTGCTGCTGGTGTCCGAGCAACGGCTCAACAACCCGGAGTTTCGTCGCGACTGGATGCCCGAGTTGGGCTCGCGGGTGGGTCTGGTGGTGGTCGACGAGGTCCACTGCATCAGTGACTGGGGCCACGACTTTCGGCCCCACTACCGACGTATCGCCAAGTTTCTCAGAATGCTGCCGGTGGGTGTACCGGTGATCGGGTGTACCGCTACCGCCAACGACCGAGTCGTGGCCGATGTGCAGTCGCAGCTCGGCAGTGACCTGCTCACCATTCGTGGGCCGCTCGGCCGTGACGGCCTCCGTCTCGAGGTCCACACCGACAAGCGCCACCCCGACAAGCGGCTGGCCTGGCTGGCCCGCAACATTCCCGACCTACCAGGCACCGGCATCATCTACTGCCTGGTTCGAAGAGACGTGGAGGTGGTGGCCGAGTTTCTTCGAGGCCACGGAATCGAGTGTGGCACCTACATGGGCGGTGGCGATCTCACCGAGGTGGACGCCAAGGCAGCCATGCTCCGACGGTTCCTCGCCAATGAGATCAAGTGTGTTGTGGCCACCTCCGCACTCGGCATGGGGTACGACAAGCCCGATGTGGGTTTCGTGATCCACTATCAGGTCCCGCAGTCGGCGATCGCCTACTACCAGCAGGTGGGCCGGGCCGGTCGTTCGCTCACCGAGTCGTACGGCATCCTTCTGGCCGGGGCCGAGGATCGCGACATCCAGGATTGGTTCATCGAATCGGCGTTTCCCTCACAGCACGACGTCGAGGCCGTCATCGAGCTGCTCGAGGAATCCGAGGAGCCGATCAAGCGGGGGCAGATCGCTGCTCGTGTAAACCTGTCGACGGGTCGAATCGACGGCCTTCTCGTCCAGTTGGAGGTGGAGGGTGCGGTGGAGAAGGTGTCGGGCGGGTGGCAGCGCACGTCGGCCCCGTGGGTCTATCCGAAGGAACGGGTCGAGCGGGTGAACTCCTGGCGCCGCGAGGAGCAGGCGGCCATGGAGCGCTATGTCGAGCTCGATTCGTGTCGCATGCAGTTTCTGCGCGACCAGCTCGACGATCCTGCGCCTGAGCCGTGCGGCGTCTGCGATGTGTGTCGGGGTGAGCGGTTCGGTATCGAGGCCGGCGTTTCACTGGAGCAAGAGGCCGACGACCGGCTGCGCCACGACCATGTCTCGTTCGAGCCTCGCAAGAGATGGCCGGCCGGTCTCGATGATCCGAAGGGCTCCATCGGCAAGGATCGTGTCGTCGAACCCGGTTGGTGTCTCACCCCGTGGGGCGCCGCCGGATGGGGGCCGCTGGTGAAACAGGGTCGGCTCGTCGATGGCCGCTTCGCCCCCGAACTCGTCGAGGCGCTGTGCGAGATGATCTCCGAGCGTGTCGAGCAGCCGGCGCAATGGATCACCTTCGTGCCGTCGATGGGTCGCCCGGAGTTGGTGCCGTCGCTGGCCGCCGAGGTCGGACGGATTCTCGGGCTTCCCGTTCATCCGGTCGTGGATAAGCTCCGCCACAGCGAACCCCAGCGCTCGATGCGCAACTCCTCCACCCAGGTGTCGAACATCTGGGGGTCGTTCGAGGTGTCCGGGGAGGTCCCGCCCGGGGTGTGCCTGCTTGTCGACGACCTGGTCGACTCCCGTTGGACGGTCACCGTCGTGGGGTCGTTGCTACGGGCCGCGGGCTCAGGGCCGGTGATCCCTGTGGGCCTGGCTTACGGCGGGTGATCGCGCCAAGCCACCTCAGCCCTCGGCGAGGGCCTTGTTGATGGCGGTGACCGCGGCCTTGCCGTCGCCGAACAACATGAGAGCGTTGTCGGCCGCGAACAGCGGATTCGGAATGCCGGCGAAACCGGGGCTGAGTGAGCGTTTGATCACGATCACGGTTTGGGCGTCGCCGACCTCGAGCACCGGCATTCCGGCGATCGGCGAGTCGGGATCGGTGTTGGCCGACGGGTTGACCACGTCGTTGGCACCGAGAACGATGGCCACGTCGGTCTGGGCGAACGTGGGGTTGGCGGCGTCCATCTCGAGGAGCTTCTCGTAGTCGATTTCGGCCTCGGCGAGCAGCACGTTCATGTGGCCCGGCATTCGTCCGGCCACCGGATGAATGGCGAACACCACCTCGGTGTCGTTGGCCTCGAGCAGTTTGGCCAGTTCGCTCACGGCGTGTTGGGCCTGAGCGACGGCGAGTCCGTAGCCGGGCACGATCATCACCCGGTTGGCCGTCTCGAGGATCATCGCCACCTCCTCGGCGGAGGTCTTGGTGATCTTGCCGGCGTAGACCTCGTCGGCGTCCATGCCGCCGCCGGCCGAAGGGGCGTCGGCGAACAGCACCGACAGGGCCGACCGGTTCATGGCCACGCTCATGATCTGGGTGAGGATGATGCCGCTGGCACCCACGAGCGCGCCGGCGATGATGAGCAGCGTGTTGTCGAGCACGAAACCGGTCGATGATGCGGCCAGACCCGACAGCGAGTTGAGGAGAGCGATGACGACCGGCATGTCGGCACCGCCGATGGGTACCACCACCAACAGGCCCAACACGGCTCCGACCGCCACGAGAGCCCAGAGCCACATGGTGTTGCCGGGGTCGACGACAACCATGACGGCGAGCCCGAGGCTGACCAGCGCCAGAACGGCGTTGACGATGCGAATGCCCGCGAAACCGTGCCAGTGGAGCGACTCGCGCAGCTTGGCGAACGCCACGACCGAGCCGGTGAAGGTGACCGCTCCGATGATGGCGGTGGCGGCCGCGGCCACCGAGGTCTGGTCGTCGACCAAGCCGAGATCAACCGCCTCTATGAACGAGGCTCCGGCCACGAGCACCGAGGCGGCACCGCCGAAACCGTTGAACAGGGCGACGAGCTCGGGCATCGAGGTCATCTGCACCTTCACGGCGAGAAGAACGCCGATGGCCGACCCGACGGCCAGCCCGGCGGCCAACACCCAGTACGACACGATGGCCTGATCTATGAGTGTGACGAGTATGGCCACGAGCATTCCGGCCGCGCCGAGCAGGTTGCCGCGGCGGGCGGTGCGGGGCCTTCCGAGGCCCTTGAGCCCGAGGATGAACAGCGACGCTCCGACGAGGTAGCCCAGTTCGATGAAGTCTGCGCGGTTCACCTCAGGCCTCCGTCTCGGCGGCCGGCCGTTTCGGTTTGCGGGTGGTGAACATGGCGAGCATTCGGTTGGTGACCACGAATCCGCCGACAACGTTGATGGTGGCCAGAGCCACCGCCGCGAACCCGAGCCAGGTGGTGAGGGCACGGTGATCGGCACCCGCGGACACCAGCGCGCCGATCAGCGTGATGCCGGAGATGGCATTGGAGCCCGACATGAGCGGGGTGTGAAGGGTGGGCGGAACCTTGGTGATGAGCTCAACGCCGAGGAACACGGCGAGCACGAAAAGTGTGAGCGAAATGACGAGGGTCATGATGACGCTCCCGGGTCGGAGGATTGTTTGGCGAGAGCGGCGGCCACCCGCTCATGGGGGACGGATCCGTCGGCAGCCACGAGCATGGCGCCGGTGATCTCGTCGTCGGGATCGAGGACGAGGTTGCCTTCGTCGTCGGCGAGGTGACGCAGCAGCGTGACCACGTTGCTGGCGAACATGAGCGACGCCGATCGGGCCGCCCCCGACTCGAGCTGTGTGGGGCCGAGGATGGTGACCCCACCATGGTCGATTTCCTCGTCGGCGACCGTGAGCTCGCAGTTGCCGCCGCGTTCGGCGGCCATGTCGATGATGAGCGACCCGGGTTTCATGGCTTCGACCATCGCGGTGGTGAGCAGCAGAGGGCTACGTGCCCCGGGTATGGCCGCGGTGGTGATGATGAGGTCGGCTGATGCCACGAACGGGGTGAGGGCCGCTTGTTGTCGGGCCTGCTGGTCTTCGCCCTGGGCTTTGGCGTAGCCGCCGGCGTCTTCGGAATCCTCGGTGTCGAGCTTCAGATCGACCGACTTGGCCCCCACGGAACGGATCTGTTCGGCGGCGGCGGGGCGAATGTCGAACGCCTCGACCACCGCCCCGAGACGCTTGGCGGTGGCGATCGCCTGCAGGCCGGCCACCCCGGCGCCGAGGATGAACACCCGGGCGGCGGGCACGGTTCCGGCCGCGGTCATGAGCAGTGGAAACATGCGGGGCGAGCGGGTGGCCCCGGTGAGCACGGCTTGGTATCCGGCGACGGTGGCCATCGATGAGAGCACGTCCATCGACTGGGCCCTGGTGATGCGGGGGACCAGTTCGAGAGAGAGTGCGGAGGCGCCGGTGGCGGCCAGATCGGCGATGGGGGCGGGACGCCAGAGAGGATCGAGCAGGGCGATGAGGGTGTGGTCGGAACCGAGGCCGGGGAGAGTGGCGAGGTCGGGTCGGGTGACCGAGATGAGCACTCCCCCGGCACCGATCGCGGCGGCGCGATCGGCGGCGATCGTGGCACCAACGTCGCTGTAGGCCTCGTCGCTGAATCCTGTGGCCGCACCCGCGCACGGTTCGATGTCGACGGTGTGACCGTCGGCGATGAGCTTGGCGGCCGCGTCCGGAGTGAGCGCCACCCTCCGTTCGCCTGATCGTTGTTCCGCCAGCACTGCGATTCGCATGATTTGGTCCCCGGGTTCGATTATGGCCCCCGCTGAATGTACCGGCGCGGTGGCCGCTGCGGATGTATCGGCGAAATCGAGGGTGGCCGGCACCACGGGTGTGGGAGCATCACCACCATGGATCACGTGATTCGGGCCTATGACGAACACAGCGACCTCGACGCGGCCCTGCGAACCTGGCTCGAGGTTGGCTGGGTCGAAAGCGCCGACAGGCGGTCGTCGGTGGGTGTGGCCATGGCGGCGGCCAACACCGAGGTCGGGATGCTCGACGACGAGCCGGAGTGCTTCGTGTGTTGGGTGCCGGGCACGATCCGCTACGACACCTCTGATCTGCCGCTGTGCGCGATCACGGCGGTCACCACCAGCCATGTGGGGCGCAAGCTGGGCTTCGCCTCGACGATGACGACGCGGGCTCTTTCCCACGCGGCGGAGTCCGGATGTGCTGTGGCCGCACTCGGGATCTTCGAGCAGGGTTTCTACGACAAGCTCGGGTTCGGCACCGCCGATTACGACCACCGAATCTCGTTCGATCCCGCCACATTGATGGTCGACCACGTTCCGTATCGGCCACCGGTGAGGGTCACCATGGATGACTGGGCCGACATGCACCACGCCATGTCCAACCGGATGATGTCGCATGGCTCGATCGTGTTGTCTCCGCCCCGCTTTCTCGAGGCCGAGGTGGGGTTGTCCGACCGTCCCTTCGCTCTCGGCTATCGCGATGGGCAGGGCCATCTCACTCATTTCATGTACGGCGGCATGAAGGGTGAACATGGCCCTTGGCGAATCACCGCATATGCGTATCGGAACACCGACCAGCTGATGGAACTACTCAGGCTGCTCCATGAGCTCAGTGATCAGATCCGTTCGGTGTCGATCATGGAGCCCACCCATATCCAGTTGCAGGCGCTGATCAGAAACCCGATGAGGCAGGCCGATCGGTCGGCCGGTTCCGACCACGAGTCGTCGAACCGGGCGTTCGCCTGGTGGCAGATGAGAATGCTCGACGTGGAGGCCTGTGTGGCCGCACGGAGTTGGAGAGGCGAGCCGGTCCGGTTCAATCTCACCCTCACCGATCCGGTCGAGTCCCGTCTGCGGGGCACCTGGCCGGGGGTGGGCGGCGATTACACGATGGAGGTCGGTGTCGAGAGCAAGGCCACGCGTGGGCACACCGATGGCCTGCCATCGATGACCACCGGTGTGGGGCCGTTCACCCGCTTGTGGTTCGGCGTGCGGTCGCCTTCGGTCTTGGCCGTGAGCGACCGAATCGAGGCATCGGCGGGGTTGATGGCTGATCTCGACGAAGCGATGCGGTTGCCGAAGCCCGTTGCCGGCTGGCTCTTCTGACCCGAGGCCCGGCGGCATTGGCTACGGTCGGGGGGTGACCAATGTGAACCCACTCTCTGCCGGCGAGAGACGAGTGATCGGTTGCCTGATCGAGAAGGCCGCCACCACTCCCGACAGCTATCCGCTCACCACCAACTCGTTGCGCCTGGCCTGCAACCAGTCGACCAACCGCGATCCGGTGGTCGATTTCTCGGACCGGGAGGTCGACGCGTTGATGCTCGAGCTGCGGCAGCGGGGGCTGGCCCGCACCGTGAGCGGGTCGGGCCACAGGGTGGGCAAACATCGCCACATCGTCGACGAGGCCATGGCTCTGTCCGGCCCGGAGCTGGCGGTGCTGGCGGTCATGTTGTTGCGCGGTCCCCAGACGATCGCCGAGTTGGTGTCTCGTACCGCGCGATACGCCGACGGCCCCGAGGGCGTCTCGGGAGTCGAGGCGGCCATCGATTCGCTGGCCGGCCGAGACGAACCGCTCGTCGTTCGGCTGGGCCGCCGGTCGGGCGAGAGAGAGCCCCGTGTCGCCCAGGTTTGGTCGCCGGTCGAGGACGAGTCCACCCCCGACATCTCGCCGGGTCCGGGGCCCCGGGGCGAGGCGGGCGGTGACGCTGCCCCGACGGCACCAGCGCCGTCGGCGCGGCCTGCAGGGCTGACCGAGCAGCCGTCGATGCACGCCATGGCGGCACGAATAGAGGCCCTCGAACGGGACCTCGCGGAGCAGACCAGGCGTCTCGATCGACTGGCAGCCGAATTGGGTTACTGACGCTCGGCCCATTCGGCTAGGCACTCGAGCAGGTGGGTGCGACCGCCTCGCGACCTGAGATAGTCGACGTTGGCCGAGTCGAGCTTCTGGCTGGATGGGTGGCCGACGTTGGTCCAGATGAGCACCACCAAGTCGCGGTTCTTGTCGAACTTGTTGACCCACTCCAGATTGGGGCTCTTGCCCTTCTCGGATTCGTGCCACCGGAGATCACGCAGCTTCAACGCCACCCGGAGATCGTCGGCCCATTCGCCGCGACGATCGCCCACGATGTGGAGCACCCGACCGCTGAGGTGGGGCTCGAGCCTGGCGGTCATGTCGGCGTCGCGTGCGTTTCTCCACTCGGTGACGATGGCACTCGCCTCGATGGCTTCTTCCAACCCACGGGCCGCGTCGACGGCGGCCCGTCCGCTGCCGTCGGATGGCGATGGAAGAGCCCTGAGCGTCACGGAGAGTTCGGCCAGGAGATCAAGGTCGGCCAATCCGTGGGCCTGTTCGGCAGCGCTGAGGAGCAGGGCCCGGGCCTGGCCGGGGGCGCCGTCGAGCAGCAGGCGAGCGGTTGAGAGCCTGATCCAGATCTGGTCGGTGGGAGGGAGCGTGTCCTTGGCCAGCTCGTCGAGTTCGAGCACACCGTCCAGGTCACCTTCGGCGAGGCACCGACGGATTTGTTCGTTGAGGTAGGGACCGAGCTTCGGTGTGTTCATGTCGAGTGAGAGCAACTGGCGAAGCGCGGCGTCGGGAATGCCGGAGGGGCTCGGCCACCTGTTGATCAGGCGGGCCAGCCAGGCGTCGGGGTCGGCCGGCGCGCATTCGGAGGCGACCCGTATGGCGAGATCGGGTCGGAGCCGTGGGAACACGCCGCACAGCAGACGGTCGAGAACTTCGCGCCCGGCGAGCGCGTCGAGCAGTACCTCGGTGATCTCGCGGATGGCACCGTCGGGGAGCTGGGAGAGCGCGTCGCGAAGCCTGGCGACGTTGAGCT
>JAJRXJ010000238.1 GCA_024276355.1 Actinomycetes bacterium | reverse complement strand
CGGCGGGGCCTACATCGTGATGGACTCCAAGGAGATGGGCAACGACATGGCTCTCGCCTGGCCATCAGCCGAAATCGCCGTGATGGGGGCCAAGGGGGCCGTCGAGATACTTCATCGTCGCGAGAGCCCCGAGCGTCGCCAGGAGCTCCAGGATTCCTACGAAGAGCGGTTGCTCAACCCCTACATTGCCGCCGAACGTGGAACCATCGACGCGGTGATCGACCCCGCCGACACCCGCCGGGAGATCCATTCGGCACTCGAGATGCTGTCGTCGAAGAGAGAAAAGATCCCACCGCGACGCCACGACAATTCGCCTTTGTAAATCCCGGCGGTGTTCGCAGTGCCCGCATGTGTGACAACGGTGCGATTGCGTCTACGATCCGAGCACCGCCCCAAAGGTGGGTGGTCCGCGACGAGAGGGAGCTGGCAGGTGGCCGAGAGCATCACAATCACCGATAACCGTTCTGGTGAATCGATCGAGATCCCGATAGTCAACGGAGGCGTCGAATCATCCGAGTGGCGCAAGCTGCTCCCGGGTATCTGGTTCTCTGATCCCGGCATCGCCACCACTGCTGCCACCTCCAGTGCCATCACCTACCTCGACGGCGAGAACGGCATTCTGCGCTATCGCGGATACCCGATCGAACAGCTCGCCGAGCACAGCACATTCCTCGAGGTCGCCTACCTGCTGGTATACGGCGAGCTGCCCAACAAGCAGCAGCACGAAGCATGGATCGACGACATCACCCACCACACCTTCATCCACGAGAACTTCCGCAAACGGGTATACGACGCCTACCACTACGACGCCCATCCGATGGGGCTCATCACCTCGGGAGTGGCCGGATTGTCCACCTTCTATCCCGAAGCCAAGCAGATCGACGATCCCGAATGCCGCAAGGCACAGATCGTGCGTCTCATCGCCAAGATGCCGACTCTGGCCGCCGCGGCGTTCCGGTTCTCCAAGGGGCTGCCGTTCGTCTACCCCGACAACGAACTCGACTACCCGAGCAACTTCCTTCACATGATGTTCCAGGTGGGAGACACCTACGAGATCGACCCGGCCCTTCGCCGGGCCATGCAGATCCTGTTCATTCTCCACGCAGATCATGAACAGAACTGCTCGACCACGGCTGCCCGTGTGGTCGGTTCCGCCCATGCCGACCCCTACTCGTCGGTCGCCGCGGCGTGTGCGGCTCTCTACGGACCGCGCCACGGAGGCGCCAACGAAGCCGTCCTGAGAATGCTGTCCGACATAGGCAGCTACGACCAGGTCGACGCCTTCATCGAGAGCGTGAAGGCCGGCGAGGGTCGACTCATGGGGTTCGGCCATCGGGTCTACAAGAACTACGACCCTCGGGCCCGGATCATCAAAGACGCGGCCCACGACGTGTTCGCAGTCACCGGCAAGAACCCGCTGCTCGACATTGCCCTCAAGCTCGAAGAGGCTGCGCTCGAAGACGACTACTTCGTCAGCCGCAAGCTCTACCCCAACGTCGACTTCTATTCGGGTCTGATCTACCAGTCGCTGGGTTTCCCGACCGAAATGTTCACGGTGTTGTTCGCCATCGGCCGTACCCCCGGTTGGCTGTCCCACTGGGACGAAATGCTCGAGCAGAACAGCCGGATCGCCAGGCCTCGCCAGCTCTACACCGGCGTCGACGAGCGCAAGTGGGTGCCCATTTCCGAGCGCTGAACCTCAGCGATGGCTGGTCTCGGCCAGAAGATTTGATATGTGCGATGCGGGCGCCGGTCGGGCCATGTAGAAGCCCTGCCCGCGTCGGCAGCCCAGTCTCCGCAGATCGTCGATCTGGCGGGCGTTTTCGATGCCTTCAGCCACTACTTCCAAATCCAGCGCCCGCCCGAGCCTGATCACCGTCTCGACGATGCCCGTGTCCTGGTCATTGACCCCGACGCCGTCCACGAACACCTTGTCGATCTTGAGGATGTCAACCGGGATCCTCTTCAGGTAGGCCAGCGATGAATAGCCGGTGCCGAAGTCGTCGATGGCCAGCTTCACCCCGAGGTCGCTGATCTGCTGGAGAAGGCGCATGGCCTCGTCGACATCATCCATTATCGCGGTCTCCGTGACCTCGAGGCACAGATGATCGGGGCGCAGTCCGGCCGAGAGAAGCGCATCGCGAATCTCGTCGACCACAGCCGGGCGAAGCTGGCGCATCGACAGGTTGGCCCGCATGACGATGTCGTGACCCGCTTCACGCCAGACAACCGCTTGCTGCGCGGCCTGCTCCAGCACCCATCGACCCAGTTCGACAATCAGACCGGAGTGCTCGGCCACCTCTATGAACTCACCGGCCGGAAGCAGCCCACGCTCAGGGTGGTTCCACCTGACCAGGGCTTCGGTGCCAAGGATCCGACCGGAATCAAGATCCACCTCGGGCTGGTAGTGGACCTCGAACTGGCCGGTTCTCAGCCCCTCACGGAGCTCGGATTCGACGGTGAGATGATCGGCGAGTTCGTTGCGAAGCTCGTCATCGAACATCACGTAGCGGTCTCTGCCGGTTTGCTTGGCCCGATACATGGCAGCATCGGCGCACCTGACCAATTCCGCCACCGAGGAGGACTCCGATCCCATCACCGATCCGATGCTCAAGGTGATCCTGATCTCGTGGCCCTCGAGCTGCACCGGCTCGCGCATGAGATCCAGGAGCCGAATCGCCACGGCAGCGACCTCCTGCTCGCCGGCAACCGAAGCGAGATGAATGGCGAACTCATCGCCACCGAGTCTGCAGATGCTGTCGCCCGGCCTGAGGGCCAGACGTATCCGGTCGGTGCATGTGATCAGGGCCATGTCGCCGACGTGATGACCGAAGCTGTCGTTGATGTTGGCGAATCTGTCGAGGTCGACAACAATCACCGCCGAACCGGCCATGGAACCGGCCTTGCTCAGCAGGTCGAAGAACCGATCGCGATTGGGGAGGTCGGTCAGTGTGTCGTGGGTGGCCCGATGAGCCATTGTCTGGCTGACGCGACGGGATTCGGTCACGTCTTCTATGTGTGACAGCAGGACGGGTTCGGGATGTCCGGCCAGCCGAACGTGGCTGAAGCGAGCCCGCCCCCACACCACTTCTCCTGACGGTCGCCTGTAGGGAAGGTCCGAATAGCTTTCATCTTCGGAGATCTCGCCGACCGTTCCCGGCTCGGCCAACAACTCCTCCAGCCGACCACCCAGCAACTCTTCTCGTGGTCGGCCGACGAACTCCACGTAGGCGTTGTTGCAGGAGATCAGCCGCCCCCCGGTGTCACGGATGGCGATGGCCGTGGGTGCCGACTCGAACGCCGCCGAGAACGTTTCTTCGGCAGCTACCCGAGCATGGTGCTGGGCCAACATCGTCACCGCACGAAGCATCATCTCGCGGCGGGCCTCGTTCACCGGTGCCTCGCCATCGCTGAGGACGAAGAGGATCACGATTTCATCTGAATCCAACCTGAAGGTGGCCAGCGAGATGCATCTGGGGGCAGGATCGAGACCCTCACCGGCTATCGCTCGTAGCCACCGCGGGACGGTTCGAATCTGACGGTTCAACACCTCGCCCGGTTGCTCCAATCGGCATATGAGCGAGAGGGGAATCGCCAAGGATGAGCGTCCGGCTCGTCCATCGGCTCGGGCAATACATTCGACCCGGGCGTGGCTCGAACTGCGCCAACCCGAATGCTCTCGCCAGACCGATACGTGGCTGGCCCCGAGGCTGCGGAGCAGCTTCGTGGCGGCACCCTGCGCCGCTGGCGACGAACCGATCAGCGTGGACGCCATCTCACGCAACATCTCGTCGATGGCCCGACGCTCATCAAGCCGCATTTCGGCATCGCATCGCCGGCGAAACTGCGCCACGAGCGACGCCACGGCCGACAGGATCCCCTTGATGAGAGGGTCCTGGTGTCGGTCCTCTCCAAGATCGCATGCGATCTGACCAACCACATGATCCCCCGAAAGAACCGGCATCGTCATCTGCCCGCAGGTGACACATTCACCGACTGCGCCGATGCATGACCGGCCGAGGTCCGACCCCACCGCACATTCACGACCCGATGCCCACGTGGACTGCAGTTCGAGGTCGCCGGTGATGGGGTCGACCGCGTGGAAGCTGGTGCTGTAGGCGCCGATGGTCTCACCAAGGGCCTTCATGGCTTTGTCCATTGTCTCGCCAAATGATGCTGACCCAGCCTCAACGAACATGCGAGCGATACCACCGACCGCAGCCTCGATTTGTTGGGAACGGTTCTCGGCCTGCTCGGCCCTCACCCGACGTCTGGTCTGGGTGACAAGCGCCGCGAATCCCGCTACCGCGCTGTTCCAGAAGCTGATGTCGTGACTGGCGGCCGCGGAGTTGTCGAAGGCGAACGTTACCGCTCCGTTGACTCCGCCGTCGACGAGCAGCGGAGCCGCCACCAGGGAGTCCCCGTGTCTCGGCTCGCGCGCGCTGAAATGTTCAGAGAACTCGACGACCCCACCGGTCTCCAGCGATCTCACCGCCAGCGATATCGGATGATCGACGGGTATGACATCTATTGGATAGTCATGCAAATGCCCCATGGCTGGGTTCACCCAGATGTGGGATCGGTGGACCCTGCCGTCATCCCGGTCGTCCCAAATGGTTGCCACTGTTGATCCGAGCAGGGCCGCGAGATGGCCAAGGTGCTCGCCGATTCCGGCTTCGCAGGACGCGGCATCCACCTCGGAGAGCCCCAGCGAAGCTCGGCTCAGTGCCCGCTCCAGCCTGAGCCGATCGTCGAGCAATGCCTGGTCGCGGGCGCGCATGATGATCTGACCGGCGAGGTCGCAAAATTGGGTCACTGCGGAAACGACGGTCTTGGGTTGTGCTGGTGCGTGGTCGTAGCAGAGGACGACCGCCAGATCGCCAGCGCCGGAAATGGATCCGACAATCGCGGTCCCGGAACTCGTACCGGTGATAGTTGCCGCATCTTCACCGTGAACGAAGACCACGTCGCAGTGGTCTTCGCTGGTCATTCTGGCAATGGCCGGACCAAGATTCAGGACCAATCCCGGTCGCGCCGTGTCGGAGTTGAGCCCGTGTCGGCAGTCCCATACGTCGACCGGGGCGAACATGTCGGATCCGTCGACGCGTTCCACAAACATGACCGAGCGGGCATCCAGATCGCGACCCATGCGTTCAATGGCATGGGATACGTCGGCCATCGATTTGGGGTCGTCCGCCTTGGGTATCGTCGACGACTGTTCCACTGGACCCATACCCTCATGAATCGACGGGGGCGCACCAATTGTGAGTCACCCATGATCGTCTCGCATCGTGAAGGTACGCCTACTATCAGTGCTGCGCAAGCTGTAGATTCACAATTTGTGTCGAATGCGACAGGTTCCGGGGCTCTATGCGCCACCAATGTCGATTACGATCTTGCCGGAGTTGAGGTTGGCCTCCATGCGGCGGTGAGCATCCGCCAGATCGGCAAGATCGAATCGGCTGACGCGGTGATGCTGTATCACAATCTGTCTTTGTCCGCAGCGACCATCAAACGATTGACGCAGTGCCAACTGATCGTGCGATGTGGCGTTGGTTTCGATAACGTCGATCACGCCTTGGCTCGCGAGCTTGGCATTCCCGTGGCCAATGTTCCCGACTATGGCACCGAGGAAGTTGCGGATTCGGCAATCGGCATGGCCCTGTCGTTGACCCGAGGCATTCACCGGTACAACATGCGGATGCGGTCCGATCCCGATCCCTGGATGTATCACGTTGCGACACCATTGTATCGCTTGCGGGGTCGAGTGTTCGGCATCGTCGGCATGGGGCGAATCGGTACAGCAACGGCCCGACGAGCGTTAGCGATGGGGATGGATGTTCGGTTCTATGACCCCTTCAAACCGGACGGTTACGACAAGGCGAATGGTGTGAAGCGAGTCGAATCGCTGGAGGAGCTGATGCGAGAGTCCTACGTGCTGAGCATGCACTGCCCACTGAACGAGTCCTCCAAACAGATGATCAATGCGGAATCGTTGAACTGGTTGCCGATGGGAAGCTACTTGGTCAATACGGCACGCGGTGATGTGGTGGATACTGCCGCGATTCCTAATGCCATCGCTAGCGGACGATTGGCGGGAGCCGCGATCGATGTGCTGGCCGAAGAACCGCCCTCCGCCGACAACCCATTGTTGGTCGCTTGGCGTGACCCAGAGCATCCGGCGCATGAGCGACTGATCATCAACCCGCACTCGGCGTTCTATTGCGAAGAAGGGCTGACTGATATGCGGCGCAAGGGGGCGGAGGCTTGCCACCGAATACTAACCGGCCAGCGATTAAGAAATGTAATCAACTGAGAAGGTGATGAGAGCTGGCCGTCTGCTCGAAACCAATTCAATAAAAGGTCGCGCTTCTTTCGCAACGTCT
>JAJRXJ010000237.1 GCA_024276355.1 Actinomycetes bacterium | reverse complement strand
GATGCACGAGCCGACTGGCGAAACGAAACCGGCCTCGCCGACTACCGCCAATACCGGCCCATGGTCGAACGATCCATCGCCTGGCTCGTACGTAACGGCCACCGCCGAGTCCGCTACCGCGGCGTCAACGCCAACCGAACCGCATTCTCGACCCGAGCCGCCGCCATAAACCTGCAACGCCTCATCAGCCTCGGCCTGACCCACAACGGCGACAACTGGAACCTCGAAACCGCCTAATCTCGGCCCCGGTCCCCGACAAGGCCGCCGGCCCGGCAGCGGCCGTCAAGCTCAACTCGGTGACGAAAGAGGGGGCCAGCGGGGTCACCTGGGCCTCTCCCCGTTGGACGGACGGGGTTTATGACGCTTGCTGACTGTAGTGGTGTTCCCACTCGATGGGTGGGACGCTGTTGAGGCTGGTGTGGATGGAGTTGACCCGGTTCGGTGGACACGGGTTGTTGTCAGATTATGCCGCTTTTGAAGGGGCGTAGGTTTCGGCGGGTGTTCGATGGCCGAGGCGGGCTTGGTGGCGGCGTCGGTTGTAGAAGGTCTCGATGTAGTCGAACAGGATCGTGCGGAGCTGGCTTCGGGTCATGGTTTCCCAGTCGCCGTGGATGTGGCGGATCTCACGTTTGATGGTGGCCCAGGTCGATTCCATCGCGGCGTTGTCCCAGCACACCCCTGTTCGGCCGAAGGACGCGGTCACGTTGTGATCGGCCATCGTCAGAGCCAGATCGCCGGAAACATATTGCGATCCGCGGTCGCCATGGTGGATCACGTCGCCGTCGGGGTGCCGGCGGGCGAGCGCCATCACCAACGCGTTGACGACGATGTCAGCGGTCTGGCGGTTCGCCATCGACCAGCCGGGCAGGCCTCGATCGTGAAGATCGAGAATGCCGGCAAGGAAGAGCTTGCCATCACGGCACTTGAACTCAGTGATGTCCGCGAGCCATCGCTGATCCGATGCCGCATCAGAACCTGATCTGGGACCGGACCCGACATACCAACCGGCTCCGCAACGATCTCCGCGAGTTCTTCCCCGCCGCGCTCGTTGCGTTCGAGGACTTGGCCCATCGCGACACGGTCGCGGTGTTGTCCAAGGCCCCGAACCCGACCGACGCGGCCCGTCTGTCGGTCGCGCAGATCATCTCTGCGCTCAAACGCGGCGGCCGCCAACGCAACCTCGACACCCGAGCAGCCGACATCCAAGCAGCCCTTCGAACCCCCCAGCTCGCCGCCCCGGCACCGGTCACTGCCGCGTTCGCCGCAACCACAAGGGCGCTCGTGGAGGTCATCGCCGGACTCAACACCCAAATCAGCGAACTCGAGCGCGAGCTGACCGACAATTTTGAGCAACACCCGGACGCCGACATCTACCTTTCCCTACCAGGACTCGGTGTCACACTCGGCGCCCGGGTGCTCGCAGAGTTCGGAGACGACCCCGAACGCTACGACACCGCCAAGTCTCGCCGAAACTACGCCGGCACGTCACCACTCACCATCGCTTCGGGCAAAAAGAGGGCCGTGCTCGCCCGCCACATCCGCAACCGGCGCCTCTACGACGCCATCGACCAATGGGCCTTCTGCTCGCTGCAAACCAGCCCCGGCTGCCGAAACTTCTACGACCAACGACGAACAGCCGGAGACCTCCACCACCAAGCCCTGCGAGCACTCGGCAACCGCCTCGTCGGCTACCTCCACGGCTGCCTCAGAACCCGCACCCACTACAACGAACACACCGCCTGGGCCCACCGCCAAAACAACAAAACCCCGATCGCCGCTTGACGCCCTACGACCCTGGGGTGTCTAGAATCATCAACAAGGAACCCACGCCCAGGCCCGAGTTACACCAAATCTGGGACGCGACCGTGGGAACTTCGGCGAGCACACCTGGGGAATCTCAGCGAGCGGCGACAACACCGAGCACCATCATGTATCGACAGCGCCGTATGCATCTTCGCTGTCAACTCCAGGGCTAGAATGTCCGTCGGCTCGTCGGCGTAGCAGGATAGAAACGAGATCCCGAAGATCTCCCACCGTGATCGCTCCGGCCAACGCAGGCTCGATTGAAGTCTCAAAGGCTAGTTCGAGTGCCTCAACGAGCTCTACTCGATCTAGTGAATCAAGACTCATTTCTTCCAGCGTCCTCGAATCGGAAGCGAGATGCAGTTCATCAACGTCGAACCAGTCGCCGATCTCTCTAACAGTTCCATCAACGGATCCGTAGGTCGAAGACGTCAAGATCAATCCCTTCTGACACGCTATCTGATGTCTAGATTGCCAGGCTACATTACCGCACTACGAACCTATGCATTGCCACTAATGCGACTCGCAAGCGATTGCGGGTCAACGTTCGCGGCACGACCTTCCCAACGATCTCGTGTTGTGGAGAGGAGGCACAGATCCACAAAGCTCCCATCTAAGAACTCGTGCTCACTCAAGGTCCCCTCCAGGTGGAACAGTTCCCGATCAACAATGGAACCAAACTTCTTGAGCGTCGGCTCTAGCACGTCTGCATATATCTTCCGAAGAGGATAGGCATCAAAGAACCACGTTATGGG
>JAJRXJ010000236.1 GCA_024276355.1 Actinomycetes bacterium | reverse complement strand
GGGGGTCATCGCCGACATCGAGGTGCTGGCCGACATCGGTCATTCCCAGGGCGTGCCGCTGTTCATCGACTCCACCTTCGCCACGCCCTATCTGTGCCGACCGATGGAGTGGGGCGCCGACGTGGTCATGCATTCCGCCACCAAGTTCCTCGGTGGCCACGGCACCACCATCGGCGGAGTGGTCGTCGAGTCGGGCAAGTTCGATTGGGGGTCCGGACGTTTTCCGGGGCTGACCGAGCCGGTACCGAGCTACAACGGGCTGCGCTGGTGGGACAACTTCGGCGAATACGCCTATTGCTCGAAGCTCCGGGCCGAACAACTCCGTGACATCGGCGCCCCGCTGGCGCCGTTCAACTCGTTCCTTCTTCTCCAGGGCATCGAGACCCTCCCCCAACGAATGGACGACCATGTGGCCAACGCCCAGGCAGTGGCCGAATGGCTCGACGCCGACCCTCGGGTGTCGTGGGTCAGCTACGCCGGGTTGAAGGACTCCCCTCACCACGAACTCGCCCGGAAGTACCTGCCCCAGGGCCCCGGTGCGGTGTTCACCTTCGGCGTCGCCGGTGGTAGAGACGCCGGGAGTGCGTTCATCGAACGGCTCCAGATGGTGAGCCATCTCGCCAACGTTGGCGACGCCAAGACACTGGTGTTGCATCCGGCCTCCACGACACACCAACAGCTCACCGACGAGCAGCTGAGCGCCGGCGGGGTCACCGCCGACATGGTGCGACTGTCCGTCGGGCTCGAAGACCTCGACGACATCATCTGGGATCTCGACCAGGCCCTGGGAGGACGAACCGATGGCTGATTCCGCAGAGGCCCCGATCGACGGCTGGGCCCCTCCCGGGGCATCGGCGCGGCGTTCCATTCTCGAACGGAGCCGATCCGTGGCGATCGTCGGCGCATCGTCGAACCCGGCGCGGGCGAGCAACTTCGTGGCGACCTACCTCCTCAGCTCGTCCGCTGACTTCGACGTCTACCTCATCAATCCCCGAGAGTCGGAGATCCTGGGCGAGCCGGTCTACCCGTCGCTGGCCGAACTCCCCGTGGTTCCCGACATCGTCGACGTGTTCCGGCGAAGCGACGATCTGCCCGACATCGCCGATGAAGCAATCGGGGTCGGGGCCAAGGTGTTCTGGGTCCAGCTCGGGTTGTGGAGCGCCGAAGCCGCTCGACGGGCTTCCGGAGCCGGTCTCGACGTGGTGATGAACCGATGCCTGAAGATCGAACACGCCCGCTTCCACGGGGGCCTTCACCTCGCCGGCTTCGACACCGGAGTGATCAGCTCGTCGCGTTGACCGCCGCCGCCGCTTCCTGGGCGTGATAACTCGAACGGGTGAGCGGCGACGACTCGACATGGCCGATCCCCGCTGCCTCGCCGAACGATTTCCACTGCTCGAAACGGGCGGGCTCCCACCACACGGCCACCGGTAGGTGGTGCGACGTGGGCCTCAGGTACTGACCGATGGTGACGATGTCGGTGCCGACCGACGCCAGGTCCGACAGGGTCTGCTCGACCTCTCCCGCCGTCTCTCCCATGCCGACGATGATCGACGACTTGGTCACGAACCCCGCCGCCTTGGCCCGGGCGAGAACGGACAGGCTGCGGGCGTAGCCGGCCGAGGGCCGCACCGCCCGCTGAAGACGGGCGACCGTCTCGATGTTGTGATTGACGATGTCGGGAACCGACGCGAAGAGAGCCGCGAGCGCCTCTTTGTCGCCTCTGAAATCCGAAACGAGTGTCTCGATGCGACAGTCGGGGTTCTCG
>JAJRXJ010000235.1 GCA_024276355.1 Actinomycetes bacterium | reverse complement strand
GGGGGTCGGGCTGGCCGGTGTGCTGCTGATCGGGATCCCCGAAGCGACCGGGGCCGGCACCAATGCGGTGGGAGTCGCCCTCGTCGTCATCGCGGTCGGGTCCTACGGCGTTGCGGTCAACATCGCCGGGCCGCTTCAGCGGCGCCATGGCTCGCTGCCGGTCACCGCCCGTGCGCTTGCCGCGGCGACCGTCATGACCGCGCCCTACGGTTTGTGGGGGCTTCCGGACTCGAGCTTCGCGTGGGGTCCGCTCATTGCCTGTTTCGTGCTCGGCGCCGGTGGGACCGGTATCGCGTTCGCCCTCGCAGCCACCCTGACCGGCCGGGTCGGCGCGGTCCGAACCTCTGTCATCACCTACGTCATCCCGATCATTTCGATCGGGTTGGGCGTGTTCTTTCGCGACGAGACCGTGTCGGCGGTTGCGATCGCCGGCACCGCCGTCGTGTTGTTCGGTGCGTGGCTGTCGAGCCGTGCCTCGGCGCCCGGCCCGATCGCGGCGCCGCCACCGCGGGCGGAGGCACCGACATGAACGAATCCGGCCTCGTCTTCAACATCGTGTGGACCGGTGAGGTCTTCCATCACCTGCGCTGGTTCCTGTTCACCCTGCTCGACAACACCGAATGCCGCTACCGGTTCCTCGCCAACAACTGCACGCCGCAGTCGGAGGCGGAGATGCGAACCTTCGCGGCCGAGCGTCCCGATCGCATCGTCGAAGTGCTGGAGTGCCCCTACGGCTGGATGGTGCCCCACGGAACCGCTCTCGACGTGGCCTTCGACCAGCGTCACGACGGCGAGTTCTTCTGCTTCATCGACGCCGACATCAAGGCCCGTGGGCCGTTCGTCGCCGACTTTCTCCGCTCGCTCGAGAACGCCGACGCATTGACCTCCGGCGTCGAGGTGTGGACCGATGTCAACACCTTGCGCCCCGAGGAGCCCGGTATCGGTGGTCGTCATTTCTATGACCACGACGGTTTCGTCTTCGGCAGCCCCCACCTCGCCATGTACCGGCGCGACGCGCTCGTCGACACCCGTGAGCGATGGGACATCGGATTTCACGTGGCCTCGAAGAAGGACATGAGCGAGATCGCCTGGAATCGGCTGGTCGAACTGGGTCGCGACAAATGGGTCTACGACACTGCCAAGGTGCTCAACATTCTTCTTCAGGCCGATGGCCACACCCTCGTGCACGAGGAACACGCCGCGCTCCTCCACATCGGTGGGCTGAGCCACTATCTCGCACCGCCCGAGATCGACTTCACCGACGCCGATGCGGTCGCCGGCCGGGGCACACCGCAATGGATCAACGGCGACGCGGTGATCGCCGACCGGGCCGCCGTCGCCGAGTTCACCGCGGCGATGCTGAAGGAGCTCGCCGCCGGTCGCGTGGCTCCCGAGATTCCGGCCGGTGCCGAAGGCGCTGTCGTCGACAAGCTGCGTTCCGTCCGACTCGAGATGATCGACATGGTCAGGCCCGACTGAGGCGGGCCGTTCCCGCCGGGTCAGGTGAAGGGATCAGATCCGGGTGTCGGGCCGTTCGTACGATGTTCCCGGGCCGGAGTACGACAGCCCGTATCCGGGCGGTGTCGTCCAGTCGAGCTGCGGCGGCGAACCGATCGCCTGCGTCCACCAGGCGATCAAGCGGTCCTCGTTGTCGTAGTCGAACGGGTCCTCCATGATGCGTTCGACGATGTCGCCAGGCGGATGAGGATTGTCGGCCAACCAACGGGCGGTACGAGCGACGGCCTCCCGGGCGGGCACGACGTCGCGGTAGCCGAGGACGTGGCGGAGCGACGAGACGTCGAAGGCCCGATGATGCGTCGAGGGCTGCATCATCAGGGGACGGGCCGGGATCGCCAACTCGGCCGGCATCGAGACGATCTCCCACTCGTGATCCAACTCGGCAGCGCAGATCTCCACGACCTGGCGCACGGTGAGGATCTCCTCGTCGGCCGCGTGGAAGATCCGGCCGGCGGCCGCCTCGGGCTGCTCGACAGCCAGCTGGATCGCATGGGCCAGGTTGTCGACATAGCCGAAGCTGTGGGCCGACAGACCGCCGTCGGCAACGACGATGTGGGGCCGCCGATCGAGGATCCGTTTCACGATCAGCCACTCGCGGGGTGCTAGCTGGCGAGGTCCGTAGACGTAGGGGTAGCGGAAGTGGGTCGCCGTCGGATGGTGGTCGAACACGTACTGCTCGGT
>JAJRXJ010000234.1 GCA_024276355.1 Actinomycetes bacterium | reverse complement strand
CCACCGGCGACTGGGGGCCGCCGTTGGATATCCCACCGGGGGAGTGGAGCCTGACACTGGCCACCTCCTGGGTTGAACCCGCCTATCTCGAAACCGACTCGGCATGGTGCCTGCCCGGTGGTGAGCCGGCGTCGCCGCTCGCCAACGGAGGGGCATTCGGGGGCAAGGCGTCCAGCGAACTCGGGGCGGTGGCGCGTCGTCTTGCAGATCATCATGGCCGGCCCGTTCTGGCGTTGTTCACACGCGAAGACACCGTCAGACAGGGCCCGAAGCGACCGCCGATCGCCGCGGGTCTGCGTGTCGATGGCAGCGGGGTGGTCAGGGTTGTCCGCACCCCGGGCATCGCCGATGCGATCCGGGCGGTTCTTCCCGACGTCGAGATCGAGGAGATCGAAACACCGGGTCCACCGACCTCGGCGGAGATTCGTGGTGCGGGATGGGCCGAAGCCGAGATACTGCGGGCCGGGTTGCGCGGTGAGGTTGGGTGGATCTCATCGCCCGCAGGAGGGTCGGCCACAGCCACCGTTGTCGATGGCACCATTCATGTCGAGGTCAGGTGTGGGCGGGTGCTCGATGAAGTCGTGCTCCGCTCATACTGCATCGGTGCCGCCCACATGGCCCTGTCGTGGGTCAGCGGAGAGTCACTGGCCGTCGACGACGAGGGACACATCCATGATCTCACCATCAGGTCGTTCGGCATTTTGAAGGCCGCGGACACACCACCGATCGAGGTGCTGGTCAGCCCCGATGACGGCGATCCGGTCAGGGGCAGCGACGCCGTGTTCGCCGCGGTGGCGGCCGCGGTGTGGCTCGACCGCGGGCTTGTGTCATCGTGGCCGCATACATTGTGATCATTCGCAGCAGCAGGAGGACAGCATGAGCACACCGGTGGGCCCATACACCCCGATAGTCCGCGGCGGAGACCTTCTCTACACATCGGGTCAGATTGGCATCGCCGGGGGTGCCCTGGTCGACGGTGGGCTAGAGAACGAGCTCCGTCGCGCGTTCGTCAACCTCAGAGAGGTTCTGTCATCGGCCAACGCCTCGTTGTCCGACGTCATCAAAACCACGGTCTTTCTGGCCGACATCGACGACTACGCGGAAATGAACCGGATCTACATGCAGGAATTCGGCGATCATCGTCCGGCCCGGTCGGCGGTGGCGGTGGCCGCGCTGCCGCTCGGGGCGCGGGTCGAAATCGAAGCCATAGCCTCCATCTGAATGGACTGCGATTCCCTGATCGAACTCATTCGACGGTCGGTCATCGGACGCGACCAAATGGTCGACGGGGTCTTCGGTCCCCGCCCCGTCGTCTACGCCGACTACACGGCATCGGGCCGGTCGCTGTCGTTCATCGAGGACTACATCCGCGAGTCGGTTCTTCCGCTCTACGCCAACACCCACACCGAGTCGTCGGGCACCGGTCTGCAAACCAGCCGATTCCGCGAAGACGCCCGTGAGATCATCCGACGGGCGGTCGGTGGGTCCGACGAACACGCGGTCCTGTTCTGCGGCAGTGGTTCCACCTACGCCATCGACCGGATGGTGGGAGTTCTCGGGCTGCGGGTGCCGGCGAGGTTCTCCGAGCAACATGTCGAGATTTCGCGGATTCCCACCGAGGAGCGGCCGGTGGTGTTCATCGGCCCCTATGAGCATCATTCCAATGAGCTTCCCTGGCGTGAATCGACCGCCGATGTGGTCACCATCGACGAAGACGAAAACGGCCACATCGACATGGATCATCTGCGTCGGCAGCTCGAGTTGCATGCCGACCGTCCGCTGCTCATCGGGTCGTTCTCAGCGGCGTCCAACGTCACCGGAATCGTCACCGACACCGACGCGATAGCCACGCTCCTCCATGAATTCGGTGCGCTCTCATTCTGGGACTTCGCGGCGGCGGCCCCCTATGTCGAAATCTCGATGGGTTCGGATTCGTCCGGCAACCTGGCCTACAAGGATGCGATATTCATCTCGCCCCACAAGTTCATCGGCGGTCCGGGAACCCCGGGTGTGCTGGTGGCCCGTACGGAGCTTTTCTCCACCCGTGTTCCTGATGTTCCGGGTGGTGGCACCGTCAAGTTCGTCAACGCCGACGACCACGCCTACCTGGATGAGATCGAACATCGAGAGGAAGGTGGCACACCGGCGATCGTCGAGTCGATT
>JAJRXJ010000233.1 GCA_024276355.1 Actinomycetes bacterium | reverse complement strand
CCAGCGACGCAGCCGCGGCCACTCGCGAATGAGGGCCTCATGGGCAACCTCGACCGTGGGCTCCCTGGAGATCGGGTCGCGGTTGAACGTGAGCAATCTCGCGGTGCCAAGAAGCTCCAGCGCCGACCCGACATCGGCCCCGCCGCCCAATTCGGAGCGGGCCGCTCTTCGGCGTGAGTCCTCCGAGCCATCCCCCACCTTCACGAGACGTGAGAAGATCCGACGAATTGCGATCTGTTGCGCAACCACCGACTCGGTGTACAGGCCCTCGGCCCGGTCACTCAGCGCGCCGGCAACCCCACCCAGGTCGGAGTAGGTCGACTGGGTGAGGAGCCCCGACTGTTGGTGGTCGTACAACTCCGTCAACGCGTACTGGAGCAACGGCAACGAGCCGGGGCGGTCGGCGACGTCGGCCACGATTCGCGAAACCAGACCGGGTTCGAACATCATCCCGACCGCGTCGGCGGGGTCGACGATGGCCCGTTCCAACTCGTCGGGGGCGAGCGGCGGCACCGCCACCGTCGCTTCGTGCATCAGGCGAGCAATCGCTTCATGGCGCAGCGGCCGATCATGGAAGTCGGCGCGCAGGGTCGTCACCACCCTCACCCTCGGGTGCTCCTCGCTGACGGCAACACTCAGCGCATCCAGGAAACTGCGAGCCACGGCCGGATCGGCCAGGCTGAAGAGCTCCTCGAACTGGTCGATCACCAGCAGCACCTGACCACCCTCGGCGGGCACCGCGTGGCGCAGCGCCCGGGCGATTCCCCGGTCGCCGCTCCGGAGGACAGCAAGAAGATCAGTCGGTCGCTCCGCGGCCACGCGTAGCAGAGCGGTCTCCAGCTCCTCGAACGGCGCCGGACCCGGGAGCATGCTGGTGATGAACCACTCATCGGAGCCCCGGATCGCTCCAGCGCGAAGCGCCGGCAGCAGTCCCGCCTTCACAACGGAACTCTTTCCCGATCCCGACGGGCCCACCACGGCCAGGAAACGGCGATGCCGCAGCCCCGACACGAGTTGATCCACGAGCCTCGTTCTGCCGGCGAAGTCGACGGCATCGGCCTCGTCGAACGCCCGCAGTCCCTTGTACGGGTTGCGTTCCACCTCACGTACCGCCTCAACGGCACCGAAGCGGATCTCATCAGGCACTCTCCCCTGCACGGCCCGCTGCACATCATCGACGAACTCCTCGATGGAGGAGTGTCGATCGGACGGCAGATTCGAGATCGCCTTGGCGATCACGCGGTCGAGGTCCGGTGGCAGGTCGGAACCAGGGCCCGTGCGGAACGGCAGCCGGCCGGTGAGAGTCTCGTGGAGGACCACGGCCATGCCGTAGATGTCGGCGGCGGGTCCGACCGACTGGCGCAGCAGCTGTTCCGGTGCTGCGTACGCCGGCGTTCCCGCGGACATGGCCGGGGACGGTTCTGCCGCCTCGTGGACCTCGAGGGCTATGCCGAAATCGGTGAGGTAGGCGTTGCCGCTCCCGTCCAACAAGATGTTGGCCGGCTTCACATCACGGTGCACGATGCCGGCTCGGTGAGCTTCGGCGAGCGCCCCGCCGATGTGTCCGACCATCTGCATCGCACGGTCGAGTTCCCAGGGCCCCGACCGCAGAGCCGTCTCCAGGCTCCCGGCCCGTAGGAGGCGCATGACGAGATATGCCGAACCGGGCTCGCGCCAGTAGTCGTAGAGAGGAACGATGTGGGGGTGCTCGAGGCGAGCCACCAGATGAGCCTCGGTGTCGAACCTCCGGATGAACTCGGGCTGGTTGACCAGTTCGGCCCTGATCTGCTTGATCGCCACCTCTCGTCCCAACGATGGCTGCGATCCCCGGTACACAATCGAGAACGCGCCCTCTCCCAGACGTTCGATCATCTCGTATCCACGGAACGGGCGAGAACGGACGCCGGCGGCGAGACTCGGATCGTCGGTGAGAATCTGCGACTCGAGAAGGGCCAGCTCGGCGGATGGTCCCAGCCCCAGGTCGGTCGACAGTTGGCGCCGATGTCTCGAGAACGCTCCGAGCGCGTCGGCTTGGCGGCCTGCCTTGTGGAGGGCTCGCATGAGGTGTCGCGTGGGGCCGTCACGATGGGGGTGACTTCCGGCGAGCCGTTCGAGATCAGCGATCAGTGCGCCGTCGACATCCTCGAGTCCGATCAGGATGTCGGCCCGTTGATCTTCGGCGTCGATGCGGAGTTCCTCGAGACGATGGGCCTCGGCCATGGCCCACGATTCACCCGAAAAATCGCTGAGGGCACCACCCGACCAGAGCGACAACGCCCGCTCGAGGCTGTCGACTGCCCTTCGATCATCGGCTTGGGCACGCGCCTTGCGGCTACGGTCGAGCAGCCTCTCGAACTCGGTGATGTCAAGCCATATCAGATCCGGTACCAGTCGGTAGCCGTTGCCCCGGCGTTCGATGGCCTCCGCTCCGAGCAGACGGCGAAGCCGCGACACGTAAGTCTGAAGGCTCCTGGCCGGGTTTTGCGGCAGGTCCCCGCCCGTGGCCCACACGATGTCGATCAGCGCCGACTCCGATACCTGCATCCCCCGGCTGAGGGCCAGGGCCGCGAGAAGCCGGCGAAGGCGCGGGCTCAGTGGCTCGTCGGCACCGGTGTTGACCGCCGCAGGCCCGAGGAGATGCACCCGCCGGGCAGTATCCGTCATGGCGCCATCATAAGAATCAGTGTTTCATCTGGGCTTCAGAGCCGCTTGCCCCTCACGAATCGTGACATTGTCGAACCGCGGGGAGAGCGGAGCACCGCTCTCGGTTCGCAGCTCACCAACGAAGATGCTCCGAGCCCCATCCGGGTACCCGACACCGCTTTCCGTCCATGCGTGGTACACGATCACGCCGGTCCAGCCGTTGTCATCGGACACGAATTCGGGTCCACCCGGGCCCCGGGCACCGTCACGCGACCGGAGCCACGGGTCCCCATCCTTGATGCAGGGCCCCAGCATCGACTCGCAGACCGCATGTCCGATCGCGTAATCGTCGGTGTCCCAACGATTCGCCGAGTAGAGCAGTTGATAGCCGAAGCTGCCGTGGACCATCGTCGGACCCTCAACCACGTCTCCCTCCCACCACAGATCGTTGCGAATCAGCTCGGTGGGGCCTCCGATCAGAGACATGCCATCGACACCGAGCCGCTGGCTGTAGATCACCGTCGGCTGTCCACAACAGTTCCCATCCGACTTCCAGAGAAGCCACGGCGCGCCGCCGGCGTCGGACACGATGCTCGGGTCGATGGATCCACCCTGGGCGAGGTCGCAGATGAACGGCTCCGACGAGTCGTCGACAAACGGGCCGGTCGGTGATTCGGCGGCCGCCACCGAGATGCACTGGCGGCCCGAAGCCGTGTGGCGGGTGGTGTACCACAGGATGTAGGCACCGCCCAGATGGGCCACACTCGGCGCCCACACTCGACCCTGCTCGCTCCACTCCGGCAGGTTCGGCAATCCATCGCCCAGGTACTCGTTGCTCTCACCGGGCATGGCCATCATCACCGGCAGGTTGGCACCGAACGTGTTCGTGGCGTAGGCGTAGAACACCCCCGAGTCTTCCAGCACGAACGGGTCGGGGAAGTCGCCTTCGATCACCGGGGCTCGGTCATCCCCCGCGGTCCTGAACGGCACGTAGTCGGGTGGAACCGTCTTGGCCTCTCCGAGAAGGGTTGGCGGCCCATGACCTGAATCGGTCCTGCTGCGATCGGGATCTGTCTCACCGCGACGAGTGTCCACCCGGACCAGAACCGTCGGAGTGCCCAGCTCGGCTGGGATCGGACCCACCGGCGGCGGGGCGGCCAGGGCCGGTGGCTCCGAGATCAGTGCCAATACACCGGCCAGGAAAGCGCAGCGGGCAAGCCCGGTTCGTAGCTTCTTCCCGATCATGGGCAGAAGTTACGAACGACGGTTTCCTGCCGGCTTCAGATCGGTTTCAGACCGGCTTCATGCCTGTCGTCGACGTGGTCAGGATCGTCCGGCATCGTCGCAGTTCAAGGCCCGCGACCGGCCTCCAGCGTCGCAGGCGGCAATCACAGAAGCGACAGCTATCCGGTGACGAACAATCGGTCCGGGCAGTCATCACCCGGCGGGACAACCAGATCCGGAGATGGCACCGAGTCATCGCCACCACCGCCCGCCTCCGAACCTTCAAGATCGATGGAGTCCCCGATTCGAAGTTCGATGCGCCGTCCGTCTCGAGTCAGTACGAACACCTGCCCCGGTTCGACCCATTCGACAGCACCGTCCGGCCAGGCGATTGTGTATTCCGCTCCTTCATGATCGTCCAGCGCTACACAAGAGCCGATGATTGAGAGGATCCCGTCTCCTGATCGAGAGGAGTTGACACCCGCCTCGCCGCCGGTGTGCCACGTCACCAGAATTGGTGCGTCTGATGAGGGCTGGGAAGCGGTCGTGGAGTCCGCGTAGCTGCATGCTGTGAGTGCCGCTGGCAGCGCCAGAACAATTGCAGACGAAGCGGCCCTCATGAGACTTTCATTGTCTCATGGTCGCAACGCCGAGACAATGGGTCGACATGCGGCGACGGACTCCTCCGGGGTGGGCCAGTTCTAGTGGTCGCGGTGCGCCAACGCGGCGCCGAGCTCGTCAAGGATCTTCTTTGTGGCCCTGGGGTGCGCAGCGAACCGGCCATATGGCTGAACGCTTCGAGCGCCGCTGAAAGATTTCCCTGACCACTCACATCAGCACCGCCCGCCGAGAACCACGCGGTGTAACACAGCTACCGGAGCCAGCATCTCAACCACGTACCGGGACAACACAACCATGTCACTGAGACGTTCATTGGCATTCGGGCCGGAGAACCAGAAGAGCCGCTCCGAAAAGCGGCTCTGAACTGGTCTTATGTTGGTACCCCGTACGGGATTTGAACCCGTGCTACCACCTTGAGAGGGTG
>JAJRXJ010000232.1 GCA_024276355.1 Actinomycetes bacterium | reverse complement strand
GAGATCCGTTCCGCCTGGCATCGAGAGCGGCTCCGGGGGCGGGAACCCGTGACCCATGGGAGCGTGGCCCGACCACTGGTACATATCGACATACATGCCGCCGCTCGCTGAAGTTCCCCAGTTGTGCTCGTCGAAATTCCCCACCCTGTGGTGGTGTTGATTCTAGGTCGGGTCGTCTCCTTTCGATAGTCGGCGGTTGCGGGCTTGGTGTTCGCGGAGGCGGTAGCTGTCGCCGGTGATGTTGAACACGACGGAGCGGTGTAGCAAGCGGTCGAGCATGGCGGCGGCGACGGTGGTGTCGTCGAAGATGTCTCCCCAGGAGCCGACGCCGCGGTTGGTGGTCAAGATGATGGAGCCTTTGAGGTAGCGCTGGGAGATGACTTGGAACAAGGCGTTGGCGTCGTCGGCGGGCATGGGGAGGTAGCCGAGCTCGTCGATGATCAACACGGTGGGTCCGGCGTAGAAGCGCATGGTGGTGGCCCAGCGGCCTTCGATGGCTGCTTTGCGGCATCGCGCTGCGAGGTCTGCGGCGGTGCAGTAGTAGACGCGCATGCCGGCGTCGACGGCGGCGTGACCCAACGCGGTGGCGAGCATGGTTTTGCCGACACCGGGCGGGCCGATGAACATGACGTTGGTGGCGTCGTCGGTGAACCGGCAGGTGGCGAGGTCGCGCATCAACGCTTCGTCAACCGATGGCTGTGCGGCGAAATCGAAGTCTTCGAGACGCCACGGGGTGGGGAAGTTCGCGAATCGCATCCGGCCGGCGAGGCGTCGTGCTTCGGTCGCTTCAACCTCGACAGCCAACAGCTGTTCGAGGAACTCGGTCGGGTTCTGCTTCTCCTTGTGCGCCCGGTCCAGCGCGGCGGGCAGCGCTTCGGCCGCGGCAGCCAGTTTCAGGTAGGCGAGATGGCTCCGGAGTTGTTGGTAGAGACTGTCGGTGGCGCTCATGATGCGTCGCCTTCGACGAGGCGCCGGTACACGTCGAGATCAACGACCGGTTCGGCCATTGCTTCGGCGCCGAGCTGCGCAGCGATCGCCAACGCGGCGGCCGACGGCGGCCGGTTCAGTTTCGTCGGGCATGGCCTCGCAGTGTTGAACTCGGCCAGCACGACGGTCTCCAACGCCAAAGTGTGCTCCGCCAACCGCACGACGCGATGGGCGCCGGGCGGCGCCAACCGGTGCGTGGCGATAACGCTGCCAGAGGAGGAACAGATGTCGAGGCTGTGGGCGCCGTGACGGTGTCTGACCTGCACGTTCGCGCCGATGAGGCCGGGCGGGACCGAGTAGCGGTTCCCCCACACCGACACCAACGCGTTCGCCGCGACGGCACGCTCCAATGTGATCGTGACGGGATAGGCAGCCGCCGGCAGGCCCAGCAGCGGCTCCGCCGCTGCGGCCTCGGCAACCGTCACGACGGTGTCGTCGTTGCTGTCGCGCAGCCGCTGATCGGCGACTTCGACACACCATCGATCCAGCGACGCCTGCGCCTCGGTGAGTGACCCGACCCGAGCGGTTCGCCACCACGACTGGGTGATGTAATCGATCGACTTCTCGACCACGCCCTTGCGGTTGCCGTGACGAGGAGGACACGGATCAACCCCGACCCCGTAATGCTTCGCAACCGGAGCGAAACTTCGCTGCACATCGCTCGTGCCCGGGCGGATGACCGTCGCCATCCGATCCACCCGCCAACGCCGAGCCGTCCCGCCCAAACGCAACAGGATCTGATGCATCGCGACGACCAGGTGGGCCTGATCATCGGACTCCGAGAACCAACACCTGAACTTCCCCGAGCACGACAACGCCCCAACCAACACGTACGCCTTCGCGTTCCACGGCGTCTCGTTCAGCTCGAGCCAGTCCCACTGAATCTCCTCACCCGCCGGATGCTCGATGTCGACATGGGCCCGACCCTTCGACCCCGCGCACGCCTCACAATGCGGGCGCAGGCCCCGGTCACGGATCTGACGGGTGAACGTCTGATACACCCGCCCATACCCCGACGGCAGATTCTGCACCTCCCGGAACAGCACCGTCGCCCGCAGATGCGGATCGTCGCTCAGCCGCTGACGGACATACGGCTCGACCAGATCGAACGGATCGACCTCGCCGTCGGGCCTCGCCCGCACCCCAGCGACACGATCGCCGTTGAGATACGCCCGAACCGTCTTACGATCCCGGCCCACATGACGGGCGATCGCGCTGACCGACCAACCCTGCTTCTTCAATGCGTGGATCTCCACGTCTTCTCCCTGTGTGATCATCAGGGAGGGCTCCTCTCACTCGCTGACTGTCTTGGCGACATCCAGCAGAGAGGAGCCCCACCCCGTTTCGGTGGACCTACAGGGTGGGGAATTTCAATGAGCAACTCTGGGGAGATTCACGTGAGCGTGGGCAAAGGTGCAGATCGGGTTGCCGTTGGTTTCTTCGAGTCGGGGTTCGGTGGCGAGCCGGCCGACGAGTGTCACGTTGTTCATTGGATGTCTCCTTGT
>JAJRXJ010000231.1 GCA_024276355.1 Actinomycetes bacterium | reverse complement strand
GTCGATGAGGGCCCTCACATAGTCGGCATCGAACTCGGGATGGTCCTGCACGCAAACCACGTTGTCGCCGACCAGGTAGGCCGGGAAGTCGGATGTCGTTCCCTTGGCGATCACTCGCCCTCCCGGAGGCAGCTTGGTGACCACGTCGCGATGCATGGCATTGAGCCGGACTTCACCTCCGTCGAACCATTCGGTTGGCTCCACCGTGGTTTGCTGGGGACCGACCTTCCAACGTTCGGACCGGCCGACCTTTCCCCCCAAAGCCTCAGCCACGAGTTGGTGACCGAAACACACCCCCGCGATTCGGGCACCGGCCGCGGTGGCCTGGGCCAGCCACTCGCGCAACGCCACCACCCAGGGCTGGTCCGACCAGGCGTTGTCGTGGGATCCGGTGATGATCCAACCGTCGCACTCCCCGTGTGATTCGGGGAGCACACCGTCGACCACCGGATACACGACCACTTCGAGATCAGGCTCGGCGGCCATCATCATCTCGCGGTAGACGAGGTCGTAGTCGCCGCCGCTGATCTCTTGAAGCGCAGCCGGCACATGATCACACAACAACACACCGATGCGAGGCTTCGCCATTTCAGATCTGCTCGAAGTAGCGGCGCATCTCCCAGTCGGACACGATGCGATCGTAGGCGTCGCACTCCTGGGTGAAGAACCAGCCGTAATGGTCGACGACATCGTCGCCCAACAGGCGCCGGGCGTCGGCACTCGATGTGAACCGGGCGTTGGCCTCGCGCAATGTGGTGGGCACGTGGGGCACGTCGTCGGAGGTGTAGGCGTCGCCGCTGAACTCGGCCGGTGGTTCGATCTTGTTGGCTATACCGTCGAGTCCGCTGGCCAGCGCAGCTGAGTAGGCCAGATAGGGATTGACGTCGGCGCCCGGGATGCGACATTCGATGCGCAGGCTCGGGCCGGTGCCGACGATACGGAAACCGGCGGTGCGGTTGTCGGTGGACCAAGCGAGTCCGGTTGGTGCCCATGACTGGGACTGGTAGCGCTTGTAGGAGTTGACCGTGGGTGCGTAGCAGGGCATCAGGTTGGGGGTGTGGCGCATCCACCCACCCAGGAACCATCGGAAGGCGTCGCTGCGTCCCTCGGGGGTGGCGAAGGCGTTGCCGTCGGCGTCCCAGAGGCTCAGATGGATGTGGCAACTGCTGCCCGGCTGATCGGAATCGGGCTTGGCCATGAAGGTGACACTGACCCCCTGGGAGTCGGCCAGTTCTTTCATGGCCTGCTTCATCAGCACGTGGCGGTCGGCCATGTCGAGCACGTCGGCGTAGCGAATGTTGAGTTCGTGTTGCCCGATGGCCGCCTCGCCCTTGGAGTTCTCGACCGGAATGCCGGAGTCTCGAAGAACACGACGGGCGGCTCCCACGTAGTCCTCGACGCGGGCTCCCTGCAGCAGGTGGTAGTCCTCGACATACCAGCCGGCTGCGGTGAGATCGGTGTAGCCCTTCTCGTGGGCCTCGCGGTAGGTGTTGCGGAACAGGAAGAACTCAAGCTCGGAAGCGGCCTTGGCGGTGTAGCCCGACTCGGCGGCAAGGTCGAGCTGGCGGCGCAGCACTGAGCGCGGCGCCACCGACACCGGGGCATGGGCGGTGTCGTCGACCACATCGCACAGCACCACGGCCGTGCGCTCGGTCCAGGCGCAGATTCGGGCGGTGTCGTAGTCGGGAACCATGTGGAAATCGCCGTAGCCCCGCTCCCAGTTGGAGTACGAATATCCCTCGACGGGCTCCATCTCCATGTCGACGGTGAGGAGGTAGTCGCAGGCGTGGGTTCCTTCGTCGACGGTCTCGAGGAAGAAATCGGCGTCGGTTCGCTTTCCGAGGAGCCGCCCGTAATGGTCGGTGAAGGCGAGAATGACGGTGTCGATCGCCCCCGACTTGGCGGCCGCGATCAACTCGGCCCTGGTGATGGTTCCCTTGATGGTCATCGACTTTCTCCTTGGGCTGCTGCGGCCACTTCTCCGGAACATGCCGCGTCGAAGATTCGGGCGGCGAATTCGTTGGTGAACTCGATCGGGTTGCCACCGGCCGACGGGTCGGCCACAGCGCCGGCGCTGATGGTGTCGGTGGCGCCGGCGTCGACACCCAGGTCGACGAGGGTGTGGGGGACACCCATTGACTCGCGCATGGCGAGAATGTGATCGACGAAACCATCGAACCCGCCGGGCACGCCGACGTAGGCCGCCAGTGATTCGATCATCGGTTCGATTGCCGGTCGATTGGCGGTGAGCACGTAGGGCATCACCACCGCGTTGGTCATGCCGTGGTGGGTGTTGAAGACCGCTCCTATGGGATGGGCCAGCGCATGCATTCCGCCCAGCCCCTTCTGAAACGCCACCGCGCCCATCGCCGCGGCGCTCATCATGTGGCCCCGGGCCTCGACATCGGTTGGGTCGGCAACGACCTTGGGAAGATTGTCGAGCACCAGACGGACGCCTTCAAGGCCGATGCCGTGTGACATCGGGTGGTAGCTGGGGGCGCACAACGCTTCGAGTGAGTGGGACAGGGCGTCGATGCCGGTGCCGACGGTGAGGATCTTCGGCAGGCCGATCGTCAGCTCGGGGTCGCATATCACCGCCACCGGCATCATCTTCGGATGGAACACGATCACCTTGCGGTGGGTTGTCTCGTCGATCACCACCCCGGCTCGGCCGACCTCGCTGCCGGTTCCGGCAGTGGTGGGTACGGCGATCACCGGCGCGATGCGTGAGGCCTCGGCGCGGGTCCAGTTGTCGCCTATGTCCTCGAAGTCCCACACCGGGCGGGTCTGGCCGACCATGAGAGCGATGGTCTTTCCGACGTCGAGCGCCGACCCGCCCCCGACGGCGATCACACCGTCGTGGTCGCCCTCCCGGTAGCTGGTGACACCTTCGGTGACGTTGGCCTCAACCGGGTTGGGTTGAACATTGCGGAACAGGCGATGCTTGACACCGTTGTCGGCCAGGGCCTTGTGGATCGACTGGAACATGGGAAGACCAACCATGCCGGGATCGGTGACCACCAGCGGATTGGTGATGCCGGCCTCGGAGCATGCGTTGGCCAGCTCGGATATGCGCCCGGCTCCGAACCTGATCGAGGTTGGGTAGGTCCAGTTGGCCGACGGCGAGACCGCGGATGGGGTGGACGCTGTCATCACTTGTCTCCCGGAGTAGCGAGACGCAGATGATACGACTTGGCGCGGGTGAGCATGGCGTAACCGAGCGACGACAGCGTGATGCCCCTGCCGGTGTCTTTCACCCCCGTCCAAGCGAGTGCCGGATCGAGGTAGTCGGCGCGATTCATGAACACGGTGCCGGTCTGGAGGCGGGCACCGATCGAGCGGGCGGCGACGGCGTCGGCTGTCCAGATGGATGCCGACAGGCCGTAGGTGCTGTCGTTCATGAGCGCCACAGCCTCGTCGTCTGAATCGACCGGCATGACGCCGACGATCGGGCCGAATGTCTCCTCGGTCATCACCGGCATGGTGTGATCGACGTCGATGAGGATCTCCGGTGGGAGATAGGGGCTTCCCGTGGTGGAAGACCACCCAGAATCGCCCGTGGACACCAGGGGCCTGGCCCCGGCCGCGACGGCCTGGTCGAGTTGGGTGCGCACTCCATCGGCGGCGCGAGCGGTGACCATCGGGCCCAGGGTCGTGTGGGCGTCGGTCGGGTCGCCCAGGGTCAGTGCCCGGCCTTCGGCGACCATGGCGTCGACGAAATCGTCGAAGATCGAACGGTCGACATACACCCGTTCGATCCCGCAACACGACTGGCCCGAGTTGAAGAACGCGCCATCGGCAATATTGGCGGCCGCGAAATCAAGATCGGCGTCGGCCCGAACGTAGGCGGGGTCCTTGCCTCCGAGCTCCAAGCCGACGTCGGTGAATGTGCCGGCGGCAGCGCGTTCGATGGTGCGTCCGGCCTCCACCGATCCGGTGAAGTTGACCCGGTCGAAGAGGTTGTCGGACAACACCCGGCCCACCTGCTGGTGACTCAGGACCAGGTTGGTGAACACACCCGCGGGGAGGCCCGCGGTGTCGGCGGCCTGCTGGAGCCGCTCTCCTGCGAGCAGGGTCTGTGATGCGTGCTTGAGAACCACAGCGTTGCCGGCCATCAGTGCCGGAACGATCGAGTTGACCGCGGTGAGCAACGGGTAGTTCCACGGGGCGACAACCAGGATCAGCCCCAGAGGTTCATGGGCGATCCATCGTTCGAAGCCCTCCATGGGATCGGGCGTGACCGGCGCCAAGCTCTGCTCGGCGATCGAGATCATGTGGTGGCCCCGTTCGGCGAAACCACCGATCTCGCCGGCTCCGAATCTCACGGGGCGTCCCATCTGCCATGCGAGTTCGGTGACCACGTCGTCGGTCATGGAGACCATGGCATCGACGAACGCGGTACAGGCCGCGGCACGATCGGCGATCGACGCGGCCGCCCATTCGGTCTGGGCGTTTCGCGCGTCGAGGATCGCCTGATCGAGTCGATCGTCGGTGCAGACGGGTCTGGTCGCGTATGTGGAGCCGTCAACGGGTGTGATTATGGAGATTCTTGACATGGTCCGGCTTTCGGGTTCGGCAGCGGAAACATACTCCGAAACCGGCGGCCGCACAGCTGTCGGACGACCACGGATCCACGCTGGTTTAGGATCGCGACAATGGACGATCCAAGCGATGCTGAGATTGCGGGCAACCCCCAGCCCAAGGGCGGTAACGAGATGCCCAGATTCGGTGGTTTGGCCACGTTCATGCGTCTACCGGG
>JAJRXJ010000230.1 GCA_024276355.1 Actinomycetes bacterium | reverse complement strand
TCAGACCATCACCCCCGACGGGCTCGGGGGAACCCGGGCCCTGGAGATCTTCACAGATGAACTGGCCCCCTCGTGCATATCGGCCGACCACCAGAGATACCTGTCGTTCGTACCCACGGCACCAACCGAGGCAGCGGTTCTGTTCGACGTGATCGTGGGCGCCTCGTCTCTGTACGGCGGGTCCTGGTTGGAGGGCGCCGGCGCGGTCTACGCGGAGAACCAGGCTTTGCGATGGATCGCCGATCTTGCCGGGCTTCCGGGCTCGGCGGGTGGGGTGTTCGTGTCGGGAGGCACATCGGGAAACCTCAGCGCGCTGGTGGCGGCCCGACATCACGCCCGAAGTACCGCCACCGATTCGGCGGATCGATGGGCGCTGGTGGCGTCGGAGTCGGCGCACTCGTCGATTGCGTCAGCCGCGGCTGTGATGGATGTCGAACTGGTGGTCGCCGATTGCGACCACAATCGTCGCCTCACCGGCACCTCCGTAAGACGGGCCATGTCCGCGGTCGACCCCGAGGTGTCGGTGTTCGCGGTCGTGGCCACTACAGGCTCCACCAATCTGGGAATAGTCGACGATCTCGAATCGATTGCCGACGTCTGCGAGGCAGAGGGGGTGTGGCTCCACGTCGATGCGGCCTACGGTGGCGCGGCCATGTGTTCCACCTCGGCGCGGGGTCGGTTCGTGGGTATCGATCGGGCCGATTCGATCGTGGTCGATCCCCACAAGTGGCTGTTCGCCCCATACGACTGCGCTGCGCTCATCTACCGCCGGCCCGAACTGGCCCGCCGAGCCCACACCCAGCACGCCGGGTATCTGGAACCCCTCGAGGGGGGCGATTGGAACCCCAGCGACTACGCCCATGTGCTCACCCGCCGGGCACGCGGCCTGCCACTGTGGTTCTCGTTGGCGACCCACGGCACCCGGTCCTATGCCGCCGCCGTCGACCACACGATCGCACTGGCCCACGCGATCGCCCGCGAGATCGACACTGATCAGCGTTTCGAACTGGTGGTGGATCCGGAGTTGTCGGTGGTTGTCTTCCATCGTGTCGGATGGGCCGATCACGACTACCAGGCATGGTCGCGTCAGCTGCTGGCATCCGGTCAGGCCTTCGTCACCCCCACAAGGGTCGACGGCCGCCTCGCCGTCCGGTTCTGCATAGTGAGCCCCCGCACCACGATCGAGGGACTGCGCCAGATTCTCGACACCATGTGACCGGTCCACGGCGGCCCCGAGGAACTTTTTTCGCGGATGATGGCGAGCATGTCGGGCAGTTCGCTGTCACGAGTATTACCCTCCAACTTGATGCCTAACTCACATTCGATCGCTGGCGAAAGCGAGGCGGTCGTCGACCGTGTCGTGGCTTGCGCCAAGGAAACCTCCGACCCCGACGACACGGGGCTCGAGAACTATCTGCGCCACTATTTCGCCCACGTCGATTCCGAGGACCTGGCGGCGCGTCGTCCGGAGGATCTGTTCGGCATGGCCGCCGATCACCACGAGTTGGGCCGTTCCTGGAAGAGCGGCGAGGTCGCCATCAAGGCGATCAATCCGCGCAGCGAGGTCGACGGGTGGGGAAGCCAGCACTCGGTGGTGATGATCGTCACCGACGATCTGCCGTTTCTTGTCGATTCGCTCACGATGGAATTGAATCGGCTCGGGGCCGGGATCCATCTGGTGGTCCATCCGGTGATGATCGACATGCGCGACGAGCTCGGCTACTTCGCTGCTCCCCACGACCACCCTGACTCCGATGCCCGCAAGGCTTCCATGGCAGCCATCGAGATCGATCGTCAGCCCGGGGCCGCCGAGCTCGCCGAGATTGAATCCAATCTGGTTCGGGTTCTCACCGACACCCGACGTGCCGTCGAGGACTGGCCGCTGATGCGGGATCGGATGCGCGAGGTTGCGGCTGGTCTCGATGCCGACTCTCTGCCCATAGACGATCGAGACGTGGCGGAGACCCGCGAGCTGCTCGAATGGCTGGCCGATGATCATTTCATTTTTCTCGGCTACCGCGAGTACCGACTCGTGGAGGCCGACGGCGAGGAGATGATCGAGGCCGTGGCTGATTCCGGGCTCGGAATCCTTCGACTCAATGGTGAATCACCGGGCCGCACCGTCGCGTCCATGCCGGCGGTGGTCAGGCAGCGTCTCCACGACAAGCGTCTGCTCAACCTCACCAAGGCCGGATCCAAGTCGACCATTCACCGGGCCTCGTATCTCGATTACGTGGGTGTGAAGACATTCTCGGAGGCTGGAGAGGTGATCGGTGAGCTGCGCTTCCTCGGCCTGTTCACCTCGGAGGTCTACACCTGCAGCGTTCTCGAGGTGCCGAAGGTCGAGAGAATGGTGCGCGAGGTCATCAAGCGGGCCAATCTTCCCGAGGGCGGCCACGATGCGAAGCGGCTGCTGGCGGTCATCGAGTCGTATCCGCGTGACGAGCTCATCCAGATGGGTGTGGACGAGCTCTACGACACGTCGATGGCGATTTCCTGTTTGCAGGAACGTCGGCGGGTCAGGGTTTTCGCCCGCCGAGAGCTGTTCGGACGTTTTGTCACCTGCCTCGTCTACATCCCCAGGGATCACTACAGCACCTCAACCAGAGCCAGCATCCAAGATGTGCTGATCGACGCGTTCGGCGGCACCCTGGCCAAGTGGGACGCGCGCTTGTCGGAGTCGGTCCTGGCCCGGCTCATGATCCTGCTGCGTATCGATGGAGACGACACAACGAACGTCGATGTGTCGGCAATCGAAGCGAAGATCACCTCGCTCATCCAAGACTGGGACGACGAGTTCGATGATCAGGTCGTACACGAGTTCGGCGAAGAGGCCGGTATCCGTATGGCTCGGACCTACCGCGACGGTTTCCCGTCGGAGTACCGGGCCTCGTTCGCCCCCAGGGCCGCTGTCGGCGACATCCAGCGAATCGAGGGGATGTCGAGCGACGATCTGGAGATCAAGGTCTACCGCGATCCCGGTCATCCGAGCACCGAGTTCAACGTGAAGCTGTACCGGCGGGGCGGGCGGATTTCGCTCACCTCGGTCATGCCCAGCCTCACCAATCTCGGGGTCACCGTGGTTGATGAGCGTCCCTACGAGGTAAGACCACGCGGCGCGGATCCGGTCTGGATATACGACTTCTCCCTTCGTCATTTCGGCCCCGACATCGAGTTCTCGACTCTGGCAGAGCTGGTCGAGGAGGCGTTCAAGTCGGTGTGGTCGGCCGCGGTCGACGATGATGGCTTCAACAGGCTCATTCTGAGCGCGGGTGTTCGGGCGCGAGAGGTTGCGATCCTGCGCACCTTGGCCCGCTATCTCCATCAGATCGGGTTCCCCTACAGCAGGCTGTTCACCGAGCAGACCCTCGAGCAACATCCGAAGATCGCTCGGAATCTGGTCAACTTGTTCATCGCCAGGTTCGATCCCGACATGGACCCCGGCGATCGCGACAATCGCACCGCGGCCATCGATGCAGCCATCGTCGAGAGCATCGACCGCATGGCCAGTCTGGATCAGGACCGTGTGATCCGCCGCATCCACAATCTGATTCGCTCGGCGATTCGCACCAACTACTTTCAGGTCGATTCCGAGGGAAACCCCAAGCCGTATCTTTCCATCAAGTTCAACCCGTCGCTGGTCTCGTCGATGCCGGAACCACGGCCCATGTTCGAGATCTACGTCTACTCACCCCGCTTCGAGGGGGTCCACCTGAGGGCCGGGTTCGTCGCACGCGGTGGTCTGCGGTGGTCGGACCGAACCGAGGACTACCGCACCGAGGTGTTGGGCTTGGCCAAGGCCCAGATGGTCAAGAACTCGGTGATCATCCCGGGAGGTGCCAAGGGCGGCTTCGTCCTCAAGAACCCCCCGGTCGGTGGGGACCAAGCCGCACTGAGAGAAGAGGTTGTCGCCTGCTACAAGTTGTTCGTCTCCGGTCTGCTCGACCTCACCGACAACATCGTCGACGACGGAATCGTTCCGCCGGAACGCACACTGCGATACGACGGCGACGATGCCTACCTTGTGGTGGCCGCCGACAAAGGAACGGCGACCTTCTCCGACATCGCCAACGAGTTGGCCATCAGCCGGGGTTTCTGGCTCGGCGATGCCTTCGCTTCGGGCGGGTCCCACGGATACGACCACAAGAAGATGGGAATCACCGCCAAGGGCGCGTGGGAATCCGTCAAACGACACTTCGGTGGTCTCCACGTCGACGTCCAATCCGAGGACTTCACCGCGGTGGGAATCGGAGACATGTCGGGCGACGTGTTCGGCAACGGCATGTTGCGTTCCCGACACACGAGACTGGTGGCCGCGTTCGACCACCGCGACATATTCGTCGATCCCGACCCAGATCCGGAGAAATCCTTCGATGAGCGCCAACGACTCTTCGACATGCCCAGATCAAGTTGGGTCGACTACAACCAGTCGCTCATCTCCGATGGGGGCGGGGTGTTCTCCCGCAAGTCGAAATCGATCGACATCACCGAACAGATGCGTACCGCTCTCGGGATCGATGCCGACACTCTCACACCCGACGAACTCATCAGCGCCATATTGAAGGCCCCGGTGGACCTGCTGTGGAACGGCGGGATCGGTACCTATGTGAAGTCGTCGGAGGAGCCCCATCAGGCCGCCGGAGACAAGGCCAACGACGCCATCAGAGTCGATGGCTGCGACCTGCGCGCGAAGGTTGTCGGTGAGGGTGGAAACCTCGGTTTCACCCAGCTCGGGCGTATCCAGTTCGCTCGCAACGGCGGCCGGATCTTCACCGACGCGATCGACAATTCTGCGGGGGTTGATTGCTCCGACCACGAGGTCAACATCAAGATCCTGCTCGATCGGGTGGTGGCCGACGGCGACATGACCAGCAAGCAGCGCAACGAAGTCCTCGAGCGGATGACCGATGAGGTCTCGGCGCTGGTGCTCGCCGACAACTACAACCAGACCCGGGCGTTGAGCATCGCCAAGGTCGAGTCGGGGAGCATGGTCGAGGTCGACTCCCGCTACATAGACCAACTCGAAGCAGACGGGCTGCTGGATCGAGAGCTCGAATTCCTCCCCAGTTCCGAAGAGCTCGACGAGCGACGTCGCGACGGGACCGGGCTCACATCACCGGAGCTCTCGGTGCTGTCGGCCTACACGAAGAACATTCTCAGCGATGAGCTGATCGAGTCCTCGACGCCCGACGATCCGGCTTTCGATCACCTGCTGATCGAGTACTTCCCGACCGCGCTGCGGGTCGATCAGGCCGAGCAGATCCACACCCACCGACTCAAGCGCGAGATAGTGGCCAATCGGGTGGCCAACATGGTGGTCGACCGGGCCGGGATCTCGATGGTCTACCGGTTGTCAAACGAGACATCCGCTCCGAGCCATGAGATCGCCGAGGCCTACATGGCCGCGTGGGACATCTACAAGCTCGAGGATTTCACTTCCGAGATAAACGCCCTCGACTCGGTGATAGATGTCGAGAAGCAGCTGTCGATCCATTTGCGCACCCGACAACTTGCCGAGAGGGCCACTCGCAAGATGCTCCGCAACCGCCCGGCACCTTTCAGTGCCGCCGACGCCATCGCCGATCTGTCCGGGCCGGTGATGGAGACGGTTCACGTGCTGCCGGATCATCTTCGCGGCGCCGACAAGTCGGCCTACAACCGCAACTTCAAGGAGTTGGTGTCGGCCGGGGCCCCTGAGGAAATTGCGTCGAGAGCAGCAGCCCTGGTTCCGTCCATCGCGGCCCTCGACATCGTGCAGGCCGCGGCGATGGCCGATGCCCCGCTGGAGACCGTGTCGGCCGTGCATTTCGCCATTGCCCACCGGCTCGATCTCACCTGGCTGCGCGACCGTATCTTCTCGCTTCCCCGAAACAGTCGCTGGGAGACCATGGCCCGGCTTTCGCTCCGTGGCGACCTCTACAACGATCATCGCCAGCTCACGGTGAAGATTCTGGCCTCGGCCGACGACAGCACCGACGCCACCCACCTGGTCGACAAGTGGGTGCGGGCCAACCACGGTGCGGTCAGCCGCTACCACAAGACCATCGACGAGCTCAGGTCGGCCCGCACCGATCTGACCACGGTGCTGGTGGCCACGCGTGAGGTCGGAACCCTCATCGACCGTACCTCCTGAACCAGGTCTCTCAGGGGCTCAGAAGCTCGACGGAGTATCCGAGGTCCACATCG
>JAJRXJ010000229.1 GCA_024276355.1 Actinomycetes bacterium | reverse complement strand
GGGCAGTCAGTTCACCGCCCGATATCGAGGCGCTGCCGCTGAAGGTGGCCGGCGCGGTGGTGGTCTTGATGGTGAGATCACCGGTGATGGTGATGTCGTACGACTTTCCGTCTTCGATGCCGGCAGGCAGCCCGTCGATCGATGACGGAGCGAAATTCACGAACTTGTAGGTGCTCGACTCGAGGTAGTCGTGGCGTATGCGCTTGTCGCGAAGCGAGTTGTCGGACTTGAACAGTTCGACGTTCACGACGATCTCACCGACCGTGCTCCTGGTCGGGTCGGCCGAGTCGACCACGATGTCTCCGGCGATCGCCGGCGTGACACCGGTGGCGCTGCGGTCGACACCGGCAAGGTGCTCCTGCACCGTGTACGAAGCTGTTGACCGACTCGGGTCGATCCGATACACGGTCTGATCGGCAGAGTCGACGGTGAGGGTCGGTGCGTTGGGTGCCTCGTAGACGACGTTGTCGGAAACGAAGTACCAGCGCCAGATGTCGCGGGTGAGGAATCCCCCACCGGCAACGATGATCACGATCGCCACCGGCAGGTAGAGCTTCAGCCAGGGGCGGTGCGGGCGCGGTTCGTCGGTGCCTGTCATCCCGGTCATCATCGGTCGCGAGTATGAGCCTTTGATGATGAAGCAACCATGAAATACCGGCTTGGGGTAGACCGTGGGGATGGGCAACAGACTTGAAGGCAAGGTGGCGATCGTGGCCGGAGCAGGCCAGACCCCCGGGGAAACGGTCGGAAACGGTCGGGCGTGTGCGCTGCGTTTCGCCGAGGAGGGCGCCTTGGTGATGTGTGTCGACCGCCGCGTCGAGTCGGCCGAGGAGACCGCTGACATGATTCGTTCCGCCGGCGGCGAAGCGGTGGCGTGTGCTGCCGATGTGACCGTGGAGGACGAGTGCCGGGCGTTCGTGGATGCATGCATCGACCGGTTCGGGAGGATCGATGTCCTTCACAACAACGTGGGCATCGGCACCCACGACACCAGCCCGTCGCGCATGACCGACGAGATCTGGGACGGCATCATGACCACCAACCTCAAGGGGGCCGTGTTCGCCACCAAGCACGCGTTGCCGGTGATGCGTCGTCAGGAATCCGGATCGATCATCTACGTATCGTCGGTGGCCGCGGTGTGCTCGGTGGGGATCGTGGCCTACAAGGCATCGAAAGCCGCGCTCAACGCCTATGCCCACAGCGTGGCGATGGGCAACGCCAAGCACGGTATTCGGGCCAACGTGATCATGCCCGGCCTCATGGAAACACCCATGGCGATCGAAGGGTTCGTTGCCTCCGGCCGCGACCGCGTCGAACTGATCGACACCCGCAATTCCCTGGTGCCGCTGAAGGGTGGAATGGGCACCGCATGGGACATCGCCAACGCAGCATTGTTCCTGGCCTCCGACGAAGCCAAGTTCATCACCGGCGTCAACCTGCCCGTCGACGGCGGTCAGTCGGCCCGAATCGGTTGGCCTACGCACGGCTCGGCTCGGCAGTGTCGGGGTTGGAAGCGTCGTCGGGGTAGAAGCGGCGCCGCGCCGCGAGCGCCACGTAGACCAAGCCCACCAACGCCGGCACTTCGATCAGCGGTCCGACAACCCCGGCCAGCGCCTGCCCGGAACTCACGCCGAACACGCCGATCGCCACCGCGATGGCCAACTCGAAGTTGTTGCCCGCAGCGGTGAAAGCGAGGGTGGTGCTCTTCTCATAGGGCAGCCCGAGCCGGTAGCCGAGGAAGAACGAACCCATCCACATGATGGCGAAGTAAGTCAGCAACGGCAGCGCGATGCGGGCCACGTCCAAAGGCTGGTTGGTGATCTTGTCGCCCTGCAATGCGAACAGCACCACGATGGTGAACAGCAACCCGTAGAGGGCTACGGGCCCGATTCGCGGTAGGAATTCGCTTTCGTACCATTCGACGCCCCGGGAGCGTTCCCCCCACTGCCGGGTGAGATAGCCGGCCAGAAGCGGTATGCCGAGGAAGACCAGCACGATCCTGGCGATGTCCCACATCGACACGCCGAGGGCTGTCGACTCGAAGCCGAGCCACCCCGGCAGGAGTTCGAGGTAGAAGTAGCCCAGCACCGCGTAGGCCAGAATCTGGAACACCGAGTTGAGCGCCACCAACACTGCGGCCGCCTCCCGGTCGCCGCAGGCCAGATCGTTCCAGATCAACACCATGGCTATGCAACGGGCCAGGCCGACGATGATCAACCCGGTGCGGTATTCGGGAAGGTCCGACAGGAAGATCCATGCCAGGGCGAACATCAGCGCCGGCCCGATGATCCAGTTGAGCGCGAGAGACGATGCCATGAGGCGACGGTCGGTGGCCACGGTGCCCACCCGGGCGTATCGGACCTTGGCCAGAACGGGGTACATCATGGCCAGCAGTCCGACGGCGATCGGCAACGACACCGTGCCGATCTTCACCTTGTCGAGCCAGTCGTTGAGGTCGGGTATCAGTCGGCCGAGCAGGATCCCGGTGAACATCGCCACCCCGATCCAGATCGGTAGGTAACGGTCGAGCATCGACAAGCGCTGCATGACATCGGGGTCACGCCGCTCGGTGTGAGAGTCGACTGTGGTCATGGGGTCTCCGGTGAGGCCGAGTGTTCGTCATTCGACGATAGACGAATGATACCCAGTCCACTTGGGTCGACCACCGAAACCGGGAATGGTCTCAGAGTGAATCCACGGCTTGTTTGAGGGCCGACAGCCCCGAATGGTCGAGGCAGTAGGAGGTGCGTGGTCCCTCTATTTCCCCTTTGACCAGGCCGGCCTCGCGCAGGATCCGCAGATGCTCCGACGCGGTTGACTGGGCCACCGGCAGTTCGGCCACGATGTCGCCGGTTATACAGGCCGAGTGAGCTGACAGGATGCGCAGAATCTGGAGCCTGACCGGATGGCCCAGGGCCTTGGTCATCATCGCCAACTCGTGGTCGTCGAGTCGTCTCACCTCTTCTGGCGGGCTGACAGTGTCGCAGCACTCGTCGGGGGTTTTGTCCACGCCGCGTAGGTTACAACGGCGGGTGATGGTCGGTCGTGCTCAAAAGAACAGCCCCGGGTTGAGAATCCCATTGGGGTCGAGTCGGTTCTTCACGGCGGCGAATCCGGCGCGGAACAGGTTGGGGGTCTGAGTCTCCCAGCCCTTCTTGTGAAGTCGGCCGACACCATGGTGGTGGGTGATCGTTCCCCCGGCTTCGATCACGGCGCGGTTGGCGGCATCCTTGATCGTCTGCCACTGCTCAACCTCACCACCGACAGTGCCCAGCCCGCCGAACGTGTAGTACGGAGCCGGGCCGTCGGGATAGACGAAGGCGAACCGGCAACTCAACCAACCGGCGGTCAGCACCGAGTCGAGGGTACGTCCCACCTCCCGCCTGACATGGGCATCGAACTCCGGCCACCGGTCCCAGGTGATCGAGGTTTCGAAGGTGTCGGTGATGAACCCGAGACCGTGGATCAAACCGGCGTTCACCCCGGTGAAGGACTTTCGCCAGGCCGCTGCAGCCGCACCGTCCTGCCCGACGGTGTCGGACTCGTCGATGATTCTCACCGATGAGTCGGGCACGGTGCCCCCCAGGCGTTCGAGCATGTCGATCACCAGCCTCAGATTCTGCTCCTGGGGATGATCGGCGCTCTCGAAGGCGATGATCAGCAACGCGTGGTTGCCGTCGCCTCCGGCAGCCTTCTGGGCTTCGACCGGGTCGAGGAGCCGAAGGTTGGAAGGCCACAACTTGGTCTGGACCACTTGGCGCACCGCCTCTGCGGCTGTGTCCATCGAGTCGAACAGGGCGGTGGCCTTGGCCCGAAACACCGGCCGTTTCTGAATACGAACCCAGGCCTCGGTGATGATTCCCAACGTGCCCTCCGAGCCGAGCACCAGACGGTCGGGGCTGGGGCCGGCACCACTTCCGGGCAGGCGCCGGCTTTCCATCCATCCGGACGGCGTGAGCATCCGGGTGGATTCCACGAAGTCGTCGATGTGGGTGGATCCGGTTGCGTAGTGGCCGCCGGCACGGGTTGCTATCCAACCGCCGAGGGTCGACCACGGGAAGCTCTGCGGAAAGAAACGCATGGTGTGTCCCGACGGACGGAGTTGATCCTCGAGGTCGGGGCCGGCCACGCCGGCCTGGACACGGGCCGCCCGCGATGTCTCATCGATCTCCAGAACCCGGTTGAGGCCGGCCATCGAGATCGTGACCGTTGGCTTGTTGTCGGCCGGGCTGACTCCGTGGACCACCGAGGTACCTCCGCCGTATGGCACCGCGGCCAGGCCGTCGCGGTCGCACCATTCGAGTATTCGTTCGAGATCCGCCTCACAGGTTGGGGAGGCGACCACATCGGTCGGGTTGTCGAACCGGCCCCGAAAGCCTTTCAGCAGCTCCATCGGGTGACCCCCGATGCTGTACGCGGCGCGCGTGCGGGTGTCGGTGGCGCAGATGTCGTGCAGGGCGGCCGGCACCGAGATCCTGGGGGCTCGAAGGATGATCGAGTCGGGATCAGGCACGGGCGGTGCGCTCACCTTCGCACCCACCATCTCGGAGACCGCCGCCGCGGCCCGGCGTCGCTGCTCGTCGCTCGGCTCGTTGTCGGTGGTGCCCCATGTCCAGAGGCTCTTCGGGGCGGGTTGGTTGGTCACACGGAAGCCTCCGGTTCTGACCCACATCGGAGTCTGTGGCCAACCTAATGTCGTCGGCATGATCGATGGAACTTGTGACGAGGCATTCAGCGGAGTGCGAGAGGCGTTCGAACAGAACTTCGAACAGGGAGACCTGGGCGCGTGTTGCGCGGTCACCGTCGACGGCGAACTCGTCGTCGACCTGTGGG
>JAJRXJ010000228.1 GCA_024276355.1 Actinomycetes bacterium | reverse complement strand
GACGGCCACGCATTCGTGAATGGCGGTCATCTGGGGCATGCCCGCACCGGACACGATCCGGGTGGTGCAGATGCTTCCCGAACCAACACCCACCTTGACCACGTCGGCCCCGGCATCGACCAGGGCCTCGACGCCTTCCCTGGTGACGACGTTGCCCCCGATGACCGGGACCTCGGGCCAGTGTTTCTTGATCGATCTGACCGCATCGACGACACCCTGGGTGTGGCCATGGGCGGTGTCGATCACCAGCACGTCGACGCCGGCGGCGGCCAGGGCCTCGCCACGCTCCTCCACGTCCGATACGCCTATGGCGGCACCAACGCGGAGTCGGCCATCGGGGTCGAGGGTGGCATCGGGGTTCTCGATGCGCTTGGTGATGTCCTTCACCGTGATCAGACCGCGGAGCACCCCGGCGTCGTCGACGAGGGGCAGCTTCTCTATGCGGTGCTCGTGGAGGACCTCGACGGCCTGTTCGAGGCTCGTGCCCACCGGAGCGGTGACCAGCCCTTCGCTGGTCATGAAATCGGTTACCGGCCGATGGAACTGGTCGGGACCGCAAAAACGGATGTCGCGGTTGGTGAGTATCCCGACGAGGCGGCCATCAGCCTCACAGATCGGAACGCCACTGATCTTGTGGCGGGCCATCAGGGCTTCGGCATCGTCGAGCGAAGCCGTGGGGGGAAGGCTGATCGGGGCGGTGATCATGCCCGACTGCGCCCGTTTCACACGGTCGACCTGTTCGGCCTGCTCGGCGACGGACAGATTGCGGTGGAGCACACCGATGCCACCCGCGCGAGCCAGCGCGATTGCGAGCGGAGCCTCGGTGACCGTGTCCATCGCGGCCGACAGCAGCGGCACCGCCAACCCGATGCCGGCGATCGAAGTGGATATGTCGACCTGGGCGGGGAGCACCTCGCTCCAGCCGGGCACGACCAGCACATCGTCGAAGGTGAGCGCCTCGGGGCCGGCGAAGATCTCTTCGTTCATCGGATCAGGCTACGTCAACCGGGTCGGTGGTGTGGGATCGGTCGGCTCGATCATCACGAAGAGTTGAGACGGTGGTAAAGGGCCTTTTGCGACTTGGTGAGACGCAGGAACTCGTCGTGCCTCGCCGCGTACATGTCGGCCGAATCCGGGGTCGGTTCGAACGTTCGGTCGATCGGGGCTCGGCCCTCGATCTGATCGACGGTGAGACGTCCGGTGACCAGGCCGGCGAACATCGCCGCGCCGCGCACGTTGGCCAACAAGGGCTGCTCGACCCTACGCAGGGGCCGACAGAGAATGTCGGCGTGGATCTGGCACCACAGGTCGGATTGCGCTCCTCCACCCAGGATGTGGATGTCGGTGAGGTCGTGGCGTAGGACCTTTTCCGAGCGGTCGAGAATCCACTTGGTCTGGTGGGCCACCCCCTCGAGGACCGCTCTCACCATCTCCGCCCGGCCGGTGTCGATCCCGATGTTGAGAAAACTGGCCCGCATGGCGGTGTCCGCGTTTGGGGATCGCTGGCCCTTCAGCCACGGAGCGAACATCACACCACCGGCGCCCGGTCCCACCGCGGCCGCAGCGGTGTCGAGATCGCGCAGTGACGGCTCACCGCGACCCAGACCGTCGTCGGGGGCCACCACCATCTCCTGCATCCATTCGAGGCTCGCCCCACCGGAGTCGTGATTGTTGGCGAGGATGTACTTCTGCGGAAGCGCCGATGGCACGGTGGCCATCTGATTGGCCAGCGACGTTCGCTTCATCGGCGCGTGGCACCCGACCCACGCAGAAGTTCCGATCACGAGATGGGCGTGGTGATCGGCCACCGCGCCCGAACCGAGAGCAGCGGTGTGGAGGTCGGGCAGGCCGGTGACCACCGGGATACCGACGGGGATGTGGAGGGCCTCGGCGACTGCCGGCAACACGTCGCCCACCACCGAGTTGATCGGCAGAAGTTCAGGGAGTCGATCCGGGTCGGCGCCCGCGAACCTCACCAGGTTGGTGTCGTACTCAGTGCAGTCGAGACGCCGGTTGTCGGTCAGCCACGACAGAGTCATCGATGCCTGGGTGGCAGCAGGCCTTCCGGTGAGACGAAGGTTGAGGTAGTCGACCGGTTCGAGAAACACCGCCGTATCGGCGTATGTCGCGGGCTCCTCCCTGCGGAACCAGAGCCGATGGCCGAGCGGGTCGTTGCCCTCCGGGCTCGGGGCGCCTCCCGATTTTCGGATCCATTCAATGACCCGGCGAGGCTTGTATCCCTCGACCGCGAAACGACCACCGAGCTGCCGGGCCGAGAGATCACCGGCGCGCTGATCGAGCCACAGCATGCAGGGGCCGCACGGCTCGCCGGAAGCGTCGACCGGAATCGTCGATCCCCATTGCCCGGTGCAGGCCACGGCAACGATCCGATCCGGGTCGACCGACGATCGCGCCGCAATGACGCCAGCGGACTCCAGGACCGCCGACCACCACTCCCGGGGATCCTCGATGGCCCCGCCCCCCGGCACCACGGTCAACTCCACCCGACGATGCTCGTGATCGAGCACCCGGCCATCGAGTGATACGAGCGCCACCTTCGGACCGCCGGTACCGAGATCGATCGTGAAAACGACCTCGTCCGAGGAATCTGTTGTGACGCTCACTGTGCCCCTCCCAATGAGAACGGGATCTCCTCGCATTCGCCCGATGGGCCGAAATGTCGAACCGTGAGGGGAAGACCGTCGCCGGACACCCCCACGCCGGACGCCACCATCGGCGCCAACTCGAGCAGGTCGGACACCGGCACCGCGACCTCCGGAGGATGCGCCCCGGGACCACACTCGAGCGCTCCTCGCAACATCAGGATCGCACCGAGCGCGGCCGGTATTCCGGTTCCCTCCCCGGCTCCGGCAGAGCCCGACGAGAGCGAGATCTCATAACGATGGTCCTCACCGTCGATCACACCGGAAACGACCACCATCAGACATCCGGCCGGTCCGGTGATTCCGGCATCGGCCAACAACTCCGGTCGGCGGGAGCGCAGCACCGACACCATCATGTCGATGGGGGCCACTTCGGTGTCCCCCACCGCTACGGGCTCCTCGGAGGCCATGCCGGCACGCACCAGATCCTGGGTCAGTTCGAAGTAGGGGAACGGAAACACAACGCCGAGATTGGTGACCCGCCGAAGTGTCGGGAATGCCGCCGGCAAGGTGATGGTCTCGGGATGGGGATACGGGAACACCTTCGACGACCCCACATCGGGGAAGTCGACTGTGCGGATGAACGGCGCGCCCGACTCCTCCAGCATTCGGACGCTGTGCATTTCGCCACCGACGAAAACAGGCACGTCGTTGGTCATCGCGTGGATGCGATGTTTGAGCACCCCGGCGCCCTCGTCGGGTTCACCACCGTGTATGTGGATGATCTCGGCAGAGTGGATCTCGTCGAAGAACAACTCGGCGCACAACTTCACGAACAGGTTCGCCAGACCCGGCGAGTTCCCCATTCCCACCAGAGCCGTGATTCCGGCCGACTCGGCTTCGTTGCTGAGGGCCAGCAGAGCCCGGGTGGCGTCGAGATCGTCGCAGATGTCGACGTAGTCGACACCGGCACGAATCGACGCCTCCAGCGTGGGTGGACCGAAACGGTAGAACGGTCCCGCGCAGTTGAGAACCACGGCGGCGCCCCTGAGCATCTCCCCCAGAGCATCCGGGTCGCCTATGTCGACCCCGGCCGCGCGAAATCGACTGTCGCCGATCTCCGATACGACAGCCGTGGCGGCCGACGAGTCGAGATCGGCAATCACCACGGCATCAGCATCGTCGGTCTGGGCCAGGGCTCGGGCAGCCACCGACCCGACCCCGCCGCCGCCACCGACAACCACAACTGTTGCACCGTCCATCACGCGCTCCCGGACCTTCGGAAAGAACTGTTCCGTGACAAGTACTAGTAGTTGCCCGACGATGCGACCAAGCCGACCAACACCACGTAGGCGACTATCGCGACCACCATCATGGAGGTACCGATGATCCCGACGATGAAAGCCGCTTTGGCCGTGCCCCGACTTGTCGGTGCGGTGAGACCTTGATCGATGGCTTTCATTTCGGAGCGACCCATGATCAGACCAGCGATCGACAACGGGCCGCAGCAGAGAATCCCGGCGATCGACAAGCCGAGCGAGAGGCCGGCATTGCTCTTGCGAGAATAGGACCCGACCGGCTGCGCCCAGCCCCCGGGCGGAGGAGGAGGCGGCACCGCGCCCGGACCGTTTCTGATCTGGTTGGTCCACTTTGACCCATCCCACCAGCGCTCTCCAACGCCGGGTTCCGGATCCGGATACCACCCGGGAGGGGTGTTCGACATGCGTTGATCAGACCGCCTCTCAGATTCCCGGGATGTCGCCGATGGCGAGCCTGAACATCCAGATGGCGATCATCGCGGCCACATTGAGGATCAGAACCGGCAGCCAGACGCGTCGGATCACGCGTTGCCCGGCATTCGTGAACCAGGCTCCGCCCAGAATGAGGGACTGAACCGCCAGCAGAACCACGTAGGGATGCTGGTGCCACGCCCCCACAAGATCTCCGCGCAGCAACCGGCCGAGGGCCCGGGTGCCGCCGCATCCCGGGCAGTAGGCACCGGTACAACGTCTGAACGGACACAGCACCGGACCGTTCTCGGTGCCGTCACCGGTCAGCGCGGCGGCCACGACCGCGGCCACCACTCCACCGACGATCATTCCGTTTTCGCGACTCGTGCGCGTATGTTCGAGATGATGCTGGGCGTCAATCATCGGCCACCTCCGTGGTCGTGGAACTTAACACGCCGCGCTTCGCCATCGGGCGTGGCGGCCCGGTCCCGTAGACTCGATGCATGACTGAGTATCGGTCTCCGGTGTGGCATCCAGCATTCGAGGAATACTGCGAAACCATCTTCGAACTCACCGAGGACGATGTCAACGTGATTCAGGCCCGCATCGCCGAGCGACTCGACGTCTCCCGGCCCGCCGTTTCCGAAATGGTGAAGCGCATGGAGGCGTCGGGCCTTCTCACCACCTCCCCCCGCATCATGCTCACCGCCGATGGTGTCCGGCTGGCCGAGACCGTCGTGCGCCGCCACCGCATCGCCGAACGGTTTCTCACCGACATGCTCGGCATGTCCTGGGCGTCGGCCCACCAGGAAGCCGGCAAGTGGGAACACGTGATCTCTCCCGAGGTCGAGAAGGCCATGGTCTCCAAGCTCGGCGACCCCAAGACATGTCCCCATGGCAACCCGATCCCCGGATCGGGCTATGTCGAGCCCGATCTGGTCAGCCTCGACAGCCTCGCTCCGGGCCAGACCTTCACGGTCATCCGCATCCCCGAGGCCCTCGAGTTCTCACCCGGGATGCTCGACTTCCTCGAGGAGTCGTCGATCACCCCGGGCTTCAAGGGCACGCTCAAGGAAGTGAGCCCCGACGGGGACTCCACGGTGGTCATGGGCCAACACGAATCGACCGTCAATCAGTTCGCCAGCACCCGCATCATGGTGAGCGCCGACTGAGTCGGCTATCGGATCGAATCGACCCTCGCCACCATCCATTCACGGCCGGGCTTGACCGGCAGCCCTCCCTCCACGCCACAGGAGATCACCGGCACATCGCGTCCCGGATGCACCTCGACCAGCCAGGTTGATTCACCGGCCATGACGCGACACACCAGTTCGGACTCGGTGCCGCGATCGATTTCGACACTTCTTGACGTGAGATCGAAACTCCAGTCGTCGACCGCGGCCATCACCGCCCGTTCGGCCACCTGTGACGGCCCGGGCTCCACCCCGGTGAAGCCCCGGCACAAACCCGCGACCTGAGCCGGGGAGACCGACCTGTCGAGAATTGTGAGCATCGTGTCGAGGTCGATCAGGCCCCACATGCGTCCATCCGGCAGGCTCATGGCCGTCTGGGCGAATCTGTGGCCGCCAGTGTGGCTCACACGTCGGACGGCGAGCGTGGGTGCCGCCGAACGGATGGCCGCGGCGAAGGTGGTGCCGCGCGTTCCACAGCAGATGTCGTGACTTCCCTGGGTGCACACCAGCAGTTCGCGTGTTGACGCCCCGGTGTCGGCCATGGTGGCGGGAGATGATTCCGGCCCGTGTTCGAGCAGCCCACACACCAGCCCGGCGACGTGGTCCCGGTCGACCAGATGTCGATCGGCGGACAAGGTTGCCGAACCGGCTCGACGGCGATGAACCGACACGACCGCCTCCCGCGGATCGTCGCTCTCCGGAACCGCTGCCAACACCCGAACCCGCCGGCCGGCCTCGCCGGCCCCGGCAACCAGCGGTGCGACCCGTTCGAACCCGGGTTTCCGCCAAACCGGCTTCGGCCAGGGAAGAGCGACATCGGCCACAATCAATTCGTCGATCCACAGCGCGGTTCCGCCGGGATCGAGCCCGATGCGGCGGGAATGGGTGGCACACCTCACGGCCTCGTCAGGGCCCGGAAGGAACGCCCCGTCGCTCATGACCGATCCGGCCCACCAGGCTCGACCATGATCCGGGGCAGCGGTTCGGCGTGGAGCACGGTGACCCGTTTCGTGGCCCGGGTGAGAGCCACGTAGAGGGAACGCACCCCTTGGCGTTCCTCACGGATTATCCGACCCGGCTCGATGACGATCGCCGAGTCGACCTCGAGACCCTTGACCAGCCTCACCGGCACCACCGTGACCTGCTGGTCGAGCCCGTGTCGGCTGGCGCCGCCGAACACCACGCCGGCCTCTGTGAGCGCCTCGCCCACGGCGTCGACCAGCGAATCGGGAACGATCACGGAAACGTTGCCCTCCCCGACCTGGGAGATCTCGTGGACAACCGCCCCGGCCACCTCGGTAGCGATCCCATCGGCGGCGGCGACGATACGAACCGGGTCGCCCCCCGCACGCACGGCTTTGGGAGGCCGCAGCCCCGGGGCGGCATGGGGTAGCACCCGGCTGGCCAGCTCCATGGTCCGCTCCGGTATGCGATATCCGACGGTGAGTTCGCGGCGTTGCGTGGGGTGACGTTGCGGGAGCGCCGACAGGATCTGGCTCCAGTCGGAGTTGGCCCAGGCACCGGTGGCCTGGGCGATGTCGCCGACCACGGTCATCGAGCCGTTGAGCGAACGCCGCGAGATCATGCGCAGTTCCAACGGCGACAGATCCTGGGCCTCGTCGATGCATATGTGGCCATAGGTGCGGACCGCGTCTTCTCCACGCTTGCCGGGCCGGTAGCCGAGGTGGGCACGGGCCTCATCGAGCAGGGGAACGTCCTGGAACCGCCAGATGACATTGTCGGCATGGGAGCTGCGGGGACGATGGAGCAGTTGAATCTCGTGATCGGTGAACCGGCCCGCATTGGCCGACCGCAGGAGCGCTCGCGAGCCGTAGAGGTCGTGGAGCAGGTGAGCGGGTGTGAGCACCGGCCACATCCACTCGAGGGCCTCGCGAACCTCCAGTTGACTCCTCATCCGGTCGCGTACCTCACTCGGATCGACCGGACGTCGGGCGCTGCGTCCCAGGATTCGGTAGAACTCGTCCTCCACCACCTTGCGGCCCGAGTTGTGGGATCGCGACCGCCGCCGGGCCTCGTCGATTATTCGCCTCGATTCGGCCACCGTGAGCCGCAGCTTCTGGATACCGAGACCGAGCACGAGATCCTCTCGAAGGGGCCGCTCACGGTCGGACACCGCGTCGCCGATCACCTTGGCCATCCGGAGATCGCCCTTGACCCGGGCGACGTCTTCGTTGTCGAGTCGGTTGACGCTGACCTTGGGGCGGATCAGGTCCGCCAGCACGGCCACCTGAACTCCGGCCTCGCCCAGGGAGGGGAGCACCTGCTCTATGTAGGCGATGAACAACCGGTTGGGGCCGACCACCAGCACTCCCTGACCCTCGAGCGGGAACCGATGGGTGTACAGCAGGTAGGCGGCCCGATGGAGCGCCACAACCGTCTTACCGGTGCCGGGTCCGCCCTGCACCACCAAGACGCCCTGCTGCGGCGCCCGAATGATCTCGTCCTGCTCACCTTGAATGGTGGCCACGATGTCGCCGAGATGACCGGTACGGCCGGCTTCCAGCGCGGCGATCAGCGCCCCCTGTCCCCGGCCGACCATCGGCTCCGAGCCGGATGTATCCCCGCTGAACACCTCGTCTTCGATGCCCAACAACGTGCGACCACGGGTGGCGAAATGCCGGCGGCGGCGGAGGCCCATCGGCTTGACCCCCGTGGCCCGGTAGAAGGGCTCGGAGGCCGGGGCCCGCCAGTCGACCAGAACCGGATCCTGGTCGCTGTTCCAGACACCGAGACGACCTATGTAGAGCCGCTGGTCGACATCGTCAGTTTCGATGTCGGTGTCGACATCCATGTCGATGCGACCGAAGATCAGCGAGCGATCACCCACGTCGAGTTGGGTGAGCCGGTTGACCACACCCTCGATGACCGACTCACGCTCGAACCGGGCTTGGGTGGTGCCACCGCGCGTCGGTTCGTAGTTCGCGGTGAGGCGCGCGGCACGAGCCCTCGATTCCTCCAAACACTCGTGGACATGATCGATGTAGGCCTGCTCGGCGTCGAGATCAGGATGCCGCTGTGACACTCGTGTCGGACTCCCCCCGGGGAATGGGAAACCTTGAATGCTACAGGCGTGCGCCGTGGCCGACTCAGAGGCGACCTGTTGCGCAGAGAGCGCTCAGTGCTTGTAACGTGCGGCGAATGTTGACAGTAGGCCTCGTCTTGAGCGCTGGCGGAATGCTCGGCGACCCGTGGCACTCCGGAGTGTTGTCCTCGATCATGGACTCAACCGGGTTCGATGCCCGCGACTCCGCACTGATAGTGGGTACATCTGCCGGTTCGGTAACCGCCGTGGAGCTGCGGGCTGGTGCCTCCGCCCACGACCTCGCCGCCCAGAATATGGGCCGGCCGATCAGCGACGAGGGTCGTGAGATCCTGGGTCGGGTCCGAACTCCGTGGAGTGAGAGTGAGGGGTCACGCTCATTGCTACCGACCTCACCGCGTATGGCCGTGAGAGCGGTGTGGCCCCCGTGGAAACCGGATCTCGCCAGGCTGGCGATAGGCCTGCTCCCACCCGGCCGCCGCACCGCCGACCCACTCGCGACCCGTATCCGCGAGCTCCATCCCGGCCGCTGGGCCGATGCCCCCACCTGGGTGGTGGCAGTGAGAGCCGACGACGGAAATCGTGTTGTGTTCGGTCGCGACGACATATCGGCCGATCTGGGCGAGGCGGTGCAGGCCTCGTGCGCGGTACCGGGCGTCTACCAACCGAAGGTGATCGGCCAACACCGCTATGTCGACGGCGGGCTCCATTCCTCCACCAACGCCGATCTTGTCGCCTCGCTGGGGTTCGACATGGTGATCGTCTCGTCGGTCATGACCGCCACCGAATCGGCCCGAAATCCGCTCACAGATCCCCAAAGGGTCTGGTTCTCGCGAAAACTCGACTCGGAAGTCGACGCGATTCGTCGATCCGGCACGCCCACATTGGTGATCGAGCCCGGCCCCGACGAACTCCCGTCCTTGTCGAAGAAGGTGCCCGACGCCCGGGCCCGGGCCACCGAGCTGGGCCAACGCGCCGCCAGGCGATCCCTCGAATCCATCGACGGGCTCGGAATTCACGCCCTGCTACGAGGCTGAACCCCCGGCGAGGCGCTCAATGATGCGCCCACGGTGCCGATGGTCACCTCATGCCACCGTTCACCACGGACCTCGGCCGCATCGCCGCCGAGCTCCCTGATGCCCTGATAATCCTCGACCCGCTCGGCAGCCTGCTTTGGGCCAATGATGCCGCCATCCAACTGACCGGCCTCGACCGGGATGAGTGGCTCGGGGAATCCGTCTTCGAACTGATGCACCCCGACGACCACGCGGCGGCACTCGACGCTTTCGCCTCCGTGGCGGAGTCCGGCCGAGGCAATCTCATGGACATTCGTGTTCGCGATGGCCAGGGGAAGTGGCGCCAGTGCGAGATTCGGGGTCGGTTCGTGCCCGCCCTCGATGTCGACTCATCGGTCGCGCCGGACGATGGCGGGTACGTCATCATCGTGCTGCGTGACATCGCCGATCGTCGAGGACTTGAACTCGCGTCTGGTGACGTCGACCTGCTGCGCGCCCTCGTCCATCACTCCACGTCGCTTCTGTTGATGCTCGATGCGTCCGGGGCGATCGTGACAGCCAACAGTGAGCTGTCTCGTAGTCTCAGACGTGACATCGCTGTGGTCGCCGGGCAGACACTCGACACGTTGATGGTGCCGGCCGACCGGGCCGCGTTTCGGGACATTCTCCGGACCATGGACGGCTCGGCCAACGTGAAGGTCAGGTTCAGGCGTCCCGACGACTGCATCGTCCACGTCGACATGTCGGTAACCGATCTGCGCGATGATCCCCTGGTCAACGGCTTCGTGATCAGCGGCACCGATGTGACCGACCTGGTCGATACGCAACGCGCGCTTCGACACATGGCCGATCATGATTCACTCACCGGCCTGCTGAGCCGCCGAGCATTCATCGCCGAACTCGAAGACCTGATCGACGACGGTTATCAACACGACATCATCGTTTTGTTCTGTGACCTCGACGGGTTCAAACAGGTCAATGATCGCCTCGGGCATTCCGCCGGTGATCAGGTCCTGACCGAGGTGGCGCGACGCCTCGAGCAGTCGGTTCGGCCCACTGATCTCGTCGGACGACTCGGAGGGGATGAGTTCGTGGTGGTGCTGCCCCGTGCCGATCTGGGCACCGCCGGAGAAGTCTCGGACCGCATCAAGGCCGAATTGGCCGAGCCCATATTTGCCGGCGACGAACTGATCGCCTTGAAGGTCAGCGTCGGGTGCGCATCAACGCTCGACCACCCCACGGCATCCCGGCTGATGTCGGCTGCCGATCACGCGATGTACGAGAGCAAGCACTCCGACCGCGATGACCGTGACCATCAGTCGATCTGAGCAACCGCGTCCGTCCATTGTGGATTGGAGCGAGAGCGCACCGGCCACGCCCAGCCCGCTCCGTTGGAGACTCACCGCTTATCCGATCGCATTCCTGGCGGTGCTCGCGGTGTCGTTTGTGATCGTGGTCGGGTCGGGCAGCGGATCGTCGACCGTGGGGGGCCGCATCGGTGGGGATTTCCCCGCGTTCTACAGCGCCGGGACTCTGGTCGCCAACGGCCACATCGACAGCCTGTACGACCCGGTCGCCCAAGCGAGCGTGCAGAGCGATCTTCTCGGATCCGAGAGGGGATTCCTGGCCTTCGCCTATGCACCCCATGTGGCCCTCGCGTACGCCCCACTGTCACTTGTCGGCTACAGGCTCGCATATGTGATCCACACCTCCCTCATGGTGGCTGCGCTGGTGGCCGCGTTGTGGATGATGAGGCCGATGATCGGGATCATCGACCGATGGTTCGCGCTCGCAGTGGCTGCCTCCATCGGCTTCTACCCGATGTTCATAGCGGTTGGCGGAGGTCAGAACACGGCGATATCCCTCCTGCTGCTGGTCTGGTTGTGGCGATCTCTTCGCGATGGGAACGACCTCCGGGCCGGTCTGGCGGTGGCGTTGCTCGTCTTCCGACCCCAGTACGCGCTGCCCGTGCTCGGGCTGCTCTTTCTGGGGCGACACCTCAAGGCGGTGGGATGGGCCGTCGTCGGTATCTCGGCCACATGGTTGGTCGATGCAGTGCTGTTGGGTCCGTCGTGGTTCACCGACTGGCTCCACAGCGTGGGCCCGTTCGTCTCGAAGGACGCCGATGTGAACGGGCACAATGCGGTCGCCGTGGTCGGGTTCCTGCAGTCGCTCATGGGGACCGACTCGGCCATTGCCATCGGCCTCGGAGCGCTGGGAAGCATTGCCGTGGCCGGTGTGCTGGCGCAGGCCTGGCGGAGCCGCAACCACGGACTCGACCATCTGATGGCCATGACCGCGGCGGGTCTCGTTCTTCTCAGCCCCCACACCATGTTCTACGACGCCGGCCTGATCGTGATCTCGCTCGCGGTTCTCGCCGACCGGCCATCATCACGATGGCGGCTGGTGGTGGTCGTGTCCGGGCTGGCACTCCTGCAGACCGCTTCGACGGTGCTGGGTTTCTCACCGTTCGCCCCGGTTGTGGCCGGTATCTTCGTGATGTCGATCCCGGCCGACCGGAACCGAATGAACCGGTCCGATCGAACGCTCATGGCGGCCTGTTGATCATGCGTGATCTCTCAATCATCATCCCGGCCTTCAACGAGGAAGCCAGAATCCCGGTCACACTCACATCAATCGCCGACTACCTTCAGACCTCCAACTGGGATGCCGAGGTGATCGTCGTCGACGATGGATCAACGGACCGCACGGTCGGGATCGTCGAGGCCATGACCTACCGTTTCGATCATCTGCGGATCGTGAGAAGCCCGTTCAACGGCGGCAAGGGGCGGGCGGTGAGGCTCGGGATGTTGACGGGAACAGGCCGACGACGCCTGTTTCTCGATGCCGACAACAGCACCGACGTGAGCGAACTCGACCGGCTGCTGGCGGCCGCCGAGGCCGAGCCCATCGAACCGGCAGTCGTGATCGGATCGATCGCTCACCACCGCGAGCTCGTCGGCAGGCCCCAGTCCGCACTCCGACGATTCATGGGCCGTACCGGCAACCGGATCATCCAACGGGCCGTGCTCCCCGGGATCGAAGATTCCCAGAGGGGTTTCAAGGTCTTCTCTGGTGACGCTGCCGACCGGATCTTTCCCAAATGCCGCATCGACGGCTGGGCGTTCGACGTGGAGGCCCTGGCCATCGCCAGGGCCTACGGCTACCACGTGCTGGAAGTGCCGGTGAACTGGTCGCACTGTGAGGACAGCCGGGTTCGTGCCGGGTCGTATCTGCAGACTCTGGGCGATGTGATGCGAATACGTCACGACCTGCGCGCCGACAATTACCACATCAACGAGCCCGCCTGATCCCGCCCGTTCGCGTCAGGCGAGGTCCCTGGTGTTGCCCACCCAGGACTCGTGGAGTCGCCGATAGATACCGTCGACCGAGATCAGGTCGCGATGATGACCCATCTGCACGATCTCGCCGGCATCGAACACCAGCACCAGATCGGATCGCTCGGCCGTGGTGAGACGATGGGCGACGGCCACGGTGGTGCGTCCCGCGGCCAGCCGGATCATCGCCGCGCTGAGGGCCTCTTCGGTCTCGGGATCAACCGAGGAGGTGGCCTCGTCGAGAATCAACAGGCCCGGGTCGGCGACCTGGGCGCGGGCGAGTGCCACCAGTTGCCGCTCCCCCGCCGAAAGCCTGCCACCGCGTTCCCCGACCTCGGTGTCGATTCCCGCGGACAGTGTGGAGATCCACCCATCGAGTCCCAATTGCGCGAGTGCGGCCTCGGCATCTCCGCGCGTGGCCCCGGGGCGCCCGTATCGAATGTTGTCGCAGATGGTGGTGTCGAACAGGAAACCGTCCTGAGGGACCATGCGTATCGAGGCGTGTCGCGAGGCGGGAGCGACCCGTCGAAGGTCGACTCCGCCGACGCTCATGGTGCCGACGGTGGGGTCGGCCAGACGGGCCAGCAGTCTCACGAAGGTGGTCTTTCCGGAGCCGGTCTCGCCGACCACGGCCACGTTGGCGTCGGCGGGAATCTCCACCGAAATCGACCGCAACACCTCAGGTCCGGTGCGGTAGCGGAACTCCACATCGCGGGCCTCGATGGTCAACGGCCCGTCGGGGAGATCGACCCCGTCGTCGGGTTCGTGGATCTCGACCGGCATGTCCATGACCTTGATGATCTTGGCCCATCCGGCCAGTGCGGTCTGGGTCTGGTCGAGCACCTCCCCGAGCTCGGATATCGGCTGGAGCATCAGGTTGACCAGGAAGATGAACGCGATCAGCTCACCAACACCAAGGCCCAGACTTCCCTGCCACCACACACCCACCGCTATGGCACCGGCCAGCGACACCGACGAGAAGAAATCGACGACCGGCAGCATCCCGGCGAACCAGAGATGGGCCTTCATCTGCTGTTGGTACTGTCGCTCGATCGAGTCGTCGAGGCGGTCACGCACCGGCTCGTCGTATCCGTAGGCCCTGATCACGGGAGCGCCGCTCACGGTCTCGGACGTGAGGCCGAGGGTCTCCGCCACCCTCGACCTGACCAGCCCGTAGGCGTTGAACTGACGTCGCTGCACCCACTTAGGGAACGGAATCAACGGGAGGTGAATGGCCACGACCACCAGCGTGAGCTTCCAGCTGTAGATCGCCATCACCGCCAGCGTGCCGGTGATGATGGCGCTGTCGACTATCCACGCGATGGCCCCCCACTGTGTGAAGGCAGCCAGAGCCTCCACGTCGGCGGTCACACGGGCCACCAGCACGCCGCTGCGGGTGGACTCCAGGTCGGCCATGCTGAGACGGTGGATGTGGGCGAAGGCCCGGACCCTCAGACCGAGAAGGACCGCCTCGGCGGCGTTCACGAGACGAAGGTAGGCCTTGCGGCTGGCCACCAGCACTCCGGCTATCACGACCATCGCCAGAATCGAGGCCACCCAGACGAAACCAGGTCGGTAGCCGGATTCTCCGAGCACGCCCT
>JAJRXJ010000227.1 GCA_024276355.1 Actinomycetes bacterium | reverse complement strand
TCGGCGAACATGCACAGATCAAGCATGGTGCGGACCCCGTTGGCGTATTCGACGATCACGTAGGCGTTGTCGAGGATGTCGCTGCGGCGCCCGTCGTACACCTCGTCGAGATGGTTGACGTCCTGTCCGCCCGACGCCATCACCCTCACCGGACGGACGCCGACGATGTGGTTCATCAGATCGAAGTAGTGGCAACACTTCTCGACGAGGGTGCCGCCGGTGTTGGCCGAGAATCGATTCCAGTCGCCCACCTTCACCAGGAACGGGAACCGATGTTCTCGAATCGACAACATCTTGAGATTGCCGACCGCCCCGCCCCGCACTTCGTCGATGAGTCGGGTGACCGGGGGCATGTACCGATACTCGAGGCCCACCCAGGCGATGCCGCTGTGGTGGCGTCCGGCCTCCACCACCTCGAGACAATCCTCGATGGTGGTACACAGCGGTTTCTCCACGAGAACGTGGAGGTCGGTGGCCAACACGTCGAGCAGGGGACCGGTGTGGAGATTGTTGGGAGTGGCGATGACCACGGCATCGCAGGTGCCCGACTCGATGAGGTCGCGGTGGTCGGTGAACACCGACGGCTTCGGTTGGTCGGCCAGAGCGGCCCTGGCGGCGTCGATCGATGGTTCCCAGGTGTCGCACAGCGCAGTGACGACCGCGCCGTCGAGGGCCTTGAGATTCTCGATGTGTTCGACACCCATCATTCCGGTGCCGATGACCCCGTAACGGACCTCGTCGCTGGCCACGATGAATTCCCCCCAACGGGCCTCCGGGCGAGGCCGTGGCTACTGTACGGCTCATGCCCGCAACCCTGGTAGACGCGACCCCGCGAACGATCTCCGACGACCTGAACCCCGTCGGTCCGATCGGTTTCGGTTGCTGGCGTTTCACCGACACCGACATCGACAGGGCCCATGCGCTGATCGAGGTCGCGCTGGACGCGGGCATGAACCTCATCGACACCGCTGATGTCTACGGGCTCGATTGGGGTGGCACGGCTTTCGGACTCAACGAGGAAATTCTCGGACGGGTGCTCGCTGCTCATCCGGGACTGCGTGGGCGGATGGTGCTGGCCACCAAGGGCGGAATCGTGCCCGGTGTTCCCTACGACCAGAGCGAGGCCCATCTGCGATCGGCCTGTGAGGCATCACTTCGTCGTCTTCAGGTCGACAGCATCGACCTCTACCAGATACACCGCCCCGACCTGTTCGCCCATCCTGCCGATGTGGCAGCCACGTTGGCCTCATTGCGTGTCGAGGGCAAGATCAAGGCGGTGGGGATATCCAACTTCACCCCCGATCAGTACGACGCTCTGCAGGCCCACCTGCCGTTCCCCGTGGCCACCAGCCAGCCCGAGTTCTCGGCGGCCCATCTCGACCCTTTGCGTGACGGGACCTTCGATCGGTGCATGCGCGATGGGGTGACTCCCATTGCGTGGAGCCCGCTCGCCGGTGGGAGGCTGGCCGTTGACTCTCCCGGGAATGGGGTTCGCCCTGAGCTGACCGATGTGATCGGTGAGCTGGCCGAGCGTGAGGGCGTCGACCGGGCCGCGATCGCGTACGCGTTCGTGCTGTCCCACCCGGCGCGGCCCGTGGCGGTGATCGGCACCCAGAATCCATCTCGCATAGCGGCTGCCATCGCCGCCCTTGAAGTCACCCTGACCCGTCCCGACCTTTACAGGATCATCGAAGCCTCGGAAGGGAACCCACTGCCGTGACCGGACCCTCCCAAGCAGCTCCCCTGGAGATGGCGTGGTTCTCGGCGTTGTGCGACGACGACTACGAGTTCCTCGGGGTGCCCGACGAGGCGCTTCGCAGCTCTTGGCCCCACTGCCGAAACATCGTTCTCACCGCCGACCGCTACGGCTACGACAACGTGCTGTTGCCCTCGGGCTACAACCTCGGCATCGACAACACCGCTTTTGCGGCGGCGGTGGCGCCGGCCACCGAACAGATCAAGCTGCTCCTGGCCATCCGCATGGGCGAACTCGTGGCCCCGCAGGTGGTCCGCCAGGTTGCGAGCCTTCAGCAGATCGCCGGCGGTCGCTTGGCGGTCAACATCATCTCGAGCGATGTGCCCGGCCAGAAGCTCGAATCCCAACCGCGGTATCGGCGCTCGACCGAGCTCATGTACGTGATCCGTGAGTTGTTGGATGGTCGTCCGGTCGACTTCCATGGCGATTTCGTGGATCTCGAAGTCGACCCACCCCGCATCGTCGACGAGATCAGCGGCTGCCCGGCGTTCTACTTCGGTGGACTCTCACCGGCCGCCCGCGAGTGCGCGGCCCGGGGAGCCGACGTGTTCCTCATGTGGCCCGACGTGCCCGAGGCGGTGGCCGGGGTGAAGGCCGACATGGACAAGCGCGCCGCGGCGTTCGGTCGTTCGCTGAAATACGGCTGGCGATCCCACGTGATCGTGCGCGAGACCGAGGACGAGGCCCGCGCGGCCGCCCGCCGCCTGCTCTCGCGGCTCGATGTCGAGCAGGGCGCAGCCATACGCGCCAGGTCGCTCGACTCGAAGAGCACCGGCGTCAGCCGGCAGGCGGAGCTGCGAGAGGGCGCCGATGAAGAAGGCTACGTGTCGCGACATCTCTGGACCGGGGTGGGGCGGGCCCGCAGTGGCGCCGGAGCGGCGATAGTGGGCGACCCCGATCAGGTGCGCGACACTATCCTCGAACTGGCGGCGGTGGGCATGGGCGCGTTCATACTGTCGGGATACCCCCACGCGGCGGAATGCGATCTGTTCGCACGCCACGTGTTGCCCGAAATCGACCATGCCAAGCTCGAGGTGGCCACCACACCCGTGGTGGTGTGATCAGCGCAGGATCTCGATCGGGCAGGCCGCGCCGTCGATTCCGTCGATACGGGCATCGAGCGAACGGCCGAACAGTCCGCCGGCCACGAGAATCACTTCGACCGGCAGACGGTGGAGGTCGGGATCGACCAGCACCCTGAGACCATCACCGACTCGGTGGCGGCGGTAGCCGTCGAGTCTGCGACCTTTCGTGTGGGCGTCGACCGACACCTCGAACTTCTTGCCTCAACCGTATGGTTCGAGGAGATCGACAACCGCGGTGCCCCCTCGTTTGCGGATCACGGCCGCGGCTTTCTCTGTGACGTCTATCTGCACGCGGGGGTCAACCCAGGGACTGGCCCGATGATTCCCGAAGGCTGGGCGGTGAACAATTGCCTTTGGCATCTTACGCCAAGCGGTTCTCCCCACACCTTTCCTGTCTGGTGGCCCTCACGGTCACTTTTGTCCGCTGTTTCCCCCCTTGCAATAGGGCGAACACATGTTCGATACTGGATGAATGACATCGTCCGGATCAGAGGCCGTCGCTCTTCTCGGCGAAGCCGCAAGGTTGGTCACCCCCATGGCTCTTGCCCATGAGCAGACCATGCCTGTTCTGCCCGTGTTCGAGGAGCTTCTGCCCGGTGGGGCGATCCGGCGTGGGTCGGTGGTGGAGGTGCAGGGCATCGGGGCCACCTCTCTGGCATTGTCGCTGGCGGCCGGCCCATCGGCAGCCGGGTCGTGGACCGCCATCGTGGGCATGCCGTCGGTCGGGCTCATGGCCGCGGGTGAGGCCGGGGTTGCTCTCAACCGGGTACTGATGGTCTCACCCCCAACCCCAGGTTCATGGGCGGCTGTCGTGGCCGCGCTGATCGGATCTGTCGACACGATCATGGTTTCGGGAGGGCAGCGAGCCGGCAGCGGCGATCTCCGCCGGATCTCCGCCCGGTTGCGCGAGCGCGGGTCGGTACTGATCCGGGTCGGAGGGTCGGCAGCGATCGGTGCCGATGTGGAGCTGCGGGTCACCTCGTGCGAATGGGAGGGCCTTGGCGATGGCCATGGCGTGTTGCGTCATCGCCATGTGAAGGTCGAAGCCGGTGGGCGCGGGGCATCAGCGCGTCCGCGATCCACCGAGATGCTGCTACCCGGTCCTTCCGGGGCAGCGGCAGATCCCGGGCCGGCCCCGGTCGTTGCTCTGCCCACAGCCCATCGTGGATGAACCGGTTCGTACCCTCGTGGCGTGGTGTCCCAACTGGCCGGTGGTGGCCATGGGCCACAAACTTGATGAACCGGTGGCGGTGATGGCCGCCAACCGGGTGGTGGCCGCGAGTCCGGCTGCCCGCACACTCGGCGTGATCCGCGGACAGTTGCGGCGAGCGGCACAGGGGGCGTGTCCCGATCTGGTCGTGGTCCAGCGAGATCAGGCCGTGGAGGCCCGTTGTTTCGAGCCGGTGGTGGCCTCACTCGACGATCTCACCCCCGGAATCGAAGTGGTAAGGCCCGGCACCTGTGCGTTCGCCATGAAAGGCCCGGCCCGCTACTTCGGGGGAGACACCGCGGTGGTCGATGGGGTGATGCACCGCATGGTCGAAGCGGTCGCTGGTCGCACCGAAGTACGCATCGGGGTGGCCGATGGCCTGTTCGCGGCCGGCTTGGCGGCGCGGATCGCCAACCCGGTTCGCCTTGTAGAGGCCGGCTCGGTCGCCGATTTCCTGGCCCCCATGTCGGTGAGCGTTCTCGAACGCCCCGACCTGGTCGATGTGCTGGTTCGGCTCGGTGTAACCACGCTGGGTTCGTTCGCGGCACTACCACCGACGAGCGTCATCGCCCGGTTCGGCTCTGTTGGGGTCGAGGCCCACCGCTTGGCATTGGGTCTCGACCCCCGTCCTCCCGATTCGAGGCCCCTGCCGCCGGACTGGACAGTGGCCACCGAGATCGACCCACCGGCCAACCGTGTCGATCAGGTGGCCTTCCGTGCCCGCGGTCTGGCCCACCAACTCCATGAACGGCTGTCACACAAGGGCGTGTCGTGTGTGAGGGTGGCCATCGAGGCCGAGACCGAACACGGCGAAACGCTCATGCGGTTGTGGCGCCACGAAGGTGTGCTGAGCGCGGCGGCGGTGGCCGATCGGGTCAGGTGGCAACTCGATGGGTGGCTCAACGGTCCGGCGGTGGCGAGGCCCAGCGGCGGCATCTCGAGGCTGGCCCTGGTACCCGACGAGGTGGTGCCCGCTGCCGGCCGTCAACTGGGTTTCTGGGGAGGAGAAACAGAAGCCGATGAGCGGGCTGCTCGTGTCGCAGCCCGGCTGCAGGGCCAGCTCGGAATCGATTCGGTGATGGTACCCGAACTTCGGGGTGGCCGCGATGCCGACCAACAGGTGGTTCTGGTGTCCGCAGCCACCGTCGAGCTGCGGGGCCGGTCGATCGACCCGTCGCATCGGGAGCACGCACCGTGGCCGGGAGGCCTGCCGTGTCCGTCGCCGGCACGGGTCCATGCCCGGCCGTTGGCGGTCGAACTACTCGACGATTCCGGCTCGATGGTGTCGGTTTCAGGTCGCGGCCAGGTGTCGGCCCGCCCGGTGAGGCTGGTGTCGTCGGGTCGGTCGGTGGGCGTTTCGTCGTGGGCCGGGCCGTGGCCGGTTGAGGAACGTTGGTGGGACCCGGAGTCGCATCGCCGGGCCGCTCGGGTCCAGGTGCTCACCGCCGACGGGCAGGCCCATCTGGTTGCGCTCGAGGGGGGTCGATGGTGGATCACCTCCACCTGGGACTGATGCGTGCCAATCTATCGGCGTGGACGAAGTCGACCAGCAGCGTGATGAATGTGAGCGGTGGTTCGTCCACCAGGGGCTTCCGCACCTGATCGACCACTATTCGGCAACCGAGGATGTGTTCACCCGGGCGGCCCCGTTTCTCGTGTTGGTGATGTTCTCGGAGGTGTTCCTGAGCTTCGGCGACCGCTGGCAGGGTTGGGCCCAACTGGCGGCCTTCGTCGGTGGTCTCGGGCTGATGGCCGGGGCGTTCGCGGCGGTCAACCGCATACGCAGGCGTCGACACTTTCAGCTCCCCGACGACATCGGGTTGGTCGACCTGGCGCTGTTCGTGGTGTTGCCACTGGGGCCGACAGCGATAGGGGCCCAGGGCTCGGTGGTCGTGGAGGTCGGCTGGGTTGCGGCAGCCAACCTGGTGATCCTGGCGGCATCTTTTCTGATCACCAGATGGGCCCTGATCCCAATGGTGATCTGGTCGTTGGCTCAGGTGTGGCGACGCCTGGGGGAGGTGTCGTCCCTGGCCATGAAGTCGCTGCCCACCATGGTGTTGTTCTCGGCGTTCATATTTCTCAATGCCGAGATGTGGCAGGTGGCCAATGATTTCACCCTGCCGTACTTCACACTGGTGGTCGCTCTGATCGCATCGGTGGGTGGAACATTCGTGGCTCTGTCGGTGAGGCGTCTCACCCTCGATCTGGTTCGGTTCCCCAACTGGCGTGAGGTGGCCGAACTGGTGGCCGATTCGCCGGTCGCCGACATCGTTCCCGATGACCACATGTCGCCCCCGCCGGCCAACGCCCCTCTCGGCCGAGGGGCATCGTTCAACGTGGGGTTGCTGTTGTTCGTGTCGCAGGCGGTTCAGATCATGCTGGTGGCGATGGTCATCACCGTGTTCTACGTGATCTTCGGAATGCTCACGGTCAGGGAGGCCACGCTGCTCCAGTGGACCACCGTCAGCGAGCTCACCACCACCGCCGATTGGGCGGTACGTATCCCGTTGTTCGGGTCGGAGATGTTGTTCAGTCGCGAGTTGGTGGTGGTGGCCGGGTTCATCGGGGTGATTTCCGGCTTGCAGTTCGCCGTGCAGCTGGTCACCGATGAGTCGTACCGGGCCGGGTTCGCCGCCGACATGGCCGATGAGGTGCGCGAGGCCTTGGCCGTTCGGGCCGTCTATTTGCGAAAGTTGGTCGACCCCCGGGGTTGAGAGCGAACATGTGTTCGTGTACGTTCGATCCATGGGATGGAACAACCCCCAGGTTCCCTGGTCGGAGATCGAACGGCGCCTTTCCGACCGTCCCGCGGCCGGTCGCCCCACCGATATCTGGGCCGGCGACGGCGGCGACAGCCCGGCATGGTCCCGCAAGCGTTCGGCCTACCAACCACCCTCGTCGCTCGATCGGCAGACGGGTCGGGTTCCCTACAGCGAGCTTCACTGCCATTCCAACTTCTCGTTTCTCGACGGGGCCTCCCACCCGGAGGAATTGGTTGAGGAGGCGGTCAGGCTGGGGCTCGAGGCGCTGGCCCTCACCGACCACGATGGCTTCCACGGTGTGGTGCGTTTCGCCGAGGCTGCTCGTGCGGTCGGTCTGCCCACCGTCTTCGGAGCGGAGCTCACCGTGTCGTCGTCGGGTTCGTCCGCCGGGCCCAAGGATGTCATCCGCCAGGGTCCGGCTGATCCGGGTGGCGACCACCTGCTGATCCTGGCTCGCGATCCACGCGGCTACGCATTGCTCGGCCGGGCGATCAGCGAAGGCCAGTTGGCGGGCGACAAAGGAGCGCCGCGCATCACCCGCGAGCGCCTGGTCGAGCTCGGAGGTTGCGGGACCGGCGATCACTGGCAGGTTCTCACCGGATGTCGGAAGGGGCCGGTGCCGCGGGCATTGGTCGATCATGGCCCGGCGGCGGCCGGTCGAGAGCTCGATCGTCTGGTATCGGATTTCGGTCGGTGCAACGTGGCTGTCGAATTGTGGGACCACGGCCTGCCCCTCGACTCGGTTCGCAACGATGGTCTGGCGGAGCTTGCCGCCCGAGCCGGTGTGGAGGTGGTGGCCACCGCCAACGCCCACCACCACGACATGTCGCGTCGGCGCCTGGCGGCGGCGATGGCCGCGGTGAGGGCCCGCCGCAGCCTCGACGAGATCGACGGGTGGCTCCCCCCAGCGGGTATGCCCATGCGATCCGGCGACGAGCAGGCGAGGCGTTTCGCTCGCTACCCGGGGGTGGTCGAACGGGCCGCGGCGGTTGGTCTCGAGTGTGCTTTCGATCTGTCGTTGGTGGCACCGTCCCTGCCGCCGTATCCCTGCCCCGACGGGCTCAACGAGATGGCCTTCCTGCGTCGTTTGGTCGACGAGGGGGGTGCTCGCCGCTACGGGGAGCGGGGTGCCGAGAGGGTGGAGGGGGCATGGGCCCAGATCGACCACGAGTTGGAACTCATCGAGCAGCTCGGGTTTCCCGGCTACTTCCTGGTGGTGTGGGACATCGTCGAGTTCTGTCGGCGATCGGGCATCCTCTGCCAGGGTCGGGGTTCGGCGGCCAACTCGGCGGTCTGTTACGCGCTCGGTATCACCAACGCCGATGCGGTGTCTCTCAATCTGCTGTTCGAGCGGTTCCTGTCTCCCGAGCGCGACGGCCCACCCGACATCGACATCGACATCGAAAGCGGTCGCCGCGAGGAGGTGATCCAATACGTCTACGAACGCCATGGTCGTCACCACACCGCCCAGGTGGCCAACGTGATCACCTATCGAGCCAAGTCGGCGATCCGAGACATGGCCAAGGCGCTCGGCTACGCAACCGGGCAGCAGGATGCCTTCGCCAAACAGGTCGACCGTTGGCACCACGTCTCCGATGGGGTGAAGGAGGCCGCTGTCGATTCCGGTGCCGAGCCCGGTCCGTCGATCCCGCTGCCGGTGCTCGAGTTGGCTGCCCAGATCGAACATTTCCCGCGTCATCTCGGCATCCACTCGGGCGGCATGGTCATGTGCGACCGTCCGATCATCGAGGTGTGTCCGGTCGAGTGGGGTCGCATGCCCAACCGCAGCGTCCTGCAATGGGACAAAGAAGATTGTGCTGCGGCCGGACTGGTCAAGTTCGACCTGCTGGGTCTGGGGATGCTCTCGATGCTCCATCACGCCATCGATCTGGTGGCCGAAGCCGAGGGCACCACGATCGACCTGGCTGCCCTTCCCCAAGAGGACGAGGTCTACGAGATGTTGTGCCGTGCCGACACCATCGGCGTGTTTCAGATCGAATCACGGGCCCAGATGGCCACCCTGCCCAGGCTCAAACCCCGATGTTTCTACGACCTTGTGGTGGAGGTGGCGTTGATCAGGCCCGGGCCGATTCAGGGTGGTTCGGTCCACCCCTACATCCGCCGTCGCAATGGTCTCGAACCGGTCACCTATCTCCATCCGCTGCTCGAAAATTCTCTGGCCAAGACCCTCGGCGTGCCGTTGTTCCAGGAGCAGTTGATGCAGATGGCCATCGACGTGGCCGGTTTCAGCGCATCCGATGCCGACCGGTTGCGTCAGGCCATGGGCTCAAAGCGGAGCCGTGAGCGCATGGATCAGCTGAAGGAGCGCCTGTTCGAAGGGATGCGCGAGCGGGGCATAGCCGACGACATCGGCGAGCTGATCTGGGAGAAACTGGCCGCGTTCGCCAACTACGGGTTTCCCGAAAGTCACTCGGTGTCGTTTTCCTATCTGGTCTATGCGTCGGCTTGGATCAAACTCCGTCATCCGGCAGCGTTCTGCGCGGCGCTTCTCAACGCACAACCGATGGGGTTCTGGTCGCCCCACACCATCGTGGGTGATGCTCGTCGCCATGGGGTGGCGGTGCGCACTCCCGATCTCAACGCCTCGTCTCATGATGCAACTCTGGAGGCATGCCCCAACAGCACGAGCGGGTGGGCGGTGAGGCTGGGGGTCGGATACGTGCGCGGGATCGGATCTGATCTGGCCGAGCAGATTTCGTCCGGCAGGCCGTATTCCTCGGTCGAGGATCTCCGTCGGCGGGTGCCGGGCTTGTCGTTGCCGGTGCTCGAGGCGTTGGCCACCGCGGGGGCTTTCGGGTGTTTCGGAATCGACCGAAGATCGGCTCTCTGGACCGCGGGTGCCATGTCGCAGGTCTCCGCAGATCGGCTGCCCGGCATTGTCACTGGGGCCGAGGCCCCCACTCTGCCCGGCATGTCCGATCAGGAGGTGTCGCATTCCGATCTGTGGGCCACCGGTGTGGCCCCGGACGGTCACCCCACCGTGTTTCTGCGTCGGGATCTGGATCGTCGGGGGGTGGTCACCGCGAGCGGGTTGGCCGAGGTGGAGCCCGGTTCGAGAGTGTTGGTCGGGGGAGTGGTCACCCATCGTCAGCGTCCGGCCACCGCCGGGGGCACCACCTTCATGAATCTCGAAGACGAGACCGGTCTGATCAACGTGGTGGTGTCGATGGGGTGCTGGAAGCGATACCGCAATGTGGCCAAAGGCACTCCGGCATTGTTGGTGAGGGGCCGGTTGGAGCGCAGCGAGGGAGTGATCAACGTGGTGGCCGACAAGCTCGAGCCGCTGCCGGTTGCCGGTGCCGTTGCGTCGCGCGACTTTCGCTGACCCCGGTTCCCGGCCGATACTGCGCCATGCCCAAGCACGACCACCACGACCATGACCACGCCCACCACGACCATGACCACGGCCACGATCACCGGATGAGCCAGGACGGCACCACCTGGCAGGCCATGCGGGCCTACCTGCCGCATGTGCGCAAGTTCTGGAGCAACGATGTGAATGACGCCGTCGTCGACCTGGTTTCACCCGCCGAGGGCGAGACGGTGCTCGACATCGGTGCCGGTATGGGGGCGGCGGCGTTCAACGCGGCTCGCAGAGTGGGGCGCAAGGGCAGCGTGCTGGCCATCGAACCCACACCATTCATGCGGCGCATGTTGGCGATCCGTCGCCGGGGCAACCGTGCCGGCTCCAGGGTGATGCCGCTCGATGGCAGGGCCGAGGAACTCCCGGTGGGCACCGACATGGTTGCTGCCGCGTGGGCCGTCAACGTGCTCCACCACGTATCGGATCTCGACCGGTCGGTGATCGAAATGCGCCGTGTGCTGGCTCCGGGCGGGCGCGTGGTGCTGGTCGACGAGGACTTCGACGACCCAAGCCATCCGAGTCATGAGGAGATGAAGAAGCGACACGGCGGCAATCATGGTGATCACGAGCACCTGATGATCGAGATCGATGCCCTGGGCCGCACGTTCGAGAAGGCCGGTTTTCGTGATGTGGACGCCCGTTTCGATTCGGTGGCGGGCGTGCCGGTGAGGATGGTCACCGCTCACCTGCCCGGTCCTGCCGGCTGACGGCCGAGCCACGTCCGCGAATCGAACCGGTTGTGATCGGTGAGCATCCAGATGTGGTGCCTGAGTACGGATCGTCTGCCGATTTCTACGCCGCCAACCACCGGTAGGTGTTGGCAGCGTTGGCTCTCACGTTGCGTCACCGCGAACTGGCCGACGACGCGGCCGCTGAGGGAAAGGCGCGGGCCCATCAACATTGGGCCCAGGCGGGCACGTACCCAGACCCGACCGCCCGCCGCGAAGACCCCACCAACCCTGATTCTGCGGCGGCATTGCCCAACCTGCCAGTGGGTCCACGAGCGGTGGTGGTGCTCAGATATGACCTCGACTGGTCGGAGGCTGCTACCGCGGACGCGCTCGGGATCGCCCCCGGCGCGGTGAAGAGCCGTCTGAACCGGGCCCCCGCCGTATTACGGTCAGATTTGTGCGACCCGCAATTTCTGGGAACCAAACCGGCACCCGATGCGTCTGTATTGCATGCCTTCCTTTGATGACGAGCTGAAATCCCATCCATCCGGCCAATCCGAAGCGATTGGCGTTGAGCCGGCACCGATTACCGACGTGGAGAGAATGGGACGGCGTCACGGCCGTCGTCGTCGTGCTCTCGGTGTGGTCGGAGCCATGGCTCTGGTGGTGGGAGCCGCGGTGGGCGCACGGCCATTGTTCCGTGATGACGGAACCGTCCTTGATGTAGCTGCTGATGTGGCCGCGGCGTCTGGCTCCATCACAACCACCACCACGACCGCGGCCACCGCTCCTGCCGACAGCGGCGTTCTGGTCGAGCGCACGGACGTTGAATCGTCTTCTGATCAGGTTCGAAGCGATTCAACCTTCGGATACGGCTACGGAGGCGGGGAATGGATCGTGCCTTGGGGCGATGGATTTCTGATGTTGGGCACGGTCTGGGAACCGGCCCCACTCCCCGGGCCTGGCTCCCCGTATGCCGAAAGTTTCCCGCCGGAGATCATCGACGCAGTGAGGGCGGCGGGCGCCACCACACTCGATGAAGCGATGGCGGCGCTCGCTGATGCCGGTTTGCTCGAGCAAGCGACCGACCTGGTGATATCGGATCCTGCGCTGGCTGACCTCTACGCATCCCTGCAGTCGGGCGGCACATCGAGTTTCGTCGCTCAGACATCGCCCGATGGCCTGCATTGGTCCGACATTCCCGGTTTCGCCCTTCCCATGGCGGGCGCTCAGATCGATCGGGTTGTATCCGACGGAACCCATCTGGTAATCGCACAGCGTGCCGACTCTCTCGGGATCACAAGTGGTTTGGAACCAGTGATCGGATTCGCTGCCGGCCGCGATTCAGGTCAGGTATCACTCACGATCTCCGTCACGCAGAATCTGACCGACTGGCAGACCTTCGAAATCTCTGAACCAACGGCGGAGGTCCCGGCTTACGTGTCGACCAACCAATGGCTGAGCGCCCTCGCCTACAACGCCGATGGCTGGCTGGCTACGGTTCAGTCATCGTGGAACCTCGATCTGTGGTCCTTGGTGCCGAGTGACATTCGCGATGGACAAGGCGTTCTCGACTTCAGAGCCACAACCGATGGCTTGGAGATCACCTTCTACGACCCCGGGGATGACTTCGGCTTCGGCCCCGTTCCCCTGCTCGAAGGCAGTGGTGCCGTCAGCACGAGCACCCTGCCGGCATCCACTGATGCCGTTTCTGCTTCCGCTCATCCGGTCGTCGGCCCGGCTGCGGAAGATCCGGCATTCATCGACATGCCGATCACCGACACAACTTTCCACACGTGGGAGGAGCTCGGCATCGATCCGGTCGAGATCCAGCAGTACCTCGATGAATCCGGCGGTTACGGCCGACTGGACACCACGATCACGATCGGATCGTGGGATTCCCAGCCGGTGACGGCGTCGTTGACCGGCACATCCGGGGACGGTATCGAGGAAATTGTGGGCACTGATGCCGGATTCATCGGTCAGAAGTTCGGGCGGCTGCTCGGTGAGCCTCAGCTCTTGTTCTCTCCCGATGGGGTGGTGTGGGACGCAGTGGAGGCCCCAACAACGCAATGGTTCGGTGGCTTGGCGGTCATCGATGGTGGTGTCCTGTTGTCGGCAGGCGGCGAGTCCGGGACCGAGCAGTGGATCGGTGCCCCCGATGGCTCGACCTGGACCCGAGTCGAGACGCTCGACATCGGCTCCGGTACCCGCCAGGCGGTCTACTTCGAAGGCGGGAATCGCGGGGTGATCACAGTCGTGGACGTGCACCAGTACCAAGACCGGGACTATTCGCGCCCGCCGGTGGAGTTCGATGTGGAGTCGAGCTACGACGGCAAACTGTTCCATCTGTTCGGCCATGCCGACGGCACGGCGGACCTCACCATCACCGACGCAGAAACGGGCGACATCGTGGCTGAGGTCAGCGGAAACTTCGATGGCGCGTCTGCCGACTTCGCCGTGATCGATGGCGACATGGTCACGATCGTCGACCCTGACGGCAACACGATCACGGAACTGCCGGTGTCTCTGGTGATGGACACCGTTCTTCCTGCGAGGGAGGCAGCCATCGACGCATCAGGTTGGACACAGCCCCCGCTGGTTCCGGAGATGCCGGAGTTCGTTCTCATCGCCACGGCCGACGGTGTCAACTGGCTGACTGCTCCGCTCGATGGTTCCGAGTATCCGTCGACGATGGCGATCAATGGCAATCTCGTGGCGATCAGAACCAGCGCCGGTTGGCAGACCTTCACCATCGGCTGAGACACGATCCGGGGCCGGGCCCGACTCGATGTTTAGCCTGTGGCCGTGGACACCAACCCCGAACTGCGGATCACAATCACCGGCACAGGCTGCCCCATACCCGACCCGCTGCGAGCGGGGCCGGGGGTGCTCGTGCAATTCGGCGAGCTGGCGATGCAATTCGACGTCGGGCGATCCACCGTTCAGCGGCTTGCCGGCGCCGGGCTCTGGCCGGGTGAACTCAACGCGGTCTTTCTCACCCATCATCATTCAGATCACATGGTGGGCCTACCCGACCTCATTCTCACTCGATGGGTCATGGACAGGGCCGACTCCGGCAAGCCGCTGCCGGTGATCGCCCCGGCCGGCCCGGCGGTGACTTTCGCCCGGAGGATGCTCGACGTCTGGACCGACGACATCGCCATTCGTACGGAACACGCCGGCCGCGACGGCCGACCTGAGCCGGATGTCGTTCCCTTCGATCCCTCGCCCAGCGTCTCCGAGGTGTGGAGTATGGCGACGCCGCATGGGGAGGTCACAGTCAGCGCCATTTCAGTTCACCACGAGCCGGTGCTTCCGTCCGTCGGCTACCGAGTGGACACTCCAGCGGGGTCGGTCGCCATCTCCGGCGACACGATCGTGTGTGGCGAGATGGCTGTGTTGGCCGATGGTGTGGATGTGCTCGTGTACGAGGCGATGCGATTTGAACCAATCGAGGCCTTGCCCGAGAAGCGTCGATTCATTCTCGACTACCACGCCGACACCAGGCTCATCGGTGGTCAAGCGGCCGAGCTGGAGGTTCCAACCCTGGTTCTGACCCACCTCATACCTCCACCGGTTGATGATTCCGGCAGATCAATGTTCGTGTCCGATGTCAGAACTGCCGGCTACACGGGCAAGGTCATCGTGGCCGACGATCTCGAGGTGGTTTCGGTCGGGGCCTGATCAGGACCCGTCCATGTCAGCTCGATTCCGAGTTGCTGGATTCGGAGTCGGATGACTCGTTGTCACCGGACTGGGATTCGGAGTCGCTGGATTCGGAGTTGGATGATTCGCTGTCACCGGACTCGGAACTCGCCGCACATGAGTCGGATGATTCGTTGTCGGATGATTCGTTGTCGGATGATTCGTTGTCGGATGATTCGTTGTCGGATGATTCGTTGTCGGATGATTCGTTGTCGGATGATTCGTTG
>JAJRXJ010000226.1 GCA_024276355.1 Actinomycetes bacterium | reverse complement strand
GGTGTCGCCCAGCCAACCCTGTCGGCTTATGAATCCGGGCGCCGTCAACCGACACTTCCCACGCTGATGCGGCTGCTGGCATCGGCCGGCTTCGAGCTACGAATGGAGGTCGCAGAACGCGACACCCACGACGAAACGCTTGCCGAATGGGAACGGTCACTCACCGATGAGACCCGCGAGCGGCTCCGCTCGAGCGGCTACAGGCTGGTGAGCGATGCCGCATGAACTCGATGACGATCACGTTGTCGCGATCTGTGAGGCGCTGATCGAACATCAGGTCGACTTCGTGATCATCGGCGGCATCGCCGCCAGGATGCACAACACCGGACACACCACCATCGACATCGACATCTGCCCCTCGAGCGCCGCCGAGAACCTCAAGAGACTCTCGGATGCCCTTCGTAGTCTCGGTGCCCGCTTGCGTGTCGAGGGTGATGTCGATGGGATCCCGTTCGACCCGCATCCCGACGTGCTGGCCAAAGTCACGACGATGACATTGATCACCGCGCACGGGCCTCTCGATTTGTGCTTCCAACCGGCCGGGTTCCCCGATGGCTACGCGAGCCTCACTCCGGGCGCCACCATCATCACTATCAGTTCGCTGGACCTGCCGGTAGCCGCACTATCTGACGTCATGGCATCCAAACGAGCAGCAGGCAGACCCAAGGACATTGTCGCCCTGCCCGCACTCGAAATCCACCTCCGAGAACACTGACCACAACCAACCCCGATCACCATGTCGCGCGCGCCACGCGCGCGTAGCAACAGCCAACACCGGCCAACCAGCACACCCACCGGCCACCGTCGCACCCCCTCTGACCAGCGCAAACAACCGAAACGCCTGCTCAGCGGCCTGGCTCCAGCGTGCTTTGCAACCAGGATGTCGTGGGTTCGATTCCCATCAGCTCCACCAAGAAACCGCAGGACACGCGGCGTTTTCCCCTCTGATGCCAGTGGGCCAACCGCTCTCCAAGGGATCCGGCTGCTTTTCTGTCGGCTTGGAATCTCGGCATCGAGATTCACCTCCGGGGCGCGATTCGCATGTGCCTCCGAGTCACACACGCGTTCCCCGCGACCCCGCCGGGTCGCCGCGCTGCTCAGTGCCTCCACGGTGCTCGGCACAGGGTGCGGCGTCGGTGATTTCGATACCGCCCCCGCTACGACCCGACCCGCGACCACAGACCAGTCGAGCACCACCACTGATTCAGCCGACGATCCGGCTCTCCATGGAACGTGGACGCTCGACACCGACGACCCGAACGGGGCGTGGCTCAACCCCGCCGAAACACATGACGATCACCGTCAGCATCAAGCTGATCGCGGTCGACCTGGTCAATTCTTCAGTCAGTGTGACTCTTGGATGCAGCGAGTACGGAGGCGGGGGGTTCGCCACGAGCACCGACAGCGAGCGCAAACCGTTTGCTCGCCGGGCGCAAACCGGCTTCGACGACGGTGGGTTCAAGCTGGCCGATTCCGGTCCGGAACCGGCCTCACCCAAGGGGAACCGACATGACCACTCACACGTACAACCGCACCTCCACCGTCCGCCGCCCAGCGACGGGCACAACCATCATCCCGAGTGCGCCGGCGAGACGTCCGTTCCGCCGCTGGATCGCACCCGTTGGCCTCGCGGCCGCGGTCGCCGCGGCTGGCATCGGCGGCCTCATCTACAACGCCAACAGTCAACCCTCGTCGGTGTCCCCCGCCGCCATCGAGGACTCGACGGTTGGCAACGGCGAGGTGCTGCGACCCGGCGTGCCCGACGGCTACTTCCAGCCCGCGATCCTGACACGGTCCGCCGGCGCTTCACTCGGCGAGCCGTCGACAGCGGGCACCGGCCGGGTCACCCAGTCCGGCATGCCCGACGGCTACTTCCAGCCGATCGAGAACACGTCCCCGACCGCGCCGGTGGCGAACTACGGGTGCAAGACCACGGGCCCGTGCTGATCCAGGACATGGCGCCACCCGGATCCGTCATCGCGGCTACGGGTGGTTCGCCACGTCGAGAGGAAGGTCGACGAACTTCGTCGCCGCACCGCTCGCAGCCAATTCGTCGAACCGTTCGTGACCCAGCACCGCCCGACAGTCTTCGATCGCCCGGTGGGCCGCCGGGCGTTCAAGGGCGCAGAGGGTGATACCGAGCCGCTCCTGCTCGGCGACTGAATGGCCGAACAGAACCGCGGCAGTCTCGGCAAGTCCGCCGACCTGATTGGCGACAGCGAGCATCGAGGAGACACGAGCGGCGATTCCCAGTCTTCGGGGATCACGACGGATGAAGTCGACCGCCGGGCTGAGCGCCGCCACCGCTTCCGACGGATCACCCAGGGCAAGACTGAGCGAAGCACGTGTGATCGGGGTGTACAGCGTCACTTCGCGCTTGGCGCCCACCATTTCGCTTCGGGCAAGCGAAGTCTCCGCCTCGGGGTACCGACCAAGCCCGATGAGGGCCTCGGTGGAGCTGTATGCGAGGGGATACTCGTCAACCCCATCGACCCCGGCTGCTCCGGCGACGACTCGGAGGACCTCGTCCCATCGACCGCCCGATGCCTCGATGACGGCGTGGAGGCCGACGGCGGTGACCAACAGCGACGGGTTGGTGTCAACAATCTCCTCTATCTGTCGTAGCGTCGCAGCCTCGTTCACCACTCGACCGGTGTCCCACGAGTTGAAAACGCGGTTGGCGATCGCCGACAGCGTGCTTGCCGGAGATGCCCCCTCGATCTCGGCCACCGCTCTCAGCAGGTCGTCGCTGGCGCACGGATCGCTCATGCCATGGTGCTCGGCCAGTCCCCGCAGCAGGATCGATCGCAGGGCCGGGTCGTCGGTGACGGCGAGCCCACGCTCGACCCGGGCGACTGCCACCGCCTGGAACTCGAGGTCGACAACATGTTCGTGGTCGGTGATCAGCGCGAGCGCGGCTGCTTTGAGCACGTCAGGGCTGTCGTCGTCGATCAGCTCGACCGCTGTCCGCAGGTATGCCCCGGGTACGCCCCGACTTGCCTGGTGGGCCGCAGGCTGAGAGCGATGGCCAACCCGAGTCGGGGCTCGCCGTGGCGGTAGGCCCAGTCCATCGCGGCATGGAGGTTGCCGATCTCCTGATCGCCAAGCCTCAGCCACCGGCGGTGGTCCTCGAGTTGGAGGTCGCGGACCTCGGTGGCAACCGACTCGTAATGGCGGGCGTGGGTGCGCCCCACCGCGGTGAGTTCGCCGGGCTCCATCGCGTTGAGTTGGCCGAACGCGTACTCGCGGACGGTTTCCAACATGCGATAGCGAGGCCGGTCATCGGAATTGTCGAACTGGATCAAGGAGGCCTCGACGAGACGTCCCAACCGGTCGAGCACGTCGGCGACGGACGAGTCGTCGCCATCGGGCGCACCAAGCCGGAGCGCCGCGTCGAGGGTGAACCCTCCGACACACACCGAACACCGACGGAGCAGGCCCCGCTCGGACTCGTCGAGCAACTCGTAGCTCCAGCCGATCACCGCCGCCAACGAGCGTTGCTTGTCGTCGACGCCACGTCCGGTCGCAGCAAGCAGACCGAACCGATCATGGAGAAGAGAATCGACCTGATCGACGCTCATCACCGACAGCCGTGCCGCCGCCAACTCGATTGCCAACGGGATGCCCTCGAGATGATCTGCGAGGCGCTCGACGGACTCACTGTCCGTCTCGTCGACAGCGAACCCCGGACGGGCCAATCGCGCCCGGTCGATGAGCAAATCCACCCCCGACCTCGCCCCCAGCGGATGAACCGCCCAGATCGCCTCACCGGAGATACCGAGTGTCACCCGGCTCGTCGCCAACACCCGTACCTGCGGGGCTGCCCGCACCATGTCGGCAACAAGCGAGGCGACGTCCTCGATGAGATGCTCGCATTGATCCACCACCACCAGCATCTCCCGACCGGCGACGAATGCCAGGAGCCGGTCGACCGGGTCGTCATGGCCGGTCCCGTCGACGTCGCCGGCGGTGAGGAACGTGTCGACGAGCAGGTTCGGGTCGTTGATCGACGTGAGATCGACGTACCACACCCCGTCCTTGAACCGGCCGGACACCGTGTTGGCGATCTCCTGTGCCAACCGCGTCTTGCCCAAGCCACCGAACCCACACAGCGTCATCACACGGGTCGACCTCAACATGGCGGAGATTCCGTGGATGTCGTCGACACGACCGACGAACGAGGTCGGTTCGGCCGGTACCGGAGCCCGAGAATCGCCCGCCGACGGATCCCCACCCGCCACGGGGCCGGCCATCGTCGCGGGAGTTCCATCGAGCAGGTCCCGTTCGAGTTGCACCAGGTCGTTTGACGGTTCGATTCCGAGCTCGCTGCTGAGCCGCATCCGCAGGTCGCCGAACGCCCGCAAAGCGTCCGCGGTTCGACCCGAGCGCTGCAGCGCAACCATCAGCAACGCTACGACCGCTTCGTCGAGGGGTTGCTCAATAACCATCGTCTGGAGATCGCCGACAACATCGAGGTGGCGGCCACGGGCAACACGGGCCTCGACCAGGGTGCGTCTCGCCACCAGGTGCAACTGCTCCAACCGGCGGATCTCGTCATCGACGAACGGCTCGTCGTTGAGATCCGCGAACGGACGGCCACGCCACAAGCCCAACGCCGCCTCGATCAGCGCCTCACATTCCGCAGGATCAGTCGCCAACACATCGCGGGTGTCGGCCACCAATCTCCTGAATCGGTGGACATCAACATCGCCGAGTCCCACATTGAGGACATAGCCGCTGCTCGACGTGGTGATCAGCGACCCCTCACCGATCCGATCCGGTTCCAGCACGCTGCGCAGTTTCGATATCTGAAAGGCCACCGCCTTGGTCGCCGCGGTCGGCAGGTCGTCGCCCCACACCGCATCGAGCAACCGATCAGCTGACACTCCCTCGCCAGTGTGCAACGCCAGAAAGGCCAACACGGCCCGCTGACGGGGAGCCGTGACCGAACGATCCACACCATCGACCGTGATCGAGAGTGGCCCCAGGAGACCGACAAATACGGTGCCGGGTACGACCCCCGACGGCTGATCCGCGAGGTCGACCATGCATGACGCTACATCAACGACCGGGCCATTGCCGCGGGATCAAGGACCGACCGCTCAACAGACCAGTACCAGCAATCGCGGAGCATGGGCTCGCTGCGTGGACACCGGGACCACCATCCGCAGCAACTTCAACAATCAACGCAACATCCACAAGAACCCGTGGAATGAGATGGGGCAACCGATCGCGCATAACGTTCCGCGCCACCCCGACTGCTTCCCAGGAAGCTCATGAGGAGAGACGATGCATGAAACAGAACGAATCGTACGAATCTTCCACGAGTCGTGGGACATGCGCGACCCCGAGCGTGGCGCGGCGGTGATCGCCGACGACTGCCGATTCGAGGACGTTGCCAGAGCAGAACTCCTGACCGGCCCGGAGGGTTACGTCCGCGACTACCACCGCTGGCGTACCGCATTTCCCGACGGCCAGCTCGAAATCACCAACGTGATCATTCAAGACGACCGAGCGGTGGTCGAGTTCGTTAACACCGGCACTCACACGGGAACCCTCCTGTCCAATCTCGGGACCTTTCCCCCAACCGGTCGCGTCATGAAGGTCCGTTACTGCAGCGTCATGCGTGTGGCCGACGGAAAGGTGATCGAAGGACGTGACTACTACGACTCTGCCAGCATCGCCCGACAGCTCGGCCTGCTTGATGACTGACCCCAACCGGTTCACCAAGCAATGCGATTGCCGAAACCAAGTCACCTGAGTCCATGTTCGACACCCCACACGGGCACCGAATCGGACGGCGACAGGCACGCCATGGCGGTACGCATGATCTCGGGTCCGGCCAGCGAGAGGTCGATGCCACGCTCGGCCATGTCGACCACACCGCGCAGTGCGCCCGCTATCAGCGCGACCCGGATCGGAACGATCTCCGGAGCGATGCCTTGGTCGGTGAGGATGCGGTTGAGAGAGGCATACATCTGCTGATGACCGGACGTGATCGCCAGCCGGACATCGTTCGGCATGTCGTCGGTGTCGCGGGCTGCCCGGATCATCGCTCGATGCCTCTCGTCGCCCAGCAGGTCGAGATGCAGCTGCACCCACCGGCCGAGCTTCTCCGTGGACGATGCCTGCGAGTCGGCAATGGCGTCGCCGGCCACCACCAACGGTGCGATGGCCGTTTCGAACCACCGGTGCACGATCGAAGCCTTGGTCGGGAAGTACCGGTAGAGCGAGGTGCGGGCCAGACCGGCCTCACGGGCGATGTCGGCGACCGACACTTCGGCCACTGGTCGTTCCATGAACAACCGCACGGCCGCGTCGAACACCGCCTGTTCCTGGGCGGCGACATGCTCGGCGATGGTCGGCGCGGAGATCCTCGGCATGGTCAGGCTACCACCGTCGTGGTCCGCTCGATGATCCGGGCGTGGTCGAGGGTGATCTGTCGGTCGGCTCGTACCTGATCAGGAACATGGGTGACGATCAGGGTCGATGCCCCCGCATTGGTGGCCTGCTCCACCAAGAGGTCCATCACCATCGCTCCGCGGTCGGCGTCGAGAGCGGCTGTGGGCTCGTCGGCCAGCAGGACTTCTGGTGAGTTCATCAGGGCCCGTGCGATGCCCACCCGCTGGCGTTCTCCACCGGACAGCTCACCGGGCCGCGAGTCGAGCCGGTCTCCCAGACCGACCCCGGCGAGAAGTTCCTCGGCCCGTGCTCTGGCCTTGCGGTCGAGATGCCCGTCGATGTGGGCCACCAACTCCACCTGTTCGAGAGCCGTGAGCGAGGGTACGAGATTTGCCGACTGGTAGACGACGCCGATGTGATCCCGGCGGATGGTCGTTCGTTGACGCGCCGACGCGTTGCCGGCATCGATACCGGCCACCGTGACTGTTCCGGAGTCGGGGCGCAGCAAGAGCGCCGCTACCGCGACAACGGTCGACTTGCCGGAGCCTGACGGCCCCACGAGGGCCACAACCTCTCCGGGTTCGACCGAGAGCGACACGTCGTTGAGGATGGTGAGACGCTCCCGGCCGTCGGGGACGGTCACGGTCACGCTTTCGAGTTGGAGACTCATGATCAGCCTTTCGGGTCAGGCCCTCGAGCGCAGGGCAACTATGGGATCCACCGAGGTGATCCGTCTGATGGCGATCAGACATCCGAGCAGTCCGAGCAGGATCAGCAGGGCGACCGACCCCAGGATCTGCGTGGATTCGAGCCTGAACGGCACATCGGCACCGACCATCTGCCCGAGCCCGACCGCTATCCCGGCACCCACCGCTGTCGATGCCAGCAACACGATGGTGATCTGACCGAGGGCATCGCGAACCACGTAGGACGTCGATGCTCCCAGGGCCTTCAGGAGGCCGATCTCCCCGGTCCTCTGTACCGTCCAAACTGTGAAGAACGAACCGACTATCAGCGCCGAGATCACCAGCAGAAAACCACGGATGAGGGTCATGGTGGCTGTCTCCCCCACGTACCCGGGCGAACCCTTGTAGGCACCGGTCTTGGAGACCACATCGGTTCCGGTGACCGCTTCGATGCCCGCGAAGCCCGACGTGTCGGAGGCTCGCAGCGCGATCGCCGAGAACCGGTCGCGGGCGTTGTCGCCGTAGAGCAGTGCCTGCCAAGTGGAGAGGCTGGTGAAGGCGATGTCGACGTGTCCGTAGCTTCCGGCGTAGGTGAATCCGACCACGGGAAGTGTCCGATCGACACCGACCACCGTGAGTTCGTCTCCCACCTTCACGCCTTCGGCCTGGAACGTGTCGCTGAGGATCAGGCCCGGTGGACCCGACAGCGCCTCTCTGGCCGGCCCTTCCGGAGCGAGGAAACTGTCGGCGGGAACGCCAAACAGGGCTATGTCGATGGTCGACCCGTCGTCGCGGCGGGCGTTGAAGAACGACATACCCACCGGCGAGGCCTCCACACCGGGCAGGTCCTGCCACGGTTTGAGGTTGTCGGGGGTGAGGGTCGACCGGCTGAAAGTGGCGTCGGCCCCCGACTGAAACGCCAGATGGGTCAGCGGCAGTCTGCGCAGGCCGGAGATGCCACTGTCGACCAGACCGTTGGCCAACCCCGACAGGAGAGTCGACAACAACGCCACCAGCACTATCACCAGGCTGACCAGCGCGAATCGCCCCTTGGCGAACCTCAGATCACGAACGGCCACAAACATCTGATCCGGTCTCCAGGACTTGACGACATGATGTCGACATCATAGCGACACGATGTCGACAACTGTCACTTCGTGGGATGGCCCAGCCCGTTTCCCTCTGCCGTGGTCGGGCCGGCGGCTCAGGGAAGGGTGAAGGTCTGGAAGTCGCTGCCGAAGCGGGCCACGAGGGTGTGGCCGTTGATGGCCATCGCGTCCGGGAACGACCCGGCCTCGTCCGGTGCCGACGTGACCAACCAGTTGACTCCATCACGGCTGGCCACCAACCGAACGTCGGGAACCATCTCCTCGGGAGCGGGGCGATCCGATTGAGCCGCAGCAATTGCCGCATCCCGTGCCGCGTTGATCTTCTTCTCGACTTCAACGGTCGGAAGACGCACGATCAAGTCTCCTACCTCATCGCTCAGCGTCAACCACTCAGCGTCGATGGTGACTGGGCTTTCTGCTTGGTTCTCCGCACCCAAGGGCTGTTCCAGGAGCACCTCACCGGTCGCCGAGTCGACCGCTTTCAACCAGCCGGAGCCATCGGAGCGCTGGACGAATGTCACCGCGATGCCGTCCTGTTCGATCGTGACATCGAAATCGACGGTGAATGGGTCGAAGGCGGAGTACCGCGTCAAGTCTACGATCGCGGCCGCTCCCAATGTCGACGATCCGGTGTTGAACCTGATCGAAGTTCCCGGGGGGATTTCGGGCAAGGTGACCGGCACGAGACCGGCACCGTCAGGACCGCCGAGCCACAGGCCCAGATCGCTGTTGGTACCACCGGAAACCACCAATCCACCATCAACCGCTGCCAGAGCATCGACTCGCTGAATGCCGGGGGTCGCAACCGCCTGCCAAGACATTCCGTCGGCCGAATACGCCAAGTTCGATTCAACCTCGCCCGTGCGTTGCGTCAGAGCGACATAGCCGCTGTCGGTTCCAACGATCTCCCGAAACCGCCCGAGACCTGCGGTATCGACAGCCACCGTTGGCTCTGCATCCCAATCGGCCGCGAAGATTGTCGTGATCGTCTGATCGCCAGAAAAGTCGGGGCCGAGTTCCGAGCCGTCGATACCCAACTCGTCCCACGTGAACGTGAACGTGTCGGTCGGATTGGCTGGCGTCTGAGGATGTATCTGGATGGTCACACCATCGGTCTTGTAATCAACCCTGTACTCGCTCACGCCGCGGAGCTCCGCGGGTATCAACGATTCGATGTCGAGCCAGACGTTGGAGTTGGCCATCGCAACCCAGCCGTCCGGTCCGATGGCAATACTCGACAACCACGCCTCCGACCTCACGTGGGGGTTGCCCTCGAACTGGCTCGGAGGCGCCAGATCGATGGTCGACCAGGTCTCGAGGTCGGTTGTCAGGTTGATCCGAATCGTGCTGGCCGAATTCGGCCCGCCGCCACCGTCGCCCGGGTTCTCGGCAATCAGCAGATGACTGCCATCGGACACCACCTCGCGACCGCTCGGGCTCACGGCCGGCCAGAGCGATGTGTCGATCTCCTGCCAAGTGACGCCGTCGTTCGATGTCTGGGCCACGAATCGGGTGGTGCCCTGGTTCGTGGCCTGGCTGTAAAGATCCAGAAGGTCAGGATCGTCGGTGACGATCTGGGTTGCGAGCTCGAGCAGTCCGGCGGCGCGCAGGGCCTCCACCGACTCCTCGAGGGTGGTGGCGCCGGCATCTCTCACCGCCGCGATGATCTCCGGTGGGAACTTGTCGGCCACCGACGGATCGAGGAGGTCGAGAGTGGGGCTCTCGCGAATGGTGCTCCACGATAGGAATCCGTCACCCCATGGGACCACTATGGGGGTCCCCACGTTGACACCCGGCACTGCCGCGGCACTCGACGTCGATTCGGTGCTCGACTGATTCGGGCCCAGAGTTGACGTGGGCAGCGCGACTGTGGGATCGGGCGGAGGGACAGAGTCGGACGCGGGGCCGCTGGCGGCCGCACCCACAGCCACATCGGAACCCGAATCATCGGCGGTGAGGGTCCGGACACCGACGCTGGCGCCGATCACCAACACGAATACGGCGCCCACCCCGACCATGCGGTTACGGCGGTTGCGACGCCGCCCGCGCTGCCTTATGCCCGCCAGGTCGATGGGATCGACATCTATCGACGCGGCCTTGGCCTCGAGAAATTCGGAGAGATCATCATTGATCGGCATCGGTTTCCTCCAGTGCTTCGGCTAGGCGCGAGAGGGCCCGGCTCGTTCGGCTCTTGACCGTGCCCGGGGCGATTCCGAGCGCTTCGGCTGTGGTGGCTTCCGACCAGTCGAGATGGAATCGCAGCACCACGACCGCCCGGTGATCCACCGAGAGCAACGCCATGGCCGCATCCAAACGAGGATCCACCACCGGATGCGGCAGCACCGGCCGGTCGAGATCGAGATCGTGTCGGCGCACCTCGCGGCGGAACTTGCGAAGACGCGACCGCGCCCAGTTCAGACCCACCCGGTAGACCCAACCGGCCGGGTTGCGATGCAGCGAGACGTCGCCCCAGCGTTGATAGGCCCGGGTCATGGCCTCGGCCGCGGCGTCGCGAGCCAACTCAGGGTCGTCGATGGTGATGGCCAAAGCCGACAGAACGGCTTGATGATGGGCCGCGAAGAAATCCTCGAACGCCATCGACACCGGCTGGAGACGACCGTCGTCGTCCAACTCGAGCACCTGCTCGAACTCCGACTCCCCGCTCATCAGTGTCACCACGCCTCTAGACGCATGAAGGCCCGATTTGGTTCCCTTCCGGGCGTTATTTCTATCAGGCCGCCGAATGCCGGTCAGACGAAGCGTTGAGTGATGGTGCCGATGCCCTCAATGGTGGTTGTGAGAACATCACCGGCCGCGAGGAACCTGCCGCTGGCCAGACCCACGCCGTCGGGGGTGCCGGTGAAGATCAGATCGCCCGGTTCGAGGGTGAGGATGCCCGACAGATACTCCACGACCGTGGCCACATCGAAGATCATGCTGCCGGTGGCGTCAGACTGGCGAACCTCGCCGTTGACCTCGCAGGTGATGGCCAGCGAATCTCGGTCGGGCACCAAGTCGGGAGACACGAGCACCGGGCCGGTCGGGCCGTAGCCATCACGCGATTTGCCGAGATCGAAATGCGGTGGCTTGGCTGCGAACTGCAGCCCACGATCCGACAGATCCTGGCCAACGGTGAGCCCGGCCACGTGAGCCCAAGCGTCGTCGGCCGAGACGTCTCGTGCGGTGGAGCCGATCACCACCACCAGCTCGGCCTCGTAGTCGCCGGTGTCGGTGCGCAGCTCGACCACGGTGTCGGGGCCGGTGATGCACGACGGGAACTTGGCGAAGATCAATGGCACCTCGGGCAGCTCCATCTGGGCCTCGGCCACGTGCCCGCCGTAGTTGAGCCCCACGGCAAACGAGCTGCGGGGTCGGGGCACCGGCGCGCCAAGCACGACATCTCCCAGCGATCCGCCCGGTTCGATGCCGGCCAGCGTGGCAGACGCTGCGTGAAGGGCATCGGGGTCGGCAATCGCGGCCATCGGGTCGGCCAGCTCGGACCGCCCGGTGATGGTGGCGAGGTCCCACCATGAATCGCCGTCGACCAGTGCGGCTCGTCCCTCGATGTTGGCGAGTCGGAATCCCATCAGCGTGTGTGTCCTTTGTGGTTGGTTTGAGAAGTGTTGCCGGTGGGAAGAAACATGGCCACCAGAGTGTCGGCGTGGGCCTCGACCAGCTTCGGGGCCTGGGTGTCGATCCCCATCAGCCGGGCCTCGGGTGCATTGGCCCACAGCAACGACGCCGAACCGAGCAGGACATGCCACAGCAGGTCGGCCGGGATCGGCCCGGCCTCTCCCCGCGCCTGCAACTCGGTCCAGACGGCGATCAGGGCCCGGTGGCGCTCGCCGAGATGAGTGGAAACCAACCAGCGAAGCCGATCAGACGGCGACGTGGCCTCCTGGATCATGATGCGGTTGAGTTCGGGGCGGCGGGCCACCAGATCGACCAGCCCGCGGATCGTGGCCTCGAGAATCCCTCGGGGGTCGTCGGCGGCGACACCCTCGAGACGACTTCCGATGGTGGCGTCGAGCTCGGCCAGCAGGCGTTCGAGCGCGAGCCTCCAGAGCTCTTTCTTGGATTCGAAGTGGTAGTTGATCTGCGACGGATGGGCGCCGGCGTGCTCGGCGATGACCCGCGTGGACGCACCCTCGAACCCGTGGGCCGCGAACTCGCTGATCGCCCCCTCGATCAGGCGATCTCGCACCTTTTCCGAACCGCGATTCGACCGCCGCCGCCCTCTGACCGGAGCCGTGAGGACCGCTGAGCGTCGGTATCCAACGGGATCGTCTG
>JAJRXJ010000225.1 GCA_024276355.1 Actinomycetes bacterium | reverse complement strand
TGATGAGATTGTGTGGATCCTCGGTGCCGTGTCCGAATATCAACATCCGTCGGACACTACGCCACCGGCCGCCCCCACCCGGTTTTGTGAACGTTTGGAGTCCCATATGGGACTCCAAACGCTCACAAAACCGGGTGGGGGCGGGGGACGGGGAGGGTCAGGTGGTTCCTGCGATTCGGTCACGGGTGAACTTGGAAGCTCCACGCCACACGAGCAGCAGGCCCACAACCCACACTCCGGCACCGATGGCAAGGGCCACGCTGAGGTCGACCAGGAGCAGACCGGTGGCCTGACCGACAGCAAGAAAGATGAGCGGGAGAATCACGGCGCCACCCAGCTGGTTGGCCTCCTGGGTGGTTCTTGATCGTGCCGACACCCTCACCATGATTCCGAGCCCCAGAGTGGCCACGGCGGGGGCCACCCAAAAGATGACAACCAGCCACAAGCCGTTGGGCACTATGAGTCCGTCGACGATCCCCCACGACACGCCATTGGCGACGATCGCGAAGGCCGTGAATCCGATCCACGAAACCCCCACCGCCGGGATGAATCCGGTCAGGAACTTGGCGATGAACAGATCGCGGTCCCCGATGGGGAGATGCAGCAGTGTCTCCATCGTGTGGCGTTCCTTCTCGCCGGCGAATGCGTCGGCCGCGAGCACCGCCGACACCATCAGCGGAACAATCAGGAACAGCGGGGCCAGGAGGTAACCGAGCACGAGCGTCAGCAATTGCTCGTTCGGTGGGAGGTCGGCGATCGGGTCAGCCAGGGCCGCCGGCAGCGAGTCGAGGAAGCTGATCGTGCTCGTGGGTGTGGACGCCTGGCGTGCGGCAAAGCCAACCACCAGCGGCAGCACCACCAACAACAGGAACGGAACCAGCATCATCGGAATCACCACGGCCTTCGACCGTCTCACGGCCCGCAGATCCCTGGCGATCACGGCCCGGACCACGTACCAGTCGACGCCGAAGATTCGGCTCGACCGCCGGACGGGCTGCGGTGTCGATGAGACCGGCGCCGCGAGGGTCATGGAGTCACCTGCTCGTACGCCGGGCTGCCGTCGGTGTCGGAGTTGAAATCAGCGTGCCCGAGTACCGAGCTCTCGAGAGCGAAGTAGACGTCTTCCATGGATGCCCGCCGCATCGAAGCCCCGTATACGGAGTGGTTGGCGCCGGTAAGCGCTGTCAGCACGCGGGCCATGGTCTCCCGGTCCCGGATGGCCATGGTCATACCGGTGGCGCGGGCCTCGATGCGGCTGACACCATCGACCTTCGACACGAATTCCATCAACGTCGGTGTGGCGGGCCGGCCGATGTCGATGTCGGCCGGAATACCGTCCCATAGTTCGGCAGCCAGATCGTCGGGCCGGCCGATCGCCCTCAGACGCCCGCGGTCGAGCACCGCCATCCGGTCGGCGATGCGGCCGGCCTCGCCCAGAAAGTGGGTCGCGAGGAGAACGGTTCGACCGTGCTCACGTGCCAGCGATCCGATCAGGTCGGTGACATCACGGGTGGCGGCGGGGTCGAGCCCGGATGTCGGCTCATCGAGAAACAGGACCTCGGGATCGTGGAGCAGTGCCCTGGCCAGTGCCAGTCGTTTCTTCTGTCCGGTGGAGAATCCAACGGTTCGCAGGTCGGCGACCGGGCCCATTTCGAAACGCTCGAGCTGGGCGTCGACGCGCCGCCGAGACTCGGCCCTGGAGTAGCCGCGCATCCGGGCCGTGAACTCGAGGTTCTCCCGGGCCGTAAGTCGGTCGTCGAGGCCGGCGTTCTCGGTCAGCACTCCCGTCCGACGCCTGACCTCGTTGCCCTGGGTGGTCGGGTCGAGGCCGAGCACCGTGGCGGTGCCGCGGTCGGGAGCAAGCACACCGTTGAGAAGCCGTACGGTGGTGGTCTTGCCGGCCCCGTTCGGGCCGAGAAGGGCCAGCACCTCGCCGGTGTGGACCTCGAGATCCAACGAGTCGACGGCATACCGGCCATCGAAGGCCCGGCTCACCTCAGATGTTGTTATCGCGCAGGCCACGCTACGTGCCGACCAGTTCGGCCAGGTTGACCAGCTCGACGATCCGCTCCGGCAGGACCGCGGGAGGCGGCAGTGGCGCGAGTGATGTCGGGGGCGGTGTCGTGGTCGGAGGTGGAGCGGCCGGCCGCGGGGTTGCCGCGGTCGTGACCGGTGGCGAGGTGGTCGTGGGTGCGGTCGTGGGCGGCGCGGTGGTCGACGGTGGAGCGTCGGGCAACTGAAGGAAGCGATGGGTCGTGTAGAGAGCGTTGTCGCGCCACACGACGCCAACCCCAATCTGGGTGAACGCCGGGTCGACGATGTTCGCGTAGTGGCCGGGGCTGGCCACGAAGGCATCGACCAGCACCTGCACGTTGGCCCCAACCCCGACGTTCTCTCCCAGTTTCGCCCACGGACCCGTGTAACCGGCGCTGATGGGATCCGAGTGGAATATCCGGCCGGCGTCGGCCATCACCTGCGAGTGCTGCCGGGCCAATCCGACCAACTCGGCGTTCACGGTGAGTGCCGGCAGGCCGACTCCGGCCCGGACCTGGTTGAGTGCCGCCACGAATTGGGCTTCCTCATCTGCCGTCGCGGATGCCGGGCGGGTCGGTTGCGCCCCCATGGCAGCGACGAGCGTCAGGACCAGGATGAGGCCCAGGGCCGTGTACCACGGACGGTGAAATTTCGAACTTGACTGTCGATCTCTGTCGGGCGCGCGATCCATGACTGTCTTCCCAGTCGGCCGCGATGGGAGAATCCTTGAGGTCGTTGCGAAAACTCTGCGTCTTCGTGTCATCATCAACCGGATGCGATCTCGGTCGATAGGACAAATGTGAATCTCGCGACGATGCTCGACGATCACCCCGATGGCCACACGGCCGTGGTTTCCGGAGGCGAACGCATTTCATACGAGCGTCTGCGCCGGGAAGTTGCGGCCACGCGTGGGGCTCTGGCCACGCTGGGTCTCGTGGAGGGGGACCGGGTCGCGATCCTGTGTGGCACCAATGCTCGTTTCGTTCGTTCCTGGCTGGCGATAATCGGGTCCGGGTTGGTTGCCGTTCCACTCAACCCGCAGAGTCCCCCGGCTGAGATCCAACGCGAGTTGCACTTGGTCGGGGCCCGGGCCGTGGTTGCCGGTCCGGCCGGGGTGGCACCGTTGTCTCACATCGATCGCTCCGAGTTGCCGGAACTCGAGTTCGTGCTCGTGCCGAGCCACCAGAGCACCTCCGGCTCCATCGATTTCGACGCATTGGCAGAGGATTCCGAGCCCGAGGCCGGTCCGGCGGTGGAGAGGTCCGACAGCGATCTGGCGGCGCTCCTGTTCACCAGCGGCACCGCGGGCAATCCCAAGGCCGCGATGCTCACCCACGGGAACCTGGCCGCCAACCTCCATCAGGTCCAGAACGCACCGGTTCGATCCACGCGACCCGACGACGTGATCCTGTGTGTGGTTCCGCTGTTCCACGTGTTGGGCCTCAATTCGATCCTCAACCTGGCTCTCTATGCGGGGGCCACCATCGTGTTGATCGAACGGTTCGATCCGGTGTCGATGATCGAGATGGTGGCCGAGGAGCAGGCCAGCGTGCTGATAGGCCCGCCCACCATGTGGGCCGCCCTGAGCCAGGTCGAAGATGCACCGGAAGGGGCGATGTCGTCGCTCAGGCTGGCCGTTTCCGGGGCCGCCCCCATCCCGGCGAGGGTGGTGCGCGACTGCCGCGACAATCTCAACATCGACATCGCCGAGGGTTATGGTCTCACCGAAGCCAGTCCCAGCGTGGCACTGTCCGCCGGTACCGGGGCCCCGATTGGTTCGATCGGCCGTCCGATTCCGGGCATTGAACTTCGGCTGGTCGACGCCGAAGGCGACGACGTCTACATCGGCGACGCCGGCGAGATCATCGTGCGTGGCGACAACGTGTTCCCCGGCTATTGGCAGGACCCCGAGGCCACCGCCCGGGTGATCGACTCCGACGGCTGGCTCCACACCGGCGACATGGCCGTGGTCAACGACGACGGCTACCTTTTCATCGTCGACCGCGCCAAGGATCTCATCATCGTGTCGGGTTTCAATGTCTACCCGGCCGAGGTCGAGCGAGTGTTGGTGACCCATCCATCGGTGGCCGAAGCGGCTGTGGTCGGTGTGCCTCATCCCCACACCGGTGAAGCGGTGAAGGCCTACGTTGTGCCGAGATCGGGTCGCACGATCGAGGAGGACGACATCATCGACTGGTGTGCCACCGAGCTGGCTCGCTACAAGTGCCCGTCGAAGATCGATGAGGTCGACGAGCTGCCTCACGGCCTCGGTGGGAAAATTCTGCGTCGCCAACTTGGTTGACGGGGAGATTGTGAATTTCCTCACAAACATCGTACTGTGTGCTGATGCGGAGTTACGGCCACATCCCCGAAGCGACCATCGCTCGTCTCCCCATCTATCTGCGGGCCCTGGTCGACCTGTCGGCCGGAGGCGCTTCCACGGTCTCGTCAGAGGAACTCGCTGACCTCACCGGCGTGAACGCCCCGAAGCTGCGCAAGGACCTCAGCTACCTGGGCACCTACGGCACCCGCGGTGTGGGCTACGACGTCGACTATCTGAGGTTCGAGGTCAGCACCGCACTGGGTTTGGCCAACACCTGGCCGGTGGTGATCTGCGGTTTCGGCAACCTCGGTCGGGCGCTCGCCAACCACACGGGGTTCACCGAACGCGGCTTCCCGATTCTTGCGGCGATCGACACCGATCGGTCGAAGATCGGCCACACATTCGACGACGTTCCGGTACACGCCCCAGGCGAACTCGCCGACGTGGTCGCCCGGCACAAGATTGCAATCGGGGTCATATGCACCCCCGTCGAGGCATCCCAAGGCGCCGCCGATCGTCTCGTCTCCGCGGGCATACGTTCGATTCTGAGCTTTTCGCCGATCGTGCTGACCGTGCCCGATGAGGTCGAACTTCGCTCGGTCGATCTGTCCACACAGCTGCAGATACTCGGTTTCCACCTGCAAGAGGCGGCCGACGAGAAGTGACGGCTTCACCAACCGGGTTCCCACAACTCAGCCGAGCAGATAGCCTGCCGAAAGGTTTTTGACGACTCGCAGCCTGTGGGACCAACGGCTCTACTGACTCGCTTGATCAGCCCGCAGACTTTCTCATGTAAAGGCCCTCACCATTCGGGGGCTCCGCAATTTCGAGGACTCTCCCGTGTCCATTGTCGCAATCGGTTGCAATCACAGGTCGACACCACTGTCGATCCTTGAGCAACTGACCGTTTCCGCCGAGAAGCTGCCCAAGGCGCTCTCCGAGTTGCGATCGGCTCGCCACCTCTCCGAAGTGGTCGTTCTCTCCACCTGCAATCGCATTGAGATCTACGCCCTCGCCGAGCGATACCACGGCGGCTATCAAGACATTCGCGAGTTTCTGGCTCTCCATTCTGGGCTTCCCCCCGAAGTTGTGTCGGATCACATTTACGCCCACCACGACGAAGAGGCCGTGAGGCACCTGTTCTCCGTTTCCGCAGGGCTCGATTCGGCGGTGCTCGGCGAACACGAAATCCTCGGCCAGGTTCGCACCGCGTGGGAGAAAGCCCGAGACGAGGGCACGGTCGGTTCGATCCTCGGCCCGCTCTTTCGCCACGCTCTCGAGACCGGCAAGCGGGCTCGCACCGAAACCGCCATTGCCCGTGGGATCGCCTCGGTCTCGCAGGCCGCCGTCGCCATGGCCGGCGACCACACCGATGGCCTCGTGGGCAGCACCGTTCTCGTGGTTGGCGCCGGTGAGATGGGCGAGGGCACCGTCAAGAATCTGGCCAAGGCCGGAGCTTCTGAGGTGCTCGTGGCCAATCGCACCTGGGAACGAGCCGAGAAGCTGGCCGCCGCGTGCGGCGGCCGTGCCGTTCCGCTCGCCGAATTGGCCGATGCGCTGGTCAAGGTCGATTTGATGGTCACCACCACCGGTGCCCAGGACCTGATCCTCGAAGCCAGCCAGGTCGACACCTTGGTCGAGCAGCGGGGCGAACACCCGCTGGTGATAGTCGACGTGGCCGTTCCGCGAGATGTCGATCCGGCGGTTCGCGAAATCCCGGGTGTCACCCTCCTCGACATGGACGACATCGGTGCGTTCGTCGACGAGCAATGCGTCGGCCGCACCCGCGCCGTCTCCAACGTCACCGCGATCGTCGACCACGAGGTCGAGCGTTACCGGTCGATCACCTCGGCCCGTGAGGTGGCTCCGCTGGTGAGCGATCTTCGCCGCAAGGCCGAAGAAGTTCGCCAAGAAGAAATGCGGCGCTACTCGGCCAAGCTCGCCGACCTCGATCCCAAGGAACGCGAGGCGGTCGAGTCGATCACCAAGGGCATGATCAACAAGCTGCTCCATGAGCCCACGGTCCGTCTCAAGGACTCTGCCGGTCACGCGCGAGGCGAGCGTTTGGCCGACTCGCTGCGCGATCTGTTCGATCTCTGAATTCCGGTATGGACCTCCGAGCGGCCACACGGGGTAGCGCCTTGGCCCTGTGGCAGACCCGCCACGTAGCCGAACTGCTCGGTGGGGTCGATCCCTCGGTGACGCTCGAGGAAGTGATCGTGTCGACGGTCGGTGACCGTCGTACCGACGTGCCGATCCACACGATGGGCGGCAAGGGGATCTTCGTCAAGGAAGTGCAGGCCGCGGTGCTCGACGGCCGCGCCGACATCGCTGTTCATTCGGGCAAGGACATGCCGGCGGTATCGCCCGCCGGACTGGTTCTCGCGGCGGTGCCCCGTCGTGCCGATGCCCGCGATGCCCTCGTGGGCTGCCGATTCGACGATCTCCCCACGGGGGCGCGAATCGGAACCGGATCCGTTCGACGGCGTGCCCAACTGGCTTGGCACCGCCCCGATCTGGTGTTCTCCGAGATTCGGGGAAACATCGCCACCCGGCTGGCCAAGGCGCAAGACTTCGACGCCATCGTCATGGCCGCAGCAGCCATCGACAGGCTCGGAGAGGAGCCGCCGATCATCGATCGTCTCGATCCTGGAATCCTGCTGCCGCAGGTCGCACAGGGTGCGCTCACCATCGAGTGTCGGGCCGACGACTCCGATATTCGCGGGCTGTTGGCTGCAATCGAGCATGCTCCCACCCGCCGGGTCGTCGACGCAGAGAGGGCCTTTCTGGCCGAACTCGGCGGCGATTGTTCCCTACCGGCCGGCGCCCACGCGGTGCTGGTCGATGGCAACGCGGGAGTCTCCGGCGATGTCGGTCCCGGTGAGATCGAGTTGACCGGAATGCTGTCGACGCTCGACGGTCGGGTCCTGATTCGTGAGACCCGGCTGGGAGACGACCCCGAGGAACTGGGCAGATCGGTGGCCCGTTATCTGCTCGACGACTGCGGCGGCGCCGACCTGCTGTCCGACATTCGATGAGCGCCGGGCCTTTGTCGGGCCTGCGGGTTGTCGTCACCCGACCGCGTGCCCAGGCTGCCTCACTGGTCGCGGCGCTGGAATCCGCCGGCGCGATGGCGGTGCCCGTTCCTGTGATAGCGATCGATGATCCCGTCGACGGGGGAGCTGCGCTTCGATCGGCCTTGGCGACCCTCGAATCCGGTGACTGGTTGGTCCTGACCAGTCCCAACGGAGCCGATCGTGTGGGGCGCGTGCTGGCCGAGGCCCCGTTGTTGTCCGGTGTACGCGTCGCCGTGGTCGGGCCGGCAACCTCAGCGGCGGCCACGTCTGCGGGCATCCGTGTGGATCTGATGCCGACCAAGGCGATCGCCGAGGGACTGCTCGAGGTGTTCCCGTCACCGCCCGCCTCAGGCGGACGGGTGGTTCTGGCTCGTGCCGAGGTGGCCCGCGACGTTCTCCCGGACGGGCTGGCCGATACCGGCTGGGCCGTCGACGACATCGCCGCGTATCGCACCGTGGCCGTGCCGGTCGACGAGACTGGGCGTGAGCAGTGCAGGCACGCCGACGCGGTGGTGTTCACCTCCTCGTCAACCGTGGCTCATCTGGTCGATGCGGTGGGCGTCGGCGGCCTCCCCCCGGTGGTGGTGTCGATCGGTCCGGCCACCTCGGCGACTGCGGCCGAGGTGGGGGTCGAGGTCACCCTCGAGGCTTCCGCTCACACGATCGCCGGGCTGATGGCCGCTCTCGAGTCGTGGTTTTCGTCAAGATGACGGCTACAGCTCGTCGCACGCAGCCTCCGGCCGCGCTGATTCTCGACTTCGACGGCACGATGGTCGACACTGAGTGGCCGGTGTTCGACATGGTGCGGGGCGTCTACCGGGCGCATGGCGCCGATCTGGTCATTGCCGATTGGGTCGACAAGCTGGGGCGGGCCGATCATCGCCCTTGGCAGGAGGAATTGGCCGACGTCATCGGCCGCGAACCCGACGGCGATGTCGTGGAGCGGGCTGTGGCTGCCGGACGGGAGTCGAGGTCTGGGCTGCCGTTGCTGCCGGGGGTGTCGGAGTTGATGGACGCAGCCGACCGGTGCGAGGTTCCGCTGGCCGTTGCCAGCAGCTCACCGTCCAGTTGGGTCGACTCTCACCTGGAGCGGCTCGGTCTCACCGACCGCTTCGCGACTGTTCGGACCAAGGATCACGTCGTCAACACGAAGCCGGCGCCCGACCTCTTCACCGCTGCCGCCGAGGCGCTGGCCGTAGACCCGGGGGGAGCGGTCGTGGTTGAGGACTCCCGCCACGGGTGTCGTGCCGCCAAGCTCGCCGGCATGACCTGCGTGGTGGTCCCCAACCGAATCACCATCCACGATCTGCCGGCCGACGCCGATCTGATCCTCGATTCCCTGATCGACTTCCCCTTCGCAGATTTCGCCTTCCCGCCGGTTTTGTGAACGTTTGGAGTCCCATATGGGACTCCAAACGTTCACAAAACCGGCGGGAAGGGACGATTGACTGGTGGTGACGCCCGTGGGATAGTCGACGGATGGGGATTCTCTGGATTCTGGGCTTGGTGGGTCTGGGGATCGTGCTGGTGAAGCTGGTTCCGTGGCGGGCTCGGTCCTCGCCCGCCACTCGGATTCCGGTCGACGATTTTGTGGTGGGCGACCTACCGATGATCTGCGTGTACACCGGCGAGCCCGCCGACGGGTTCGTCGACTTGGAAACCGACGACTCGAGATTCCAATGGTGGATGATCATCTTGGTCCTTCTCGGGCCGGTCGGTTGGATCCTGATGGCCTTGATATATGGCCTGACCCGCGGCCCGGGCCGCGTCGGTGGTGCGATACCCATGACACGCGCCGCCCTCGATGAACACAACAACATGGCGAAGATCTCCAGCCGGGCGTGGATCGTGCCGATCGTCGGGTTCGTTTCGGGCACCCTGATATTGATGGTGTCGAGCAGGCACTGGACCTACGTGCTCGGCACCACACTGCTGATGCTCGGGCTGGTGGGCGGGTTCGCTGTCTTGGCGGTGATGTCGTTTCTCGCCAACAACAGGCGGGTTTCGGCCGAACTCGATGCCACCCGCAGGTGGATCGAGCTCCGAAATGTCCATCCCGACTTCGCCGCCGAGGTCAACCGCAGGGTCCGTGACAGTCACCGGGCCCGCAAGTCCGGCCATGACCAGGACCGCGATCCCAACCACCTCGATCTCTGACCTAGGGGGATTGATAGTGGCTCCTGCGAGGTCATAGATCCGGGGGTGGGGCGGGGTGGGTAGTCTCGCGGGGTGACATTTCCCCAACGACGTCTGCGTCGGCTGCGCCGCACGTCCGCCATCAGGCGGATGGTCTCCGAGAACCGGCTCCACCCCGACGATCTGATCGCCCCACTGTTCGTGCGGGAGGGCATCACCGAACCCCAGCCGATCGGCTCCCTGCCCGGTCAGTTCCAACACACCCGCGAATCGCTGCGTACGGAGGTGGCTGAACTCAAGGCTCTCGGAGTGCCCGCGGTGATCCTGTTCGGTGTGCCCGAACACAAAGACGACGAAGGTTCCGAAGCTTGGAACCCCGACGGCATAGTGCAGCTGGCCCTGAAGGACCTGCGCGACGACCATGGCGAAGATCTCGCCCTGATCTCCGACCTGTGCGTCGACGAGTACACCAGCCACGGACACTGCGGCGTGCTCGACTCCACCGGTCAACCCGACAACGACGCCACCCTCGAGATCTACGAACAGATCGCCGTGGCCCAGGCCACCGCGGGAGCCGACATCATCGCCCCGTCCGGGATGATGGACGGCCAGGTGTTCGCCATCCGTGAGGCCCTCGACGACGACGGTTTCGACCAGATCGCCATCCTCGCCTACGCCGCCAAGTACGCCACTGCCCTCTACGGACCGTTCCGCGACGCGGTCGACGTCACCATCGCCGGGGGTGGAAACCGCAAGGGCTACCAGCAGGACATCACCAACGCCCGTGAAGCCATGGAGGAGATCCGCGCCGACATCGGAGAGGGCGCCGACATGGTGATGGTCAAGCCGGCCATGCCCTACCTCGACGTGATCTCACGGGCCCGCGCCGAGATCGACATCCCGATCGCCGCCTATCACGTGAGCGGCGAATACGCCATGGTCCACGCCGCTGCCGAGCGGGGCTGGCTCGACCTGGAGGCGGTCGCCCACGAACACATCCTCGCCGTGAAACGGGCCGGCGCCGATGTGATCCTCACCTATTTCGCCCGGATGCTCGCGGAGATGATGCAATGACCGAGAAGACCAACGAACTCCTCTTCCAGCGGGCCAAGCAACTCATCCCCGGTGGCGTCAACTCACCGGTGAGAGCGTTCGGGTCGGTCGGTGGCACGCCCTACTTTGTCGAGCATGCGGAAGGTCCCTTCGTCTACGACGTGGAGGCCAACCGCTACATCGACTATGTGCAGAGCTACGGACCCTCGATCCTCGGCCATGCCCACCCGGCGATCATCGCCGCCATTACCGAAGCCGCCACCCACGGCACCAGTTACGGGGCCCCCACCGAGAACGAGGTGTTGATAGCCGCCGAGATGGTCAGCCGGGTCGAAGGCATGGAGATGATGCGTCTGGTGTCGAGCGGCACCGAAGCGGTCATGTCGGCGATACGTCTCGCCCGGGGCGCCACCGGCCGGAACAAGATCGTGAAGTTCGCCGGGAATTACCACGGCCACAGTGATGCGTTGTTGGTGGCCGGCGGCTCCGGTGTGGCTCAACAAGGACTCATCGGCTCCGAGGGCGTCACACCCGGTGCGGTGGCCGACACGATCGTGGCTCCCTACAACGTCGTGCCCGCTCTCGACGAGTCGGTCGCGGTCGTGGTCGTCGAGCCGGTCGCCGCCAACATGGGGCTCGTGGCGCCGGCTCCGGGGTTTCTCGAAGGCTTACGGGCGGAGTGCGACCGGGTCGGGGCGTTGCTGCTGTTCGACGAGGTCATCACCGGCTTCAGGCTCTGTCACGGTGGCGCGGCCGAGTGGTTCGGCGTCACCCCCGACATGTGGTGTTTCGGCAAGGTCATCGGCGGAGGCCTGCCGATGGGGGCGTTCGGCGCCACCGAGGACATCATGGCCAACCTGGCTCCGCTCGGAGGCGTCTACCAGGCCGGAACACTTTCGGGCAATCCCCTGGCAACCGCAGCCGGTCTTGCCGTCATGTCGATGCTCGACCGAGCGGCCTATGAGCAGCTCACCGGGATCGCCACCTCACTCCAGGAAGGCATGACCACCGCCTTCGCCGACGCTGGGGTGGCGGCGGTGATGCCGAGGGTCGGACCACTGCTGGGGCTGTTCTTCACCGATGCCACCCCCACCAATTTCGACGAGGCCAAGGCCGCGGCCGACAACGGTGTCTACAAGAGGTTTTTCCACGGAATGCTCGACCGGGGAGTTGCTTTCGCTCCGGGAGCATACGAGGCGATCTTCGTGTCGCTGGCCCACGGTGACACCGAAATCGACGCCACTGTGGATGCCTGCCGCGAGGTTGCTGCCGAGCTGTAGCGGCATGGTGCCGGCCGACTACCCGATCTTCACCCCAACGAGTTCCGAATCCAGATGTTCGACCATCAAGTCGGCGTTGCTGGTGTCGTAGTAGCTGATCAACACGTCTCCGCCCGGAGCGACGGCCAGTGCCGTACCGCGTCCAACGTCGCCGGAAGTCGCCAGCGTCCTGGCCATGCCGCTGGCACAGTTGGTGACCGCGCATTCGTAGAGTTTCAGATCGCCGTTTGTCTGGTCGTAGTAGCTCACGATCGGATTCCCGCTCTGTGCTATCGCGATCGACGCCTCCTCCCCGACGATTCCGGTGCTGTCGACGATGTGCGCTGTACTCGAGCTGCACGTGGGGTCGGCACACGCAATGATTCTGAGGTCCTTGCCGCTGCCGTCCCAATAGCTGATCACCGGATTGCCGTCGGTTCCGATGGCAATCGACGTGAAGAACCCGGTAAGTGGGCCGTTGTCGATGGTCCGGGCGGTTCCGGAGGAGCATGACGGATCGTCGCACGAGTAGACGCGCAGTTGCCCGGCACCCGTGGCGCTGTCTTGGTAGCTGATGATCGGGTTGCCGGTTTTTCCGATTGCCACCGACGGGTAGGACCCCACCGATCCGGTGTTGTCGAGTTCACGAATGGACGCACCGCTCGAGCAGTCGGAGAGGTTGCACACGGCGAACTTGAGAGAGGTCCGGGTGGTGTCGTAGTAGGCGATCACCGGCTTGCCGTCGGGTCGCACCGCGATCGACGAGTATCGCCCGACGTTGCCGGTGTTGTCGATTGTGCGGATCGCCTGGAAGAAACAATCCGGCGTTCCGCAGACCATGACCTTGAGAGATCCGGCGGAGGAGCTGTGGTAGCTGACGATTGGTCGACCGTCCTTGGTCAACGCCGCCGACGGCGCGACTCCGACATCGCCGGTCGAATCGGCGGAGACTACAAATCCCGTCCGGCAGTCGTCGGTGTTGCATCGAATGAACTTCAAGTTTCCGTTGGTGGTGTCGTAGTAGGCGATGAACGGCAGGCCGTCGGCTCCGAAGATCGCTGATGAATAGAGACCCACGCTGCCGCCGCTGTCGACGAGGGTGCGTGAGGTGGGAGTCAGCTGGAATTCGGATTGGACCGAGCCGCAGACCCAACCCGATCCATTGTGGTAGGCGACCTGATCGGTGGTGCAGCCGAGGGCACCCACCGATTGCTTGACCACATTGTCGTGGTAGCGCTTCAGAAAGGTGACTGATTCACCGCGCGTGACCGCCCCGTTGGGATCGAAATGGGTGGCGTCCTTGCCGGTGGTTATGTGGTTGGAGAACGCCCAGTTGACGGGGGCTTCGTAGAACTTGCCGGGCGCCACATCCACGAACGGCGACACGGCGACGGACAGACCGGGTAAAGCCATGACCACCGCCAGTATTGACAACGCCAAGCGCTTCTTCGTGAACCTCATCGTTTGCCCCATTTCTTGTTCGACGACAGAGCAGCGTAGGCGCTCGACGCACAGCCTTCGGACAGGGTGCTCATTGCTCTGGCCGGATGGCCCGGGCGTGGAAGCAGCCGATCAGTATCCCAGCAGCGGATCGCCGGCCCGGCCCGGCCTGGGTGGCCCCTGCGGCCACACCATGTAGCTGTCGATCATCACCCCGAAAGTGGAGTTGGGCCTCGGCGACCCGACCACCATCACAGTGCCGTCGACGCCGAGCCGGTGGCGATCCTCGGCGAGTATCTCGACCACGCATCCCGACCTGGTGCCGAGATCCGAGCCGACCGGCCAGAGCATCAGCAAAGGGACGACGGGCTCCGCGGCTGATGTTCGGCCCCATGGGGCGACGGCGATGACCAACACCAGGCCGCCCCACACGGCGGCAATCACCGCGGTGAGCACCCGTGGCGCCCCGAGTGAGAGGAGCACGGCCACGGTGACCAGTCCCACAAGCGCGGAAACCACCGATGTCTCGAGCCGGCCGGGACCCGGTCGGGGTGCGGGGCCTGCCGGTCCGACGGTGGTGCGGAACCAGAGTTCGGTGATGGGCGTGGTCGGATCGACCAGGGCGTGGGCTTGAAACACGCGTTGGCGGTCGGTCCACTCGGCTCGGTACACGCCCAACAGTTTGGCCGCTCAGCCGCGGTGGTGCATTTCGCGGTAGCGGTCGATCAGGGCGTTGGTGGATTCGTCGTGACCGTGGGTGGCACCGCCTTCGGAGCCGAGCTCCGGGATGATGGCCTTGGCCAGCACCTTGCCCAACTCGACTCCCCACTGGTCGAAAGAGTTAACTCCCCACACCACTCCCTGGGTGAGAACCTCGTGTTCGTAGAGGGCGATGAGCTGGCCGAGAACCGACGGCGTGAGGCGTGGAGCCATGATGACGGTGGACGGACGGTTGCCCGGGAAGGTGCGGTGGGGCACCAGGTCGGGGTTCGGCTCGACCGATGCCACCTCCTCGGCGCTGCGACCGAACGCAAGCGATTCGGCCTGGGCGAGGCAGTTGGCCACCAGCAGGTCGTGGTGGGCCTCCACCCCGGCGAACTCCGAATCGGTGTGGTCGGGATTGGCGAAGACGATGAAGTCGGCAGGAACCACGGTGGTGCCCTGATGGAGAAGCTGATGGAAGGAATGCTGCCCGTTGGTGCCGGGTTCGCCCCACACGATGGGTCCGGTCTGGTAGTCGACCGGGGTGCCGTCACGCCTGACCTGTTTGCCGTTGGACTCCATGTCGAGCTGCTGCAGGTAGGCCGGGAACCGGTGGAGGTAGCGGCTGTAGGGGAGGATTGCACGGGTGGGCAGCGAGCAGAACGTGCGGTACCAGACTTCGATCAGGCCGAGGATCACCGGCACATTCGACTCGAGCGGCGCCGACACGAGATGCTCGTCGACGGTGCGGAAACCACCGAGAAACTCGTTGAACGCCTCCGGACCGATGGCCAGCATGAGGCTGAGGCCGATGGATGAATCAACCGAGTATCGCCCTCCGACCCACTCCCAGAACCCGAACATGTTGGAGGTGTCGATGCCGAATGCGGCCACCTCTTCGGCATTGGTGGAAACGGCGACGAAGTGCTTGCCGACTGCCTCCTCACCCAGGTGGCCCACGATCCACGAACGTGCCGAGCGGGCGTTGGCAAGGGTCTCGAGGGTGGTGAATGTCTTCGATGAGATCACGAACATGGTTGTGGACGGATCGAGATCGCCGAGTGCGGCCACCAGATCGCTTCCATCGACGTTGGACACGAAGCGGCAGCGCAGTCGGTCGTGGTGGAAGGCCGCCAGCGACTCGTAAGCCATGACCGGACCCAGGTCGGAACCTCCTATGCCGATGTTGACCACGGTGTGAATGGGCCGGCCCGTCTGGCCGGTCCAGTCGCCGTCGCGGACCCGATCGGCGAAGGCGGCCATGCGACGCAGGACGGCGTGGACATCGGGCACGACATCGCGGCCGTCGACTTCGATGACCGTGCCCTCCGGGGCCCGCAAAGCAGTGTGCAGGACGGGCCGGTCCTCGGTGGTGTTGATGTGTTGACCGGTGACCATCTCGGCGATTCGTTCCCTGAGGCCGGCCGCATTGGCCACATCGAAGAGCCGGGACATGATCTCGGGGTTGACCCGATGTTTCGACCAGTCGACGATCAGGTCGCCGACCCGACTTGTCATTGCCCTGGCTCTGCCGGGTTGACCGGAGAACATCTCGCGGAGTTGTACGCGGTCGAAGCCCTCACCCAGTGCTTCGAGTTCGTGCCATTCCTGGGTTGCAGTTATGTCCACCCGTACCTCCCTTGTTCCCCCATCCTCGCGCTCGCGGCACGTCGAGCGGTGATGGGTCGGCAGTCTCCGGGATTATGTGACCAATGGCGGTCCAAATGGATCGTTGGGCCCATGACACTGGTAAGTGACCTTCGTACTGTCTCTGATGAGGCGAGATGCGTATGACTGGACCACGGATGTCAAAGAGGTTGGCGGTGCTGGCGACAGCCACGTCCGTTGCTGTCTTCATCGCGCTGGGAATGGCCGCATCAGCCTCGGGTTCGCATGGCCGAACCGATATCAGCGACGCCCGGGTCAGTGTGGAGGGCCGGTCGGCGCGTCTGGTCGAGCAGGTCGACTACCGCGACGGTGTCACCCGTGTGGCCGACATGTTGGTGGCCGATGGCCGGCCCGATGGCGATCTCGGCAACCCCGATCTCGCTGCGGCGTGGGAATTCGTCGATTCGACCTGGCCGTCATCGATGAGGGGCGATCTGAAGCAGATATCGGTCATTGACGAAGGCCCGCGGGGCCTTGTTGGGGTCGTTCATCGCTCGAAGGCGGGTGGCTGGATTCTGAGCCTCGACCGTAGTGACTTCGGGGATCGCCGGTTGGTGGAGGAAACCATCATCCACGAGTTGGCCCATGTGGCCACGCTGGGGCCGAACCAGTTCAGTTTCGATCTCGAGGCGGCCTGTGATGGTGTCATGACCACGGTCGGTTGTGCGGCCCCGGGCTCGCTGATGGCACAGTGGGCGTCGGCATTCTGGCCCGGGGGAATTCTCGACGCGTCGCCCTCGGACCTGGTCGACCCTTATGCGGCCACCGCTCCGCACGAGGATCTTGCCGAGACATTCACCGCCTGGGTGGCGGATTGGCCGGTCGAGTCGAGCCGGGTCAGGGATCGTTACGAAATGCTCGCCGCTGATCCGACCATCAACTTGTTGGCCACGCAGATACGTAACCAACTCGACTGAATCAACTGCGGCTGCTCAGGCTCCGGCGAGAGCGGCTCGGGCTTCTTCGAGCAAGGCATGGATCTCGTCGGGAGTCTGGTTGGTCCAGGTGAGCCCGGTGGCACCGGCCTCCTTGACGAACTCCTCCAACACGAGCTCTTCGGAAGCGGCGGCGGCCGGGTCCAGCTGGCCGTGAGTGACTCGCTCGTAGTGA
>JAJRXJ010000224.1 GCA_024276355.1 Actinomycetes bacterium | reverse complement strand
GGACTCTCGTGGCCTCGACGAGCCCCGGATTCATCAGGTCGGCCACACGCAACGGGTTGATGATGGAGAAGTCGTCGATCACCCCATCAGAGTGCCATTTCGCGGTGCGATCCGCAGCGTCGCACTGATACGCTCAGGCCGTCGAAAGACGGGGCTATAGCTCAGTTGGTAGAGCGCTTCCATGGCATGGAAGAGGTCAGGGGTTCAATTCCCCTTAGCTCCACGAATACCCGTGTCGGCGGACACAGCCCCGCAGACACCAACCGAAGACCAACGGATTTGCCGACGGGTCCACCCGCGTGGCAGACAATCATCGGTCGAAACGTCGCAGCCTGCACGCGACCCGAGGAGTCTGACATGCGCATGAAGGTCGAACCGATACCCACGTTGTCCGATCGGATCAACGAGATCAGGGCTCTCACGGCCAAGATCGTCAACGACGAGATCCTTCCCAACGAGAACATGCTCTGGGCCTCACGGATCGATGGCAACACCGTCACCGACGCCGACCGCCAGCAGGCCCGTGACCTGCGGGCATCGATCAAGGCCAAGGTCAAACAGGCCGGGCTCTGGGCACCCCACCTTCCGGAGGAATACGGAGGCGTGGGGCTCACGTTCCTCGAGCACGCCTACATGAACGAGGTACTGGCCTACGCGGTCGGTGCCGCCAGCCTGTTCGGCGTGGTCGCACCGAACTCCGGCAATCAGTCGATCCTCGTCAAGTACGGCACACCCGAGCAGAAGAAGAAGTGGCTCATACCCCTGATCGAGGGGAAGCTCGAATCGGGATTCTCGATGACCGAACCCGACGCCGCCGGGTCGGATCCCAGGTCGCTTCGCACCACCGCGGTTCGCGACGGCGATGAGTGGATAATCAACGGCCACAAGTGGTTCACCTCGAACGGGCTGGCCGCCGACTTTCTCATCGTCATGTGCCGCACCGAGGATCCCGACGGCGATTCGGCGTCGACCACCCGCATGACCCAGATCATCGTGCCCACCGACACCCCGGGGGTCAACATCGTCAGGGGTCTCAACGTGTGGGGGCGGCGCAGCGACCACTGTGAGATCATCTACGACGACGTGCGGGTTCCGGTCGAGAACCAGCTCGGTCGACGCGGCAGCGGGCACCAGGCGGCGCAGGACCGGCTGGGGGCCGGGCGCGTCTACCACTGCATGAATTCGATCGGTCAGATGTGGAGGGCATTCGATCTGATGGTCGCTCGGGCCCGCTCCCGCGAGGTCCACGGGGGGCTGCTGCAGACCAAGCAGTTCGTGCAGGGGTTCATCGCCGACAGCTACATCGACATTCAGGCGGCCCGACTCATGACCATCCACTGCGCCGAGAAGATGGAGAGCGGCGATGATGCCCGCACCGACATCTCGGCCATCAAGGTCTTCGTACCCGCCGCCTACCAGAGGGTGGTCGACAGGGCCATCCAGGTCTGGGGCGGCGCGGGAGTGACCGGAGATCTGCCCCTCGCCGGCATGTATGTCGGAGCCCGCACCCTGCGCCTCGCCGACGGGCCCGACGAAGTCCACCGGATACTCATAGCCAAGAAGATCCTGGCCGGTACCAGTGAGGAAGTCGGCTGGGACTTCGGCAACTGACGTCCCGAGGTGGTGTCAGGCCGCCTCCCAGTCGACGCGGGGCCGGTCGCCCCAGAGTCGTTCGAGCTGATAGAACTCGCGCCTCTCCGCCAGGAAGACGTGGACCACGAAGTCGCCGTAGTCAAGGAGGATCCACTCGCGGGTGTCGACCCCCTCCACACGTCGCGGCAATGGCCCGTTG
>JAJRXJ010000223.1 GCA_024276355.1 Actinomycetes bacterium | reverse complement strand
TCGATCGTCGGGGTCGGCGCCGCCGTTGTCGTGGCCGCCCTCGGAATCTGGCGCCGGCCCAACCACGACCGCCGGATCGTGATGTGGATCACGATCGGACTCGCCTCCTACACCATCATCGCCGTGACACTGCTGGCCGTCACCGTCGCCGGCATCAGATCCGATCTCAGGCTCGGAAACCAAGCCGCCCACGACGGCTTCGCACTGCTCAAACAAGGTGAATTCGACTCAGCCCAATCATCGTTCGCCGAATCCGCCCGCCGGTTCGCGGCCGCCGACGATGCCTTCGCCAAGCCCTGGGCGCAACTAACCCGGGTCGTCCCGATCGTCAACCAATACCGCCACGCCGGCGATGAACTCTCCGGTGCCGCCGCAGAAGCCACCCGCGTCACCGACGTGCAGCTCCGCAGAATCGACTTCAACACCCTCGAGGTCTCAAACGGACAAATCGACCTCGACTCGGTGCGGGCCCTCGAAGAACCGATGCGCAACCTCAAGAACGCGCTCGAAAACCTCGACCTCGCCCTCGACAGCTCCCGAAGCCCCTGGCTCATCGACCGACTACGAGTGAAAGTCGACGACCTCAGCGAGGAGATAAGCAAACAACGAGACCTCGGAGCCAAGGCGATACGGGCCCTGCAACTGGCCCCCGACATTCTCGGAGCCGAAGGCAAACGCGTCTACTTCGTGATGTTCACCACCCCCTCCGAAGCCCGCGGCCAAGGCGGGTTCATGGGCAATTACGCCGAGCTCACCATCGACAACGGCCACATCGAGATGAGCAGCTTCGGCCGCCACAGCGACCTCACCGAGGCCGCCGGCGACGGCATCGTGATCACCGGCCCCGAAGACTGGCTGGCGAGATACGGCCCCTACGGATTCCAAACCGGACCCGGCCAATCCTTCGACCCGCTGGCCTGGTCCAACATCACCATGTCGCCCAACTTCCCGGCCACCGCCCAGGTGATCGCCGAGCTCTACCCCCAAAGCGGCGGCCAGGAGATCGACGGCGTGATCAACCTCGACGTGTTCGCATTGCAGGAACTCGTGCGGTTCGTGGGCCCCCTCGAGGTGGACGGAGCGCCGGCCCCGCTCACCGGCGACAACACCGCCGAGTTCCTTCTGCGCGGCCAATACTTCATCACCGACCTCTCATCCCGCGTCGACATGCTCCAACGAGTGGCCGAGAAGACCATGAACAAGCTCCTCACCACCACGCCACCCGACCCGATCGAAATCGGCAAGGCCTTCGCGCCCCTCGTGGAACAACGCCGAGTGATGATGTGGGCCAAGAACCCCGACGAACAAGCCATGGTCGAAGACGCCCAATTCGACGCCGCGCTGCTCCCCAACCTCGGCAACTCCGACGGCATCGCCGTCACCGTCAACAACGGAAGCGCCAACAAGATCGACAGCTTCCTCGAACGCGACTACTCCTACGACGTGGTGATCGACCCGGCCGGAAACCTCACCGGAACCCTCACCCTCACCCTCACCAACGCCGCCCCCGGCGAGGGCTACCCCGGATACGTGATCTCCAACTCCATCGGACGGCCCGACGGCACCAGCAGGCTCCTGCTCACCCTGTTCACCCCCTCCGACGCGGTCTCGGTCACCAAGGACGGAATGCCCATGGCGGTCTCGGTCGGCCAAGAAGCAGGACTGTCGACCTACTTCCAGGTGATCGACATTCCCTCCGAACAATCGACCACCATCGTCTACACACTCACCAACACCGTGCCCCCCGGGCCATACGAACTCACCGTCGATCAGCAGCCGCTCACCATCCCCGAAAAGTGGCACCTCAACGTCGACGACCAACGCTGAACCCGGGCGAACATCGGGTCGGCCGATCATGTGCCAGACTCGGCGGCGATGACCACAGAACCTTTCGAGCCGAGCGCCGACGAGCTACTGCGGGCCAACGAACGATTCGTCCACGGATTCGCCGACGCCGACCTCAACGTCGAACCCACCCGCCGCCTGGCCGTCGTCGCCTGCATGGACTCACGCATGGACATGTTCCGAATCCTCGGACTCGAACACGGCGAAGCCCACGTGATCCGCAACGCCGGCGGAGTGATCACCGACGACGTGATCCGATCGCTGTGCCTCTCCCAGCGCTACCTCGGCACCCGCGAGATCGTGCTGATCCACCACACCGACTGCGGCCTGCAGAAAGTGAGCGAAGACCAGTTCAAAGCCGAACTCGAAGCCGAGATAGGCGTGAAACCCTGGTGGGCCCTCGAATCGTTCAGCGACCCCTACGCCGACGTGCGCCAATCCCTGCAGAGGCTCTGGATGACCCCGTTCGTGACCCGCAAGGAACACATCAGGGGGTTCGTCTACGACGTGACCGACGGCCGCCTCCACGAAGTCGGGCTCGCCGGCTGAGCCACCCGGGCACCACCACCGGCCGGTAAGGACCAAAGTCCCATTTTGCGGTCGGGAGAGACTTTTCGGCCCCGATGATTTAGT
>JAJRXJ010000222.1 GCA_024276355.1 Actinomycetes bacterium | reverse complement strand
CCCCCCATCCATTGTTCGGCCGGTCCGGCAAGGACCTCACCCTCACGGTGCCCATCACCTTCGCGGAAGCCGCATTGGGTGCCGACATCAAGGTTCCCACCATCGACCACGAATCGGTCACCATTCGCATCCCGGCCGGCACCAGGAACGGCCGCACCTTCCGCGTGAAGGGGAAGGGAGCCGGTGGCGACCTTCTGGTCACCGTTGAAGTCGCTGTCCCCCAACATCTCGACTCGAAGCAACGCAAGGCCATCGAACAGCTTGATTCGCTCACCACGGAATCGCCCCGCGCTCACCTCGGGGTCTGAGCTGGATCCTGCAACAATCGGAGAGGAGTTCACTGATCATGGATCAAGACAGATTCAACAGGGCGGTATACGTGATATCGGTGGCTGCCGAGCTCGCCGGTGTCCACCCTCAGACACTTCGCATCTACGAACGCAAGGGTTTGGTCGAGCCGGCCCGCACCGGTGGTGGGAGTCGTCGCTATTCCGATGCCGACATTGCTCTTCTGCAGCGAATCCAGGAACTCACCAACGAAGGCCTCAATCTCGTGGGCGTCCAACGTGTGCTGGCGCTGGAGGCCCGTGTTGAGGAGCTCGAACGACAGTTGGCCGAGTCGCGCCGCCAGCTGGTCGAATCGGTTGAGTCGACCCGTCGCGAATACAGGCGCGACCTGGTTCCGGTGAAGAAGGCGGTCACCATCTATCGCCGTGGCCGTCATTGATCGACCCTCCGCGGAACACTTGAACGGCTCGGGGGGTTTAGGATCTGCCGACCACCATGGTCGGTCCTCTCCACATGACAAACTCAACCCTCACCCCCATCATCGATGTCCACATCGACCCGTCCGACATTGAGCAGTCGTTGCGTGACGACGTCTGCGAAGGCCTCACCGCCACCCCCAAGAACATTCCTCCAAAGTGGTTCTACGACCACACGGGCAGCGAACTGTTCGACCGCATCACGCGGCTCGACGAGTATTACCCCACCCGGGCCGAGCGCGAGATCCTCGTTCGGGAGGCGGCCTCGATTGTCGAGATCAGCGGTGCCGACACTTTTGTGGAGTTGGGTGCGGGCACCAGCGACAAGACCCGGGCTCTGCTTGATGCCGCCACCCGCCATGGCAGGCTCAAACGCTTCATTCCGTTCGATGTGAGCGAGAAGTTCCTTCGGAACACCTCGATCAAGTTGGCCAGTGAGTATCCCTCGCTGGAGATTCACGGCGTGGTGGGGGATTTCGATCGTCATGTCGAACTGATCCCAACCGGTGGTCGTCGGCTCGTGGCGATGCTCGGTGGCACCATAGGCAACTATGCACCGGGACCCCGTGCCCGTTTCCTACGGTCGTTGATGTCCATCATGGCCCCCGGCGACCATCTGCTTCTCGGCACCGACCTCGTCAAGGATCCCGACCGTCTGGTGAGGGCATACGACGACGCGGCCGGCGTCACCGCGGCGTTCAACAAGAACGTCCTGTCGGTCATCAACCGTCATCTCGACGCCGACTTCGATGTTGATCAGTTCGACCATGTGGCCCGTTGGGATGCCGAATCGGAGTGGATCGAGATGCTCTTGTGCAGCCGGATCAACCAGACCGTACATGTCGGGTCGGTGGGTCTCGATGTCGGGTTCGCCCGTGGCGAACTGATGCGAACCGAGATCTCGTCCAAGTTCCGTCGCGAGGGGATCGAGCGCGAGCTTGGCGATCTCGGTCTCGAGATGGTCGACTGGCAGACCGACGCCGCGGGTGATTTCGGCGTGAGTCTCAGCCGCCTGTGAGTGGTGTTGTCGCCCGGGGCGGGTGGTTCACTCCACGGTGAGAGTGACCTCGATGCTCGAGACCGATGTTGCGTCGTCGGCGGTGAAGGTGACCCGGTAGGCACCTCGTCGGGTGGGCTTGCCGGAGACGAAACCGGTGGCCTCGTTGATCGACAAACCGGGTGGCAACCCGGAGGCGGCAAAGGTGAGCAAGTCGCCGTTGGGGTCGGTGGCCGGGATGATGAAGCCGACCCGTTTCCCCTTTCTGAGCACGGTGACCGGCGCCTTCTCCTGGCTGGCAGCAGCATCGGTGAGTGGCAGGTATTCGATCGGCGCCTCGATGAACGGCCGATGGTTGGGCGGACTGACCACATCGACGGTGACCCGGTCGGAGAGTTGGCCCGAGCGGGCCGCGATCACCACCGCTCCGGTTGGCTCGGATGGTGCGTGGTAGGTGCCATCGGATTCGATGGCGCCGGCCTCGACCGATCCTCCGACGACTCCGTTGACGGACCATTCGACCACGCGGCCGGGGCCGGGGCCGGTGCTGACGAGTCCCAGGCGGAGAACCCCGTCGGTGTGGACGACGGGGCGAGTCCCGGTGATGGCGAGCGCCGGGTTCGGGTCGCCGGGTCCGTTGGAGATGAGAACAGTGGCCTCGACGGGTGTGATCGGATAGGGACTGTCGGGGTCGACGGCCACGTATCGGAACGAGTCGCTGCCGAAGTAGTCGGGATCGACGCGGTAACGAGCCGTGATTCCATCGGGCGCGAGCTGCAGTGTCCCGTGGTGTGGCCGTGATGTGATCCGAAAGGCCGGGTCGGCGACCGGTCCGTACGACTCGGCGCTGAGTGCGATCTCGATCAAGCCGTTGCCGGACACGGCCATCGGAGTGGCCCGATGGCCCGGCACCACCGTGGGCGACCGGGCGAACGCGATCTGATTGTTGGACTCGTCGGCCTCTTCCACGAGGTCGAACGGATCGACTTCGGCGGCGACCCGATAACGCCCGGGCACCACATCGGACAGGTCGACCCACTGAAGAGCCACGTCGCTCGCGTAAAGGTCGGAGAATCCGGGAGAAATGCCCATTCGCAGCACTGCTGCGTCCGGGGATCCCTGGCGGCAGTAGTTGCCGTCGTCGCTGAAATACCCCATGGCCGCATCCGGGTCGTCTTGTATCGAGTCGATGAGGCAGAAGCCCACCTTGTTGCTGGGAGCGATTCTGGTGGACGAGGTTTCGTCCCAGAGGGAGTAGCGGGCGATCTGCAGGAAGTGGAAGTGGTTGTGGCCGTCGGCGGACTCGAACCTGATGGGCGGTCGATCGGCAGGCATCCACGACGTGCCGTCCCACACTCGTTGATGGGGGGCATCGGTGTCGTTGTCGCTGTTGGGGTTGCCGTAGATGTCGAGTGGTCCGGGGCCCAGGTTGCGGATCGAACCGTCGAAGGTGACGACCAGCATTTCGGTGTCTGCGAAGTTGACGGTGTCGACCGGTTGGGGGTCGGGAGCGACGCTCACCAGATCCGGCAGGCCGATGCCAGTGCCGGGAATCGTCGCCACGAGCCGCAGGTGTTGGTCGGGATCGAACGATGCGGGACCGTTGTGGCGCAGTCTCCAGACGCCGATGCCGACCGCGGACCCGACGGCCGTGATGAGCGCGACGACGAGCAGAATTATCCGCTTGTTATCGACCGGCCCCGACATGACCCT
>JAJRXJ010000221.1 GCA_024276355.1 Actinomycetes bacterium | reverse complement strand
TGCTCGGCGTGTTGCTTGAGGTCGTAGTCGCCGCGGTTGGCGATGCCCTCGAGTTCGTCCCATCCCCACGGAAACAGGAACTCGACGTCGGAGGTGGCCGACGAATAGTGGCTCAGCTCATCTTCATCGTGGGGGCGAAGGCGGAGCTTGTCGGTCGGCATCCCGAGATCGAGATACCAGTCCATGCGCTCCTTGCACCAGTAGCCGTACCATTCCGGCGCCTCCGCCGGGGGGACGAAGAATTCCATCTCCATCTGCTCGAACTCGCGTGTGCGGAACACGAAATTGCCCGGGGTGATCTCGTTGCGAAACGACTTGCCGATTTGGGCGATTCCGAATGGTGGCCTCTTGCGGCTGGTCTGCAGGACGTTCATGAAATTGATGAACATTCCCTGTGCGGTCTCGGGACGCAGGTAGACCTCGGCGGCCGACTCGACCATCGGACCGGCGTGGGTTCGAAACATCAGGTTGAACTCGCGGGCCTCGGTGAAGGTGCCCGTGTTCCCGCAGGTGGGGCACACGTTGGGGTAGTCGAGCTTGTCCAGACGATGCCGCGCATGACAGTTGGTGCAGTCGACCAGAGGATCGGTGAAGTTCTTGAGGTGGCCCGATGCTTCCCAGACCGCCGGCGGTGACAGCACCGACGCGTCGAGACCCACGACATCGTGGCGGAGCTGCACCATCGATCGCCACCAGGCGTCCTTCACGTTGCGGAGCAGCAACACACCGAGAGGGCCGTAGTCGTAGGTGGACCGAAAACCGCCGTAGATCTCAGCCGACTGGAAGACGAATCCGCGGCGCTTCGAAAGGTTGACGATCTTGTCGAACAGGCCCGTTTGGGCATCGTTTTCGGCCATGGCGAAGGAGGCTATCGGCAGCCGCCTCGGAGCCGATCTGAGCAGGATTACTCGCGCGGGGGTGTCCGTGCGCGACGATGGTTGCGATGCAGACAAATCCGTACCCTTCGCCGCCCACAGCCACCCAGAGCGATCCCACCAATGTGATGGGGCGACGAATCGTCGCCTACCTCATCGACGGCGTGCTTTCGTTCGTCGTGTTCGTTGTCACCTCCGTGGCTGTTCTCGACAGTCTCAAAGTGGCCAACAGCCAAGCCGCCACGAATCTTTGTGATGTGGTCAACAGTTCTCCCGACAACAACGTGTGCGTCAATGTCGGGTCGACGGTCTACGCGGGGACCGGTGGCGACATGAGCCGGATCGGGCTGATCTTCCTGGCGTTTCTGATGATCTTCCATGTTGTACTTCCGACGTTCACCGGGTTCTCCCCCGGCAAGGGGATCATGGGTCTGCGGGTTGTCAAGCAGGACACAAGGCAGACCGCCGGCTTCGGTGCCAACCTCGTTCGCTGGCTGCTCTGGATTGTCGACTCCTTTCCCTTCTGCGTCCCCCTCGTCGGCCTGATCACCGGACTGGCGTCGACCAACCACCGTCGGGTCGGCGACATGGCTGCATCCACTCTCGTGGTCCACAAGGATTCGGTCGGCGTCCTTCCCCAGCCGCCCGCCGCCACAACCAACTGGACCCCACCGTCTCCCTCAATGCCGGCCGCGCCCCCATCGCCGACTTCACCCCCGTTCACCCCTCCGACGCCCTCTGCTCCCCCGCCTTCATCCGCCCCGTCGTTTCCGCCTCCGGGCTCCACCGCCAGCGATGGCACCCCACCGCCACCTCCGGGCAACTGGTCTCCACCACAGCCCGAGCCGGCAACCCAACCAGAGCCCGAACCAGAGCCGGCGACAACCCCCGAGGATTCGACACCCGAGTCCCAGCCGGAGGCCGACACCGAACCCACTTCCTCCGGTGAGACCCTGCCCGGCGTCGGCGCGCCGCAGTGGGACGAAGCTCGCAACACCTACATCCAGTGGGATCCCGACATCGAACAGTGGATGGAATGGAACGAAGGTCAGGCCCGCTGGGTCCCGATCAGCCAATGACAGCCCCGATGAGCCCCATGCCGCGTCTGACGTCGCGCTTTTCAGGCGGTGTAGCAGTTGCACTCGCGATGTCTCTGGTTGTTTCCGCCTGCTCGGGTGGCACACCCAGCGCGTCGCCGTCCACCACGACATCGTCGACCACCATCGCAATGCCGTCCACAACCACCGCCCCCGCAACGACGGTGGCCCCGGCAACAGTGGCCCCGGCAACAGTGGCCCCGACCACCACATCTGCAACAACAACAACGACAACAACCACGACCACGACCACGACCACGACCACGACCACGACGACAACCACCGTCGCTCCCACGACCACCGCGATCGCATGTGGCGGCAGCGGCGGGCTACCGGCCGGAGCAGCCAACCACACGCTGGCAGCCGCTGACGTTGATGGCGACGGGGCCAACGACACCATCCACACCTACACACTGGGCGACCCGTTGGCCGGCGGTGGCTGGTGGGTACAGGTCTCCTTCGCCTCCGGTGGCGGCAATTCGCTGCAACTCCTGGATCCGGGTATCGAATTGTCGGGAGCCGTCGCAATCGATGGATACGACATCAACGGCGACGGTCGCGACGAGTTCTTCGTCAAGGTCGGGGCCGGCGCAAGTTCTCAGATCATTGCCCTGCTGGATGTCCCGGGCTGTTTCATCCGCCGCATCAGCTTGGGAGGTTTCGACGCAACCTTCATGATAAACGGGGGCCTCAACTTCTCTTCGGGAATCCACTGCGCGGATTCCAACGGCGACGGAGTCATCGATGTTGTGCAGGCCCTCGATGGGCAGCGCATCGGATCATCGACCGACTTCTCGGTCGACGTCTTCAGCTACTCGCTTTCTGGCGGGCAACTCACGCAGGTGAGCGCGGTCAACCAGGTGATCAATGTTGCCGACCCGGCGTTCTCAGACATGGGCCGTCTCGTGTGCGGGACGGTGGTCTGGAGTTGATTGTCCATGAAAGTTGAGCGACAACCGTGATCCGTTCGAGACGTTTGGCCGTCGCGGCCGCGGTCGCGGCCATGGCCTCGGCATGCAGCGGCGGTTCCACGGCGTTTGATGGCCTGTCAACCACAACCACAGCCGCCGCTGCCGCCGGCCACAGCAGCAGCAGGACGGAACAGTGGCGCGCACCGCGGGCCACACTCCTGAGGCGAACGAGATGAGGCCGTCGGGCGTGTAGACGGCCACCACCCTCATCGCGTGGTACTTCTTGTAGCCCGAGTAGTACTGCCGCTGATAATCCCGCGGCCTGCGGCAGGGCCCCATGGCGCATTCGGCCAGCCCCCTCTCGCCGTGCAACACTACACTGGCTGTGCGCGTGGCACCATCACCATCGCGGTCATCCCCGCCCTGCCGCCGCCGCAACACACTGGCGCCAAGACCGCC
>JAJRXJ010000220.1 GCA_024276355.1 Actinomycetes bacterium | reverse complement strand
TGGCGCTGATCTGTTCGCATCATCACCACCTGGTCCACGACTTCGGCTGCCGCCTGCGGCGCCGGGGCGACGGGTCATGGAGTCTCGATCCACCGGGCAGTCAGCCTCCGTCGTCGTCATCCCACCAGTCCTCGCGGGGCGGACGCGCCACCAGCCGTCTCACCGACCTGCCAATGCGGCCCGGCAACGACCGGCGGGGTGCCGCCATGCGCTCGAGCTCCCGGCGGAGCTTCTTCTCCGAAAGTCGGCCGTAGCCGTGAACAACTCCGTCGATCACCAACACCGGAGGGAAGGGGGTCTTGTGGCGAGCCGCGAAGGATTCACCCTCGGGGGTCTCGAGCCAAATCATTTCGGTCTCGACCATGAAGTCCACCTCAACCAGCGCGATCACATCCTTGGCATGGTCGCACAGGGGGCAGTTCTGTTTGGTCAGAAGCGTGAACTTCACGCAGCCGATACTACGTCCGGCCGCCACCACCCGGTCCATGTCACAAGCCCCGATTACATTCGCCCTGTGCTCGAGATTCACACAGCCGATCGTCTGGCCCCGCTGGCCGAAGACTTGGCACGGCTATTGCAACACTCACCTGCCGATCCGCTCGCAAGTGAATGGATTGCCACTCCGTCGAAGGCCATGCAGCGGTGGCTCTCACTCGAGCTCGCCAAGACATTGGGAAGCGGGAGCGGAGATGGTCCTGCCAACGACGGCGTGTCGGCCAACATTCGGTTCACCTACCCGGGGTCTCTGCTCGGCAAGGTGCTCGAGGCCGCCCTCGGTGATCACAATCCGTGGGAGATCGAGCGCCTCACCTGGGCTACGTTCGCAGCACTCGAGGGCTTCGACCAGTATGAGGTGTCGAGATACGGTCGGGCTCGGCGTATCGCCGACCTTTTCGACCGCTACAACCTCCACCGTCCGGAGATGATTCGCGAGTGGGCGGCGGGCCACGACACCGATGGTGCCGGGCGCCCTCTGCCACCCCATCACATATGGCAGCCAACACTGTGGCGGCGAGTTCGCGAACTCGTCAATGTGGCCAGCCCCGCCGAGGAGATGCCTCAGATTCTCGACCGGCTGGCATCAGGTGATCTTCAGCCGGATCTTCCCGGGCGTCTGGTCATGTTCGGTCTCACCGTCATTCCAGGTGGCCCGGGATTCATGGAATTGGCCGGGGCGGTCGCCGTCCACCACTCGCTCCACCTCTATCTCGTCGAGCCGGCGGCCCACGGCGTTCTCACTTCCGAACCCGGGCGGCTTCACCCGTTGCTCTCAAGCTGGGCCCGGCCGTCGATTTCGACCGCCCAGATTCTCTCCCGGTCCGGTCACGCCACCCAACGCATCGAGGCCCCGGTCGAGGAGGCGCCCCCCGACTCCATCCTCCACACACTTCAGGCTCGTATCCGTTCCGGCACCACGCCGGCCGACCACACCGACCGGGCCGACGCCTTCGATCTCGATGGTTCGGTCCAGATCCACTCCTGCTTCGGCAACACCCGCCAGGTCGAGGCATTGCGCGATTCGATCCTCGGTCTTCTGGCCGACGACCCGACGCTCGATGAAGACGACATTCTTGTCCTCACGCCGACCATCGAGACCTTTGCTCCGCTGATCGAAGCTGTCTTCGGTCCATCGGCGACCCAGCATGATCAAGCGGGTCCCACCTCACTTCGTTACCGAATCGCCGACATGTCGATCCGCCACTCCAACCCGGTCCTGGCCGCCGTGGCCAGTCTGCTGCAAATGGCCACCGGTCGATTCGAGGTCGGCACCGTTGTCGATTTCATCGGACTGGCCCCGGTCCGGGATCGGTTCGACCTCTCGTCAGACGACCTGGCCACGATCACCAGTTGGGCCGAATCCACCAACGTCAGGTGGGGCCTCAATCCCCAACACCGCGAACACCACGGCCTGCCGAGATCGCTGACCACCAACACCTGGCAGGCCGCCGTCGATCAACTCCTGGTCGGGTCCACCGTCATATCCACCGACTCGAGCCTGGCCATCGGTGGGGTTGCCGCCGAGGGGATCGAGGGGTCGCTCACCGACCTGGCCGCCAAGTTGGCGGAGATCATCGGGGGTCTGGCAGATGTGGCCGAGGCCACCACCGACATCCGCTCCATCGACGATTGGGTTGAGTTCCTGATCGCCACACAGAAGTCTCTGCTTGCCGCGCCCCGGGGCCAGGAATGGCAGGTCGACAATCTCATGGTGATTCTCGATGGGCTCGTCGAGTCCGCGAGCCGCGGTTCCGGTGTGGTCCCCACGGGTCTCACCTTCGATGACTTCAGACGCGCCGTCTCGGGCCGACTCGAAGGCAGTTCCGGCCGCCCCGACTTCTTCCGGGGTGGGATAACCATCACCTCCATGCGCCCGATGCGCTGGATCCCCCATCGTGTGATCTGCCTCATGGGTGTCGACCAAAGCGCTTTCACAAACCGATCGTCCGACGGCGACGATCTGATCGCGCTGTCTCCGACCCTGGGCGATTTCGACTCCCAGGGCGAGTCCCGCCAAGCGATGCTTGAGGCGGTGTTGGCTGCCGGCGACAACCTCCTGATCTTCCGCAACGGCCACGACGTGCGAACCAACGTCGAAATCCCGCGGCCAACAGTGCTCGAAGAACTACTCGATGCACTTGTCGACGGGCGGCCGCCAGAATTGTCGGCCGACTTTCGCGAGTCCTTCGAGATCCGCCATCCCCGCCAGGTATTCGATGAGCGTTACTTCACCATTGATGGAATTCTGCCCGGCAAGGTGGCGGGATTCGACCCCAACGCGTTCCGCGGGGTAGTGGCACGGCGGTCCCGAGAGGTCATCATCCCGGCTGTGCGACCACGCCCCGGGCCCCGGGGATCCCCCTCGCTGATAGAGCTGACCGACGCTCGCTCATTGCTTGTCAATCCGGCGCGGTACCACACCGACAATGTGCTGCAGTTAAGGCTTCCGCGCGCCACCGAGCCTCTGTCAGCCATGATGCCGATCGCCCCGTCAGGCCTCGACCGCTGGACACTCGGCGACAACATGATCGATGCCGCGCTGGCCAGAACCGACCGGTCTGTCCCCGATTTGATCAACCGACTGGCGGAGTTCGAGGCCCGCAAGGGATCCCTGCCTCCGGGCGGGCTGGGAGAGGCCCACCGATCGGCGGTTGGGTCTGTCACCCGCGAGATCCTCGACAGTGCCGAGAATCTCGGAGTCGTACGTGGGTCTGTGTCCGAGACCGCCATCGATATCGAACTGGGAGATGGGTCTCGCCTTGTTGGTGTCACCACCATCCGGCTTCACCACCCGAATCCGGGGCCGGCGCTTGTCAGCTATTCGCGGTGGAAAGCCCAGCATCTTGCCGAGATCTGGTTCGATCTCATGTGCCTGGTGGCCGCCGAACCCGACACCGCATGGCGGGCAGTCACCATCAACCCGATCGATCCAAGAGAAGCCAAGGGTGTTGAAGCATGGATCATCGAGCCCCGAGAAGAAAGCCCAGAAGACCGTCGCGCCGGCGCGATTTCGTCGATCGACACCGTTGTCGAATGCCTCACGGCCACTCTCGCCGATCCGATCCCCCTGTTCCCTGAGGTGTCGCGGGGTTTCTACATCGAGACACATCCCCAAAGTGATCTCGCCATACCCGGCACCCTGGGATCAACCAAGGGCAGAAGCAGGTTCAACATCACCGACAAGTGGCTCGGCTCCGACTACAGCTCCGGAGATAGAACCGATCCATCCAACGAGTTGCTGTGGGGAAAGTACGAGCTCAACGACCTTCGCAACCTCCCGGGCGATGCCGCGCAGATGTGGGCCGACAAACTGTGGGGTGCCATCGACGATTCCATCGTGATCACCAGAGCCGGGGTGGGGTCATGACCAACCGCCATCCCCCCACCAAGGTTTTCAGCTTCGCGGATCCCCCACCACAGGGTCGCCTCGCGATCGAGGCCAGCGCCGGCACCGGCAAGACCTTCACGCTCGCCGGACTGGTCACCTTGCTCATTGCCGAGCGCGGAGTTCCCATCTCCGAGATTCTGGTGGTCACGTTCACCCGGGCCGCCACCAACGAACTCCGATCGCGCGTGCGGCGGCGCATGGTCGACACCATGCAACAGCTCCAACTCGGTATGTCCGACGACCCCATCACCGCCAGGCTCCTCGACAACCCGGATCCTCACCATTTACCGAATCTGCAGCAGGCGATTTCCGACTTCGACTCGGCCACCATCACCACCATTCATGGTTTCGCCACCCAGGTTCTCGGCACTCTCGGTGTCATGTCGGGAACAGATCCCGACGCCCGCCTGGTCGACAACACATCCGATCTTGTCTCACAGGTGTGCGCCGACCTGTTGGCCGGTCAGGCGGCCGATGGCATCGACCCGACCTTGCTACCGCCACTCAGCGCCCTCACGCTGGCTGTCGAGAAGATCCTCGGGATTCCCGGGGTCGCCGTCGTCCCCGATCCCAACGATCAATCACTCCACCCTCAGGCACGCACCATCACCTCGTTGGCTCTCGAGGCCGCTGGAATGGTTCATTCCCGGCGGGAGGCATCGTCCACCATGAGCTTCGACGATGTGCTGGTTCGACTACGCGACTCGGTCACAGGTCCGGGTGCAGAGTCCGTTGTTGCCGCATTGCGCGGCCGGTTCAGTGTGGCGTTGATCGACGAATTCCAAGACACCGATCAGGTCCAGTGGCAGATCTTTCAAACCCTGTTCGGCACCCCCGACTCCAACACCACACTCGTTCTCGTGGGCGATCCGAAGCAGGCGATCTATTCGTTCCGTGGTGCCGACATCAACACCTATCTTGAGGCGGTCCACTCCAGTGGGGACCCCACGGTTCAACATCGCGCACTGTCAACCAACTGGCGCTCCGACGGCGCCATGCTTTCGGCCCTCGAAGCCTTGCTCGACGGAACCACGTTCGGCAACCCGACCATCGCCTTCCAGCCAGTCGAGGCCTCTTCCGACCACGAAGATCTGCGAATATGCAACTCTGCCGGTGAACCGATCCCTGCCCTGTCGATTCGACTCGCCATCGGCCCCGATCTCGCGAGAACCAAGACCGGCATAAAGACCGACGCGGCGCGCGAGGCCATATTCAGCGACCTCGCCTCCCATATCGGCGGGCTGCTCACTGGAGCGATGATTCCCTGTCAGTCCGACCTGGCCGCCTCGCGACGGGTCACACCATCCGACATCGCGGTACTCGTTCGCAGACGCGCCGATGGCGAGCGAATCCAGCAGCGACTCCTCGAACACGGCATCCCCGCATTGTTGGCTCGGGGGGCGAGCGTCCTCGAATCCGAGGCCGCCCAGCAGTGGCGCTTGTTGCTTCATGCGATGGCACGCCCGTCCGACCCGGCCCGCGCTCGCAGCTACGCCATCAGTTGGTTCGGCGGGCGCGACATCGCATGGATTCGCGACGCTCCCGACGAACAGATCGCTGAGGTTCAGGACTCACTTCGCGACTGGGTCGACATCCTGTCCGAGTCGGGGCTCGCAGTGGCGTTCGGGCGTATCAAGGAGGCCACCGGGGTCACGGCTCGGGTGCTGGGTCATCCATCCGGCGACCGTGAAATCACCGACCTCGACCACGTGGCCGAACTTCTCCACAACGCGTTCAACGCCGGGGCGGTCAGCCCGGCAGCACTCTTGGCATCGCTCGATGTCGAACCCGAGTCCGATGCAGACTCCGAAGTCGATGGCGGCATCACCTCACGGCGGGTCGAGTCCGAAGCCGACGCCGTGCAGATCCTCACCGTGTGGGTATCCAAAGGGCTTGAGTTCCCCATCGTCTGCGTGCCCACACTGTGGACCAACCCACCGGGCATGAAAGCTGTCGAGTACCACGACCCTACAACCGATCAGCGGACATTCGACATCGTGTCGGCTCTGCCCGGTAGGTCACAGCAACCCCCGAAAGCCTGGCCCGACAGGAAGACCGCCCAACTGCGGCGCGATATCGCCGCCGCCGAATCCACCGCCGAGAATCTCCGGCTGATGTATGTGGCCCTGACTCGAGCGCGTCACCACACGGCGGTCTGGTGGTCCAAACCAACCAAGAACTCCAGGGTTGGTCTATCGAGAGCCCTGTTTGGCCCCGGCAATGCTCTGACCGATCCGGTCACGTTGCCGTCCGACGACGATCTCGTAGCTCGACTTCAGCCGCTCGTCGAGCGGGAAGCAGGCAACATCGAAGTTGTTGTCCACGGGGTCGATCCGGTCGATGCCGTCGATCCGGCTGGGTGGCAGGAAACCGCCGACGGGGGCAGTCCACCGGCGCTGGTTTTGGCTGAGTTGCAACGAGTCCCGGATCGCCACACGAATCGCTGGTCGTTCAGCACGATCGTCAATCAGGTCGACTACCACCCCGATCCCCACGACACCTCAATGTCTGATCGTGGTGCCGCCGACGAACACGAAGACGATGTGGTGCTCAGGGGTTCCGGGGTGTCGTCGGCGAGTGTCGTGTCACCTTTGGCCACGCTTCCGGCCGGGGCCTCGTTAGGCACTCTTGTCCACCATGTTCTCGAAGACATCGACTTCACATCCGACCGACTGGGCGAGGATCTTCGAGAGTCCGTCATCAACCACACGCGGCTCCGTTCGGTCGACCTCAGACCGGTCATTCCTGATGGCGCAACCGCATCCGACGGCATCCGCCTGCTGGTCGATGGGCTGGCGACCGCTGTTCGATCGCCTTTGGGTCCGCTGTTCGACGGTGCCCGTCTTCAAGACGTCGCGAAGGTCGACCGGCTCGATGAGGTGTCGTTCGAACTGTTGCTGGGCAATCGGGATCGCCACCCGTCCGACCGTGAGATCGGAGCGGTCATCGTCAAGCATCTGCCGCCGGACGACCCGCTGCGCCAGTGGGCCGCTGGTCTGGCCGATGGTGCTTTCAACGTTGAATTGGGTGGCCATCTCACCGGTTCGATCGACGCGCTCATCCGCGTGGAAAACGCCGGCTCTCCACCGAGATTCGTGGTCGTCGACTACAAGTCCAACCGGCTCCACGATCCATCAGGACTGCCGAAACTTGGCGACTACTCCCAGTCAGCCATGGCTGCAGCCATGGCCCACCACCACTATGGGCTTCAGGCGCTGCTGTATTCGGTGACCGTTCACCGCTATCTGCGATGGAGGCTGCCCGGATACGACCCGACCATCAACCTCGGTGGCGCTGCCTACCTGTTCGTGCGCGGGATGGCCGGCCCCGATGTCGCCCACCACGACTCGATCCCAGAAGGCGTCTTCACATGGCCAATCCCCCCGGCCCTGGTCGTTGATCTGAGTGATCTGTTGGCAGGCTCACCACGAGTCAAACGGGAGGATGGACCCGCATGACCCCCGATCCGCAAATCATCGAGCCATTTCTCGCCAACGGGCTGATCACACGATCCGAGGCACAACTCGTCGCCACGGTCGCGAGGTTGCAGCCCCAAGCCACCGCGGGCTCTCTTCTGGCCTTGGCGATCACCGCGCGGGCGGTTCGCCTCGGCCACGCGTGTGTCGACCTTGGCGAGGTGACCGAGATCCACCAGATGCTCTTATCCGACTCGGTTGAAACTGGTTCGACCATCGAATCCGAGCTTTCATGGCCCGATCCGGCTGAATGGAGCGAGATCCTTGTCGACAGCCCGATCGTGGCCACTCCCGACACGTTCCTTGATGAACCGCTGCGCCCACTCGTGCTCGATCAGGGTCGGCTCTATCTTCAGCGCTACTACTGCCACGAGACCAACGTCGCCGAAGAGTTGCTGCTGCGGAGTCGCGTGAAGCGACCCGACATCTCACCGGGGGAGATACTCGACGAACTGTTCGCCCCCGGGGTGGACCACCACAACCCCCAGCGGCGCGCTGCCGAACTCGCCCTTGGGGGCGGGCTCACCATCATCACCGGTGGACCGGGGACCGGAAAGACCTGGACCATCGCGAAAATCCTGATCGGTGCCACCAAACTCGCAGCCCGCAACAACTCGGCAGTCGCCATCGCCATGGCCGCGCCCACCGGGAAGGCCGCGGCCCGCATCAACGAGTCGGTGATCGCCTCTCTCCACGAAATGCCTTCGCCGCCCGTTGCCACCACCATCCATGCGCTCCTCGGGTGGGCGCCGGGTGGGGCGTTTCGTCACGACCACGCCAGTCCCCTACCACACGATCTTGTCATCATCGACGAGACCTCAATGATCTCACTCTCGCTCATGGCCAGCCTGCTCGACGCAATCAAGCCCGATGCGTCGGTGGTTCTGGTCGGAGATCCCGACCAGCTCACGAGTGTCGAGGTCGGCACCGTGCTGAGCGACATTGTCACTCCCGCCGGCGAGTCGTCTCTCAGTTCCAGAATCGTGAAGCTGACCCAACCTCACCGATTTGGGCCGGAGTCGGCCATCGCCTCGCTGGCTTCAGCGGTTCGGTCCGGCGACATCGAGTCGGCGACCGAGCTCCTGGGCGAGCACTCCCCGACCAGCCGGCCATCTGATGGCGACCAACCGTCCCTCGAATGGATCCGACCCGAGGAGACGGCGCGAATCGACCGAATTGTGGGCGAAGTGATCGAGTCATCGATCTCCATGGCCCAGGCCGCTCTGCGCGGCGACGCCCTGGGCGCGTTGTCGGCGGCTGCCCACACCAAGGTCCTCGCCGCCACGCGAATGAACCAGTTCGGCGTCTACCACTGGAGCGACATGATCGAGTCGACGGTCGTCTCGAGGGTTCCCGGAGTCGACAACTCCCGTCGATGGTTCGTGGGCCGTCCGGTGATGGTCACCGCCAACGACCGAATGAACCGTGTCGCCAACGGCGACACCGGGGTCGTGATCGACCGCGGCGACGGACCGGCTGTCGCGTTTCCGGGCGGCGGCCCCGAATCGTCCGACGATGTACGCTTCCTGCCCACATCGCGCTTGGCCGAGGTCGAGTCGTGGTGGGCGATGACCATCCACAAGAGCCAAGGGTCGGAGTTCCGCCACGTGGTGGTCTCACTCCCGCCGCCCGGGTCGCCCATTCTCACCCGCGAGCTTCTCTACACGGCCATCACCCGGGCACGCGAGCGGGTCACCATCATCGCCGACGAGCAGGTGCTTCGAGAGGCCATCGGTCGGAAGGTATCGAGGGCGTCGGGGTTGTCAGCCAGGCTCTGGACGGGTTCGGAGGTGCCGCGGAAATAGCACTCAGACTTCGAGCATTCTGGAGATGGCAGTCATGAGGAGGCTCGTGAACTCAACCCTCCGCTCATGGGTGAAATCAGGGACCCGAGTCTCAAAATCCGACAAGCCGTGAAAGACGACCGACACCAGAAGCGAAGCCAGGTCGGGGTTGTCGGGGAGCTCGGGCATGGCCAAGAGCCGATCAACACCCGGGCGGGTCGTGTCGGCCACCGGTCCGTTCGTGGCCAGCATCTCGGCCTGGATTCTCAGATATGAGCCGCCACCGTCGGGATCATCCAGCCGTTCCGCCAGCGGAATCACCAGCGCCTCCACAAAACCGGCTCCAGAATCGAGAAGTTCCATTCTCCGCAGGTCGACACGACGCTGATGCTTGTTGAGCACAGCCCTGATCAGGCCTTCCTTGTTGCCGAAATGGAACGCCACCGCGCTCTTGTTTCGCTGCCCGGCCGCCCTGGTGATCGCTGATATAGAGGTGGCTCCAACACCTCCCTCGGCAAACAGTCTCTCTGCCGCCGACACCAAGGCACGCCGAGCGGGTTCTGGAGAACGGGGCATCTGATCAGCTTCCGGAAGAGTTGACGGGCCGGTGCGAAGCATTGCACCACACCATCGCGACGATCATGTCATCGGGCTGAGCTGGCTGCCCGATCGCCGGTGCGCGAGGATCTCAATCCATGAGTCACAGTCCCAGCCCGCCCGTGATTCTCATCCACGGGTTTGCCACCTCCACCCTCACGACGTGGCGTGAACCGGGCTGGTTCGATCTCCTCCACGATGCCGGACGCCGCGCCATCGGCATCGACCTCCTCGGCCACGGCGATGCGCCCAAGCCGACGAGCGCCTCTGACTACATCGATCTCGCTGGTCCCGTGCTGGCCCAGATGCCGGATTCGCCGGTCGATGTCATCGGCTACTCGCTGGGTGCTCGAACGGCCATGGAGATTGCCATCAGCCACCCCGAGCGCATCCGCAAGATGGTGCTGGCGGGGGTTGGACGAAACGTCGTCGCGGAGATGCCCGGTGATCCAACCGCGGCGATGGCCCCCCACGTGATGCAGCGATTCGAGTCGTTGATCGCCACCGCCGGCAGCGACGGCCCCGCTCTGCGGGCCTGCATGGCCGCGCCGCGCCCCAGGTTCACGCCCGATCAGCTGGCGGGCATCGACATTCCCTGCCTGATAGTGATCGGCGATGAGGACTTCGCCGGACCGCCCGACCCCTTGGCCGACGCCCTTCCCGACGCCACGGTGAAGCTTCTCCGCGGGGTCGACCACTTTGGGCTTCCCAAGCAGTTCGGATTCATCGACGCCGCGCTGGAGTTCATCGACGCGGTGCCAGATTGGGCCTGACCCCGGATGAGCCGGCCCAATCGTCGATCGACGTAGACCCGGGAGCGTTGACCTTCGGGGATGGGTGGGGATCAGATTCGGTGGGTGACCACACCGATCGACTGCGCCACGTCGACGGTGCGTTCATGGCATGTGAACATCAGGACCTGTCGACCCGCCGACGCAGCCATCAGTAGGCCGAGGGCTGCCTCGGCCCGATCGTCATCGATGTGGACCAGCGGATCGTCACAGATGAGCGGCATCGCCAAGCCTCGTTCTTCAGTGTCTTGCTCGGCCATTGCCACCCGCAGTGACAGATACAGCACCGCCCTGGCACCGGTCGACAGCGCCGCCGCCGGTATGGCGGTGCCGTCGCCGAGATGAACCATGAGAGAGGTGCGTTCGGCACCTCCGGACTTGACCTTCACGGCGGTCAGTAATGCCGACCTCGGTGGGGCATTGCATGTCCATATCGCCATCGTCACTCACAAAAGTATGCAGTGGCAAGTTTTCCACTTTCCCACCACCTTCTGCGCCACGAATGGCCGTTGTCCAGCCCGTTTTAGCAAACGCATCCGTGATGCGTGTTGCGAGTGGGAAGGCCGCGTTCATCCAGCAGTAGTGATTATCTTTGGCATTTTCTTCGTAATGAAATGCTTCGACTGGTTTAGTGGCTTCACCATAAGGCAAGCGAGCCAGCAC
>JAJRXJ010000219.1 GCA_024276355.1 Actinomycetes bacterium | reverse complement strand
TCCAGCCGGGTGACCCATCGGGCAGCGACTCGACTCCGCTGGTGAGCGCCCCATCGATGATGTCGTTCTCCAGGCACCAGATCAGAATCGCGGACACGAGACCACCGTCCTGTCCGGTGTCGTAGACAAAATCATCGGACGCTCGTGTGAGCAGGATGTCGGAGTGGATCCCGGCCATCTCTTCGGGTTCGCGCTCTCGGCCATGAAGGTGCATGTCGGCCTCAGGCTCCCACATCCTGAATCGTGGGCAGGCCCGGGTGCAGGATGTGCAGCCCTTCTGCCCGTGGATGCAATCGTCGGTGCCGAGCTCGTCCTCGAGGTGGAAGGGCCTGTACGCGCCGGGCTCGTGCTCGTAGCCGATCACATCGTGGGGGCAGGCGATCACGCAGCCGGCGCAGCCTGTGCAGAGCCCGCTGGTGATCACCTCGGAGTGGAGTTCCTTCCACTGGTGGGTCCAGCGTTCCTTCTTCTTCGCCGGGGCGGGGGCGTCGGTGGCGGTCATGTGCAGAAACTAGCCGCACAGCGCTCGCATGGCCGCTTCCCCTACTGTGGCCGTCGGTGGCGTGCCGGCCACCGATGGGAGGATGCATGCTCTGGGTACTACTGGCGGAGGATCTGGCCGACCGCGGACACTTGAGAACCGAGAATCGTGACGCCCACCTGGCGTGGCTCCGTGAGTCGGCCGACCACGTCATCAGGGCGGGACCGTTCCTGACCGACGACGGTTCGGCGATGACCGGCTCAATGCTGGTTCTCGACTTCCCCGACCGGGCCTCGGTCGAGGAATGGGCGGCGGGCGATCCCTACCTCGCGGCCGGCCTCTTTGACTCGGTGACGATCAAGCCGTGGAAAGAGGTCATCAAACCCGACTGATGTCGATCGGTGCGTCCCAGGCCGGGATCGTGCCCGACTCAGGGTCGTAGTCACGAAGCCAGATGGGCATCCACGATGGATCGGCGAGATCGCGTGGGTGGTGACCGGGGAGAGCGGTGACGGCCATCACGGGGAGTACCTCGAAGGCAAAGCGAATCCCCCACGATGTGAGCCGGAACCAGGTGATGGGGTTGAAAATACGTCTGGTTCGCCAGAGCTGGGTGATGGTTCCCAGGAAGATGAACCAGACGAGCATCAGAAACGATGTCGACATCGCGGCCAGGTAGCGGAAGCGGTTTCCGTCGACATGCTCCCAAACGTCGAAGGCCACGTTCTTGTGCTCGACCTCCTCGGCCAAGTGCCACAGGAACAGGGTGGCCGGGAGCGTGTCGGCACCGGCAAACAACTCACGTCGGTTCGAGTCGATCCAGCGGGCAGCCGCGAAGGCAATGGCTTCGAACCCGGCGGCGAAAGCCACGTTGAACTTCCGGGAACGGTGACGCCGGAGCCACCGGTAGCTCGTCGCCATCCAACGCTCGACACGTCTCAGCCCGGGATGCTCAACCGTCACGAGATCATTGAACCGCCGGTGTTGCCGGTAGTGGCCGCGTTCTTGATCGATGTAGGCACGGGCCTCGTCGGCCAGACCGGGTGCGACATCGGGGTCGATGTCTCCGAGCACCGACCGCACGGAGGCGATCACGTAGGGCTCACCGTACGGCATGCCCAATGACAGGGCGTTGCAAGCGGCCGCGAAGCCGGGTCTGGTCGGATGCCAGACGGCGCGCGTGTCGTCAGGCCATTCGAATCGGATGTTGCGCAACGGAACGGGTCCCGCATCCGCGGTCCTCGGATCGATTGTCGCCATGGGAGCCCTCACCCGCCATCTGTCGGCATTTCATGCCGGAAATTCACCAATCCCATTCTCGGTGGGCGGACCGCAAGGTTTCTTCAAGGTTCCCGCAACCCGGTGTCGGTATCACATCATCGGGCGCACGACGCACCCGCAGACCAGGAGAGGGACACCAAAATGACCGACGCGACCACGACCACAGAGCATCTCACCGGGGCGCTGGTGAACGCCGACTGGCTCGAAGCCCATCTCGACGATCCCAAGGTGAAGATCGTCGAGGTGGATGTCAGCCCGGCGGCCCACGGGGAGGGACACATCCCGGGGGCCGTCCTGTGGAACATCTACACCGACCTCAAGGACGAGGACTACCGCACCCGTCCGGTGACCGCCATCGCTGAACTGATCCGGCGCTCCGGGATCGACAACGACTCGATCGTCGTCTTCTACGGGTACGCCCCGGCGCTCGGATTCTGGGTCATGCAACTTCTCGGACACACCGACATGAAGATCCTCAACATGGGTCGGGACAGCTGGCGTGACAGCGGGCGGAGTTGGTCGGCCGACGCCGAGGCCCCCGTACCGGGCAACTTCCGTCTCGACGAGATCAACGCCGGCATCCGCGCCATCGACCGCGACGTCCGGGACACGACCGGCCGGTGGGACCACACGATTCTCGATGTTCGCAGCCGGCTGGAGTTCATCGGCGAACGCTTCTGGCCGTCGGGGGGTGTGCCCGAAGGGGGGCGCGCCGGCCGGATCCCGTCGGCCCACCATCTTCCCTGCGACGGGATGGTCACCGATGACGGCTCGTTCCTGCCGGTCGACGATCTCTCACGCATGACCGCCGGTCTCGACGTGATCGCCGGTCATGGCATCACCACCTACTGCACCATCGGTGCCCGCGCCGCCACCGTGTGGTTCGTGCTCTCGCACCTGCTGGGTCACAGTGATGTGCGGGTCTACGACGGGTCCTGGGCCGAGTGGGGGATGAACCACGACCTGCCGATCGAACAGGGTTGAGGCCACGAGTTGGTCAGCCGAGGATCTCCTCGAAGAGGCGTTGCGTGGCGAGACTGGGGGAGACCCCCATCTCGTCGCGGAGCGCGGTGCGGAGTCGTTCGTAGGCCCGTAGCGCCTCGGCTGGGTTGCCCTCGGCCGCGAACGCCCTCATCAGGAGACGGTGCCCGCTCTCACGGAGCGGTGCCAGGCGCACAAGCGATCGGCCGGCCTCGCGTGCCGCGTTCACCTCCGCGCCTCCGAGGCCCAGACCGGCCTCGCCGTAGGCCTCGAGGGCCCGTAGATGAAGCTCCTCGAGCCTTCGGCGGACGTCGTCGATCCACGGCGCATCCTCACCCGGAAGGAACCCGCGCCGGGCTGTGAACATCGCCGATTGCGACGCGGCCCAGGCCCGGGCCCAGTCCCGATGACTCACCGCCGATTCGGCACGGTGAATCGCGTCCTCGGCGATCTCCAGATCGACGATCGATTCGCCGTCGACGATGAGACGAACCGTTCCCCGACCCTCGATGCGAATCGGGTCGATGGCCTTGCGGAGCCGCGACAACAGAACGCTCAGGGAGGCATCTGCGGTCTTGGTCGCTTCATCGGGCCACAGCGAGTCGACCACCTCGGAGCGGGGCACGAGTCGGTGGCGGTTGAGCACCAGAAGAGCGAACAGGAGCCGCCCCTGTCGTCCCGGAAGCAACGTTTCTGTGCGCACACCGTTGATTTCGGCCACGATGGGGCCGCAAATCTGGATGCGTGTCGGTTCCGTCAAGAGCCACAACGTAGGCAACAGTCGCTCAGGCAACAAGGAGGAACCATGGATCGGATCATCCGGTGCGAGTGCGGGTTCGTGGCCCGCGGAGACAGCGATGAGCTCGTCGTCGACGAGATCCGCGCCCACATGAAGCAAGACCACCGCGAGCTCTACGACAAGGTGCCGGTAGACGAGGTCAAGGGTTGGATCGAGCTGACCTGACCCTGCTGCCGGTCAGGTCTCCGGCGTGGGCACAGGAATCACCATGAAGGCGCCCGTGGCGGTGGCCACCAGCTTCCCCTCATCGTTGGTGACCCTCGACTCGATGTGCATGAGGGTGCGACCCGGTTTGGTCACCACGGTGTCGGCCACGATTCGTCCGCTGGAGACCGGTCGAGCGAATCGCACGTGAATGTCGGTGGTGGTACACGCCATGCCGTCGGGCACGAGGCTCATCACAGCCGCACCCATGGCGGTGTCGACCATGGCGAAGACGACCGATCCATGGGCCACTCCGTTGGGGTTGAGATGATGCTCCCCGATATCGATGCCGGCCTCGGCATGTCCGGGCTCGATCGTGCGGATCGTCATGCCCAGGTGACGCTTAAGCGGAAAGTCTCCGGTATCGGTTTCGGCCATGGCCCGAGCATGCCAGCCGGTGCGGCCGGTGCACAATCGGTCAGCGATCGGGGAACCGATAGTGGTATCGATGGACCCGTGCCAGGCCGGCGCGCTCGTAGAAGCGCCTGGCGGGAGCGTTGTCGGGCCTGACCTGAAGCCACAATCCCGAGGCCCCGCGGGCGCGGCCCGCTTCGGCCAGAACACCCAGCAGGTGAGAGCCGACTCCGGTGCGTCGGGCTTCCGGCCTTGTCTTCATGGCGAACACCCCGAGCCAGTCGGAGTCGCGCATTGACATGGCACCACCCAGCAGCGTGCCATCGGGACCCGTTGTAGTCACGAACGTCTGACCGAGTCGCGACATGGTCAACTCGGCCAGCCGGTCGGGGTTGCCGACCAGATCCGCGAATGCCGAATCGGGCCGTGTCGCGACCCGTGTCAGTAGGTCGTCGGGTCTGGTCCGGTCGGGGAGCTGGGGCTCGACGATCTCGGCCGACATGATCTCGGCCCCCGTCCCCGTGAGCCAGCCTCGCCGGTCGAGCTCCGTGGACAATGCTGCGGAGGAACCGTCGAAGATCTGGAACCTCGGACGCATGCCGATGCCGCGGTACCAGTCGATCACCTCGTCGACTGCCCGGTCGATCGTCGTGCCCGGATCACCGGAGGGCCATGTCGAGTTGGCCCGACCGGTGGCTCCGAGATGAGAGCGAAGCGTCCAATCGCCCAAGCGGCGGCGGGCGGTCCCGGGCATGCAGCGGTCGCACAGCTTCTCCAAATAGCTGGGCACGGTGCATGAAGTCATTGTCAGTTGCCGGTGGTCCCATCCAAGGACTCGCGGATGAGATCGAGGTGTCCGCAGTGGCGGGCGTATTCCTCAATCAGGTGAACCATGATCCACCGCAGGTTCCAGCGCGTGCCGTCACTGCGGGTCAGAGCAGCGATCTGGTCGAGCGAGCCAGCGGTCGCGACTGCTGCTCGGCTTCTCCCGATCGATTCGCGAAACAGCGCCAGCAGATCATCGTTGTCCCACAGGTGGGCATTGTGGAACTCCCAATCGTGGTCGTCGTCCCATGGGATCGAAGCCCACGGTTCGATCTCGTCGCGACCGCGGAAACGGTGGTCGAACCAACTGTCCTCGACCAGTGCCATGTGGAGCACTATCCCGGCGATGGTCAGTTCGGATGGTCCGACGGCTGTGGCCATCTGAACTGGATTGAGGCCATGGGTCTTTCGTTCCAGGACCGCCCGGTGGAAGTCGAGCATTTCGGTGAGGGTGGTGCGCTCATCAGCCGACCGATTGAGTTCCGGAAGCGGGGGCGTCGGGGTAGCAGGAGAAGCCATCCCCGGACACTACGTGCCATTAGTGTCTGTCCGTGCCCGGATTCCGACCGCCATCGACAGCGAATCCACTCGGTGATGTCACCACCAGTCGACTGCATCTTCGTGAGTTCCGTGAGTCCGACCTCGATGAGTTGGCAACGGTGTTCGCCAAACCCGAGGTGTGGGAGTACCCCTACGGCCGGGGCCTCACCCGGCGGGAGACCCACACCTTCATCAACACGATGATCGAGGAATGGGACCAGTGCGGGTTCGGCTGCTGGATTGCCATCGAGAGGGCAACCGCGACCGTGGTGGGCTACGTGGGCCTGTCGGTCCCGATGTTCCTGCCGGAGATACTCCCGGCGGTCGAGGTCGGCTGGCGATTGGACCCCGACCATTGGGGTCGCGGTCTGGCGAGCGAGGGGGCCCGTGCTGCTCTGCGGGAGGGGTTCACCACGCTTGAGCTCGATGAGGTCACCTCCATTCCCCAGACCGGTAACACGGCTTCGTTCATGGTGGCCGAACGAATCGGGATGCGCTTCCACAGGACCGTGTCGATTCCGGCGAACGAGAGGCGTGGCGAAGTCGAAGGTCGGCTCTACACGATGACTCGCGAGGAGTGGATCGCGTGCACCTGAGGGTCGGGTTCCGTCGTCGCTTGGTGCGCCGTATGGAGGCGTTGGAAGACCTCGCGCTCGCCCGCCGCGGCCCCGGTCCCGACCCATGGAACAGGGTCAGATTCGGCGCGAGTGTGCTGGTGTTGATCCTTCTTGTGGGAGTGATCGGTTACCGCATACTGGGACTCGGCCTGTTCGACTCGATCTACCAGACCGGTATCACCGTCACCACGGTCGGGTTCGACGAGACCGGTCCCGAAAGTGAAATAGATCAGGCCTACCGGATATTCACTCTCTTCCTCGTGTTCTTCGGAACCGGTGGAGTGCTCTACACGGTCGGGATGATCGTCGAGGCGTTTCTTGAGGGAAGCCTCACCGACGATCGACGCAAACGCAAGGAGCAACGCATGATCGACCAGATGAGCAATCACGTGATCGTCGCCGGTGCCGGACGAGTGGGCACCGCCATCGTGGAGTATGCCCACCGCCACCGAGCCGACGTGGTCGTGATAGATCGCCAACCGGCAGATGATCTGGGCGTGCCCGTCGTGATCGGCGAGGCCACCGACGAAGACGTTCTCCACCGGGCCGGGGTCGACCGGGCCCACACTCTCATCGCGGCCCTCAACACGGACGCCGACAACATCTACGTCACGCTCACGGCCCGGGCGTTGCGTCCCGATCTGTTCATCGTCGTTCGGACAACCCACCAAACCGATGAGCCGAAGTTTCGCAGGGCCGGTGCCGACCGTGTCGTGAATCCCCACGAGATCGGTGGCTCGCGCATGGGGGCGATTGCAATGCACCCCAATGTCGCCGAGTTCATGGACGAGGTCCTACACGACGAGTCGCTCGACGTGTCCATTCAGGAGATGACCATTGCTCCGGCCTCGTCAGCTGTGGGCAGAACCGCCGGGGAGGTGTTCGGGCAACTCAAGCAACGGCCCCTGCTGGTGGCGATCCGGGATCAGGGCGCCCACTACACGTCGAATCCTCCCGCGGAGTCGGTTCTCGAGGCCGGTCATGTGTTGATCATCCTGGGTTCGGCCCGAGAGATCACGGCACTCGAGGCAGCGCTCAAGGCCTGATCGCGAGTCGGTGAGCGTCGCTTCTCAGGCGCAACCTTCGATGTACCCGACCTCGGGCACCTTCCCGGCGCGGTAGCTGGTGACAACCTGCCCGTCGGTCTCGAACACGACCCGGTCATCCTTGAGATTTTCGGCCGTGGGGGTGAGCGTGAGGTAATGGCCGCCCTCGACGTATGCGTGGTCGCTCACCGTGATGATCCCCGGGAAGAGATCCTTGATCTCCTGTTCGGTACTACCGATGTGGGCCCCCGAGGAGGTGGAAATCGTGCCCTCGTCGATGTCGACCCGGCGAATGACACCGTTGTTGACCATGAAGGCCACGCCCGGGAGGCCGTCCACGACCGCGAACGCGCAGTCGGGACTTGCGGCGGTGGCACCAGCGGTGGGAGTGAGAATCACCCGACCGGCCGCCTTGGTGGCCTCTGCGACCGACATGCCGATTCGTACCGGACCGAGACCCCCGGTCGTGATCTTGCTCGACTCGGATAGCTGGGGATCGGCGGTGTCGGCGATCGGAATCGAACCATGCATGACCACCACCGCGCCACTGCGAAGTATCTGAATGTTGGAGGCCACCAACAGGTCGGGATCATCCGCCAACCCGACCGATTCACTGTGATCGCGATACCGGACCTTGACGATGCCTCCACCTGAATCGGCGGTGAACCCGTCGACGGTGATGCGGTCGCCCAGAGAGATCTCATTGCTGATGACAGTCTGGTCGGGGTCGGCGAACACGCCGTACACCGAGTAGAACGAGCCACTTCCGCCGCCGTTCGACACGAGCATCACCACCGCATCATCGACCCCATCTCCGTCGAGATCGGAGGCGAACGCATCGGCGACCTTTGCGGTGAACGGCGTAGCCGACCCTTCCATGGTGATCTCCGCGGATCCGTTCTCAAGTGCAACCACCCCATTGGGGGAGCCCTCAACGGGGTAGGTCGTCTGGTAGGCAATGTCCAGGGCCGAGCCGCTCTGGACGATCGGGGCTGTAGTGGTGGAGGCAGCCGCCGATGTGGTGGGTGTGGCCGCAACAGTGGGGTCGGAGGTGGTCGATGCTGTCTCAGGGCTGGTGTCGACAGTGAAGTAGACCAGCGCGCCACCCATTGCCATACCAATGACGATCGCGAACGCCAGCCAGACCGGACTGGGACGACCGGGTTTGTCTGCTGGGATTCCGGTCCACTGCTGGGGCTGCTGTTCGAAAATCTCCATGACCTAGGAATATCACGACCGGACCAACCGTGGCGTCATTCCACACCCCTCGCACCCCAGAACCCAATCCGGTTTTGTGAACGTTTCGAGTCCCAAATGGGACTCGAAACGTTCACAAAACCGGATGGAGGGGCGGGCGGCGGGGTTATTGCCGTCCTGCCCCTCTCCGGTTTGCGCCCCCGGGGCGACTCGAACG
>JAJRXJ010000218.1 GCA_024276355.1 Actinomycetes bacterium | reverse complement strand
GAGGCCGATGTGGCGACAGCCGGTGGGGCAGTGGTGGTGGAGATGATGACAACCGGCACGGTCGCGGCAGGGGCGGCGACGGGCACGGTTGTTGAGGCCGCGCCGGTATCTGTCGTCGCCGGCACCGTGGTCGCCGTACTCGAGTAGGTCAGCCCGTCGGACCCGGCTGAGCAAGCAGAAACCACAGCCGCGAACACGATCATCACCGAAAGCAGTCTCAGCGATCGTGCTGTCGTCCCCATCGTGTCGACAACCTACAACCGGGCGTGCACCCGGCCGTGACAGCCCGCGTCCCGGTCACTGCGCGACGCTGTCCTGCTTGTCGAGCTCATTGAGTTGGGCCAACGCGTATTCGACCGCCTCGTGTCGACCCATCGCGGCGCCGGCGGCCATCCATTCGGCGCCGTTGGCCATCTTGGCCACTGCGGCCAACTGCATGGGGCGTCGCCTCACCGCCAGGCCCACCTCGAAGAACGGCATGGTGGCGACGTGACCAAGGAGCGTGGCTGCAACCTCGGGTGATCGCTCCAGGAGGTGGGTCACACAGATGGAAAGCGCCACATTGGTTGCCATCCACAGACGGGCGTCGTAGCTACGGCTGATCGCCGTGCGAATGGCTTCGGTCGCTTCGGTCGGATCGCCGAACTCGCTCAGCAGAGCGGATCGGGTGCACATGGCCCACAACGCATAGCCGGGTGCGTGGGCCTCACCCATTCGGATCGCCTCTTCGGTGCATGAGAGGGCGGCTTGTGGATCCGACGATTCACCAAGTACGTGTCGGCTGGCCAGGGCGTTCATCGCCCGAGTCATCGTCCCCGGAGAATCGATCTCGCGGCATATCACCATCAATCGCTCGAAGTTGTCTCCACCCAAGGAGGGGTCGTTCAGCGTCGCGTCGGTGATCGCAAACCGAAGGTTGTACTCGACGTCCCGGCGAGTGGATGAGCCGAGACAGCTGAGCGCATCACTGATCGCGGCAGGCAGTTCCTCCGATTGGGCGGATGCCATGAGTCCATAGATCAGCAACGAGTGAGCGAATCCTGCGAATTGATCCTTGGGATGATCTCTCAATCCGCGCCTGGCCAGGGCCAACCCGCGATGAATGTCAGAGCGATACATCGACCATGTGCCGGTCATGCAGTCGACTATCAGGGGAACCGATCCCAGCTCCTCGCACAAAGCTGCGGCTCTTTCCGACCAATCCTCATGTTCAGGTTTCAGGAAGGCGAAAGCGGTTGCCGACACGGAGGTCAGCAAGGAGTTGGAAGCAGAAAGATCACCATTGACGATCGCCCACCCGTGGGCGGCCCCGATGTTCCCCCATTCCCGCTGGAACCACGTGTCGGAGTCCACCTGCTCGGACGTGTGCCACTTCTGATAGTTGACTTCCGACTGGTCGACGTACCAGGCCAGGTGCCGGTCGCGGAGGTTGGCAGTTTCGCCCAGGCTCGAGAGGCGCTCCTCGGCAAACTGGCGCAACGTTTCGAGCATACGAAAGCGAGTGCCGTCGCCTTGCCGCTCCGCCACCAGCATCGACTTGTCGGCCAGATCACCCACCAGATCGACCACGTCGTGAGCGTCGATCTCGTTGTCACTGCAGATCGCCTCCGCCGCATTGAACTCGAAGCCGCCGCTGAACACCGACAACCGTGCGAAGAGGATCTTCTCGGCTTCGGTCAACAAGTCGTGGGACCAACCCACCGCGGCTCGAAGAGTCTGATGGCGTTCCAATCCACCCCTCCCGGAACCCCTCAGCAAACGGAACCGGTCGTCCAATCTGGCCAGGAGTTCGCTGGGGCTCAATGTCCGGCTGCGGGCCGCCGCCAACTCGATGGCCAGTGGTATGCCGTCGAGGCGATCGCATACCGATCTGATCGCATCAAGGTCGGCATCGGAGAATGAAGCCGAGCCGAGCGCAGTGGCTGCCGTGTTGCAATACAGCTCGACTGAATGTTCGGGGTTGAGTGACGGCACCCGGATTACCCGCTCGCCGACCACCCCCAACGGTTCGCGGCTGGTGGCCATGATGGTGACGGTTTCGCATCCGGTGAGAATCGCCGAGACCAGCTCCGAGACGGGATCGAGCAGATGTTCGCAGTTGTCGATGATCAACAGCATTCGCCGGCCGTAACACCAATCGACGATCGCCTCGACCGTCGACATTCCTGCCTGGACCAGCACACCGAGCGTGGAAGCGACCGTTGCGGCCGCGGCGGCCGGATCGTCGATCGGTCCCAGCTCCACCATCCACACGCCGTCAACGAACTCGTCGACCATCAACCAGCCGACCTCGAGAGCCGCCCTGGTCTTGCCGACACCTCCGGATCCGGTGAGCGTCACCAACTGGATGTTGGGAAGCTGGGACACCCTTCGATGAAGATCAGCCAGGTCTCCCACCAACTCGGTTCTCACCCGAGGAAGATTGCCGCGTCTCTGCTCGTTGGATGTCAACGCCCGGTCGATCCACG
>JAJRXJ010000217.1 GCA_024276355.1 Actinomycetes bacterium | reverse complement strand
GGGGAATCCCGCTCACCGGACCACTCGACAGGTTGGACTCGTCTGCGTACTGCGCGACCATGCGGAGGGTCTTCTTCTCACCCGAGCCGCCGATCATGATCGGAATCCGCGATATGGGCGCCGGCGAATTGACGGCATCGACGACACGGTAGTGCTTCCCGGTGAACGTGACGGTTTCACCCCGAAGCATCGGAATCACAATCTGAAGAGATTCTTCGAGCTTCTCGAACCGGTCGGTAAAGGTCCCGAATTCGTATCCGAGCGAGTCGTGTTCGAGCTTGAACCACCCGCATCCGATTCCGAGGGTGGCCCGTCCGCCGGACACGTGGTCGAGAGCGGTGATGGTCTTGGCCAAGAGGGTCGGATGACGGTAGGTGTTGCCGGTGACCAACGCCGCGAGGCGAACCTTGGAGGTGTGCTGCGCCAGCGCCGAGAGCATGGTGTAGCACTCGAACATCGGCTCCTGCGGCTCACCGATCATCGGCAGTTGATAGAAGTGGTCCATCACGAAGACCCGGTCGAAACCGGCTGCCTCAGCGGCCTTGGCCTGGGCCACGACATTGGAGAAGGTGTCGGCTTGGGAGATTCCCGGGTATGTGAAGTTTGGGATCTGGTAGCCGAGGCGGGTCATCGAATGCTCCATGGTGCGGGTTCGGGTAACCAGAGGTTGACACCTCAGCTGTGGTTTGTCAGATGACCGACTCGAGCACAACCGTGATCATGTCGGAGAGCGATGTCTCGCGCTCGTCCGAGCTGAGAATCTCTCCGGTGGTCAGATCGTCGCTGACCGAGCACACAGCGAGCGCGGCGGCGCCGCGTTCGATCGCCAACCCGTAGAGCCCCGCTGCCTCCATCTCGACGCCAAGCACCCCCATGCGTTGAATGGGTGCCATGGTCTCTTCAAGAGTCTTGTTGGTGGGACCGTAGAACAGGTCGGATGTCATGAGGTTGCCGACATGAACCGTGATGCCCTGGGCCTCTGCTGAATCGACTACCGCACGCACCAGCCCGTAGTCGGCGATGGCCGCGAAGTCCCATCCCTCGAAGCGGGCCCGGTTGACGCCGGAATTCGTGCAGGCCCCGAGACCGACCACCACATCCTTGAGACCGAGATGCGGTTGCAGGCTCCCGCAGCTCCCCACTCGGATCAGCTTCTTGACACCGTAGAAGTCGATGAGCTCGGTGGCGTAGATCGAAATCGAGGGCACCCCCATGCCGGTACCCATCACCGACACCGGTTTGCCCTTGTAGGACCCGGTGAACCCGAGGACGTTGCGTACGGCGGTTACCTGCACGGCGTCGTCGAGGAAGGTCTCTGCGATCCACTTCGCTCTGAGCGGGTCGCCGGGCAGAAGGCAGGTCTCGGCGAAGGCGTCGTCGGGGGCGGAGATGTGTGGAGTCGACATGGGCAGCAAACTAGCGCCACAGCAAGGCTCCGTCGCTCATCCGAGGCGTGTAGATTCACGATCAAATGGAACCCGTCGACCCCCGTAAACCCTCACCCGTCGTCTCCGAGCCAAGGCGGTCGTCCTACGACGTGGTGATCGTCGGCGGGGCCGTGGTGGGCTCCGCGGTCGCGTGGTTCCTGTCGGGTCACGTCGACTTCGGCGGGAAGGTGCTGGTCGTCGAGCGTGACATGACTTACTCGAAATCCTCCACCGCCCACACCAACAGCTGCATGAGGCAGCAGTTCTCCACCGAGATCAACATCAGGATCTCCCGCTTCGCCGCGGAGTTCGTCAGAGACTTCCCCGAGTTTCTTGGCGACCCCGAGGTGCCACGGATCGCCGTCGACCACTTCGGGTACATGTACCTGGCCGCCGATGAGGGCTTTGCCGGGCAGCTGCGAGCCAACCAGGAATTGCAGGTCTCGCTGGGTGCCGCGACGAAGCTCATGTCCCCAGACGAGATTTCCGCGGCATACCCGTTCTACAACCTCGACGACATCGTCTGTGGCAGTCACAACCTTGTCGACGAGGGATATTTCGACAGCGGCACCATGTTCGACTGGCTCCGTCGCAAGGCCCGACACAGCGGTGTCGAGTATGTCGCCAACGAGGTGGTCTCCATCGGACGGAGAGGCGACTCCGTGGTCGATGTGACCTTGACGTCGGGTGAACGAGTCCGATGCGGGACGCTGGTCAACGCATCGGGGCCACGTGCGGCGGCCACGGCGCGAATGGCCGGAATCGAACTGCCCGTGGAGGCCCGCAAGCGCTACACATTCGTGTTCGAGGCGGCAAGCCCGCTCGATCGCCGGCTGCCACTCACGATCGATCCATCCGGTGTTCATGTCCGGTCCGACGGTGCCGCATACATGGTCGGCTGCACACCGGACAGCGACGCTGCTGTCTCCCCCGACGATTTCGCCATGGACCACGACATCTGGGAAGACAAGGTGTGGCCGGCGCTCGCCCACCGCATTCCGGCCTTCGAACGGATCAAGGTGACAAGCCGGTGGGCCGGACACTACGCCTACAACACTCTCGATCAGAATCTCATCGTCGGCCCTCACGACGTGGTGGGAAACTTCGTTTTTGCCAACGGTTTCTCCGGGCACGGGATGCAGCAATCCCCGGCTGTGGGTCGTGGAGTGGCCGAACTGATCGCCTACGGCGAATACCGCTCGCTCGACTTGTCGTCCCTCGGATATGACCGCGTACGTAGGGGCATCCCGTTCGTGGAGCGGGCCATCATCTGAGGCACGGCGTCGCCCCGACCGGTCCGATTGGGTGGGTCGAAGATAGGCCGTTGTATGGTCGCGCCGTGCAGATGACTTCCGAACATGAGGCCTTCCGTGCCATGGTGCGCGATTACGTGGAGCGGGAAATCAACCCCCGAGTTCCCGAATGGGAGGCGGCCGAGATGATGCCTCTCCACGAGATATTCGCCGACATGGCGAGACTCGGAATGATCGGCCTCGACTACGACGAGGCCGATGGCGGCCAGGGTGCTGATCAGATGTTCACGGTGATTCTCGGTGAGGAGTTCGGTCGGTGCGATCATGGTTCCTTGCCCATGGCTCTCGGGGTGCAGGTCGACATGGCGACTCCCTCCCTCGCTCGTTTCGGTACGGCGGAGCAGAAGCGGAGGTTTCTCACGCCGGCTCTGCGCGGCGAGATGGTTGCAGCCATCGCGGTGAGCGAGCCGGATGCCGGCTCCGATGTCGCCAACATCCGTACGAGGGCCGTTCGGGATGGGGATGAATGGGTGATCAACGGATCGAAGATGTGGATCACCAATTCGCTTCAGGCCGATTGGCTGTGTCTGCTGGCTCGCACATCCGATGAGGGCGGCTATGCGGGCATGAGCCAGATCATCGTGCCCACGGCCACTCCTGGATTCAGCGTCTCGAAGAAACTCGACAAACTCGGAATGCGGGCCTCCGACACGGCCCTGCTCGACTTCACCGACTGCCGGGTGCCTGTGGCCAACACCATCGGAGAGATCGGTCGAGGGTTTCACCAACAAATGGCGCAGTTCGTGGTGGAACGAATGTGGGCGGCCTATACCTCGGTCGGGGCGTGTGAACGAGCCCTCGAGCGGACAGCAGAGTTCCTGCGCGACCGACATGCCTTCGGCGAGCCGCTTCTTTCCAAGCAATACATACAGTTCAGCTTGGCTGAGCTCTCGGCCGAGCTCGATTTGCTGCGGGTCTACAACATGTCGATCGCGGAGGATCATGACCGTGGAATCGACACCACACGGCGGGCCACCATCGCCAAGCTCACCGCCGGTCGGCTGATACGCAGGGTCGGAGACACATGCCTTCAGTTCCACGGTGGGATGGGGTACGTCGAGGAGAACTGGACGGCAAGGTTCTATCGCGACAACCGCATTGCCTCGATCGGGGGCGGTGCCGATGAGGTGATGTTGCAGGTACTCGCCAGACTCGACGGTTTCGCGGCCTGACCCATCCGACGGCTGTCAGTAAAGGAACATCGGCTTGCCTGCGACATGTCGCACCTTCGGGCGATACTCGTCAACGTCGTACAACTCGTCGACATCAACGCGCCTGACGCCTTCACCGGTGACCGAGATGGGCACGTTGGTGTAGGTCCCCGAACGCAGCGCCACCATGCGCCCGAGTGTGCCGTCGATGGCGAGATCAACCGCCATGATGGCGTAGTTCATGCCCACCATGAGATCAAGCGAATCGGGGTTGCCGGACCGGGCCAGGTAGGCGAGTTCCTGAAGAACGATTCCCTCACCGGTTCGCTCCTTGATGAGATCACCGGTTTGCTTCCCGATCCCACCCAGCTTGCGGTGCCCGTAGGCGTCGGCCTCGCCCGACAGGCTCATGCTGCCGCCCTGGATGGTGGCCCCCTCTGAGATCGTGATCATCGCGTAGTTGCTGGGGTTGTCGGCTTTGTCACGTGCCACCAACTCGGCCAGACGATCGACGTCGAACGGGACCTCCGAGATGATCGCCCTGTCGACACCGGACAGATAGGCGGTGATGAGAGAGGTCTCGCCGCTGTAACGACCGAACAACTCGACGATGGCGATTCGTTCGTGGGATCCGGTGCTCGTACGCAGATTGTGTATGAACTTGACTCCCCGGGTGACGGCGGTGGAGAAGCCGATGCAGTAGTCGGTTCCGTGGACATCGTTGTCCATGGTCTTCGGAATGGCCACCACCGGAACGCCCTCTTCGTGCATTCTCAGGCCATACGACAGCGTGTCGTCCCCGCCGATGGGCAACAAGACGTCGACTCCAAGCGAGTCGAGGACGTTGAGAATGTGGGGTGTGAAATCGAACGGTCCCTCGCCCGACACCGTTCCGGCCAGGAAGTCAGGCACGTCGTGGGCGGCGACGTGGCTCGGTTTGGTCCGTGACGTGTGCAGGAAGGTGCCGCCGGTGCGGTCAATCGTGCGCACAGCGTTGCGGTCGAGACGAATTGTGTTGGCGGCGATCGAGTCGGGGTCGTCCGGGTTGCAGGCCAGAAGACCACCCCACCCACGACGGATTCCGAGCACCTCGTGGCCCTCATCGATCATCCGGTTGACCGCGGCCTTGATGCACGGGTTGAGACCGGGTACGTCGCCTCCTCCGGTAAGGATCGCTGCGCGCATGGGGTCTGCCTCTCGGGAGATTCGGCTGATGCCTGGACAGGTATATCAGTCGCTGCGGGTCGAATGGGAGAGGGGGGTGCCCACGATCGGGAACTGATCCTCGGGCCTCTCCTGGTCAACCATTCGACTACTCTCCCTGCAACGGCCCGAGAAAGGTGGATGGTGGCAATCCCAGGCACGCGATCGTCTCGACTATCCGCCGGCAAGCGGCGAATTCTCCCGGCGAGCATCGACATCGACGAGTTCCGTCGGGTCATCTCCGATGGGGTGTCGGACTTCCGGGCCACCATCGCTGATGATGTCGTGTCCGGAGTTCCGCTCTACGCCGGCGACTTGGTCAGACAGGCCCTCCGGGATCACGATCTCTCTGCGACAATCATGGACGAGTGGTCAGACTGTCTCTCCGCCGGACCCGGCGTGTTCGTCGTGACCCGTGCATTCGGCGACCTCGATGTGGTCCAGCGCATGACCCACGTGTTCGGCCGCCTCATGGACGAGGAGCGTCGCGACGGTCCCGACGCCGCTGATCACTTTGCCGAAGCAGGCGCCAACAGCCGTGTGTGGAACGCTCTGCAGAAGTCCGCACTCCTTGATCCAGCCGCGTTCGTGTCCTACTACTCGAATCCGATCATCGCCCTGGCAGCAGAATCCTGGCTCGGACCTTGGTACCAGCTCAGCTCACAGGTCAACGTGGTCCACCCCGGCGGACAGTCACAGGCTCCCCACCGCGACTATCACCTCGGCTTTCAATCCGATGCCGACGTTGCCAGATTTCCCATACATGCCCATCGAGTGTCCCAAGCGCTCACGCTCCAGGGAGCGGTCGCCCACTCCAACATGCCCATCGAGTCGGGACCAACCCGACTTCTGCCCTTCTCACAGCTCTATGAACTCGGATACATGGCCTGGCGCCACCCGGACTTCGTCGCGTACTTCGACGAGCACTCCATCCAACTCGACATGCACACCGGAGACGCCGTGTTCTTCAACCCCGGGCTTCACCATGCGGCCGGCGAGAACCGTACCGAGGACATCGATCGTGTGGCCAACCTGCTGCAGATCTCGTCGGCCATGGGTCGACCGATGGAGTCGATCGACACCTATACGATCGCCGCGGCCGTGTACGGGCCGCTGAGAGATCTCGCCGATCGTGGCCGTTTGTCGCCTGCTGAGGTACAGGCGGCCATCGCGGCGAGCGCCGACGGTTACTCGTTCCCCTCGAATCTCGATTCCGATCCGCCACGTGATGGAATGTCGCCGGAGTCTGCCCAGCAACTGATGGCCCGGGCCCTCCGCTCGGGTTGGACCCAGACGGAATTCGCCGACGCGCTGGCCGCTCATCGCGGGCGACGTCGGCCCTGACGCCGAGCGTCGGGCTCCGCGTCGCGGACTACGACGCCGCGTTCATCTCCGCGATGATGGCCTCGAGTTCGGCAACGGCGGTCGGTCGGTCGGTCGCCTTTTTCAATATGGCCTGTGAAACCCGCGGCCCCCAGGTCGGATCGACGGTGCCCTTGGCCACCATCACGCTCAGCTCGGCATTCTGGACATCGCACAGGATCTGCCGAAAGTCCGGATCGTTCGGGAAGGCCCCGCCGTTGCAGTCGAGGTTGATCGGGCCGGTGTTTCCCACTCCCGAGTCGGCCTGCGCCGAGGTTGCCGGAACATTCGGGTCGGTGGTCGAGTCTCCTGACCCTCCCGTGCACGCCGAGGCGAGAATCGCCATGGAGAAGGTCAGTCCGATGATGCGATTCTTGTACATTGCCGCCCCCGTATGTTGATTGATCGGCTCGACACTCCCGTCGGCACGGACACGGCCGATTCAAGCCCTGTGGCCGTTGTGGCTCAGCTGCATCTATGTTCGCGGCAGGTGCGGTTCGGGTGAGCCTGCCCGTACCGGTCAACCGACAGGAGAATCATGTCTCGTTCCGATTTCTACGAACGCGTCGAAGCCACCCTGGGAGAGATCCGCCAAGAGGGGCTTTGGAAGATCGAGAGCATCATCACATCGCCCCAGGGGGGATCGGTCACGGTGGAGGGCGGTGGTCGGGTACTCAACATGTGTGCCAACAACTACCTGGGGCTTGCTGACCATCCGGACCTGATTGCTGCAGCCGAACGAGCAATGCAGACCCATGGCCACGGCATGGCGTCGGTGCGTTTCATATGCGGGACCACGGATCACCACCGTCTCCTCGAGTCGGAGATAGCCGACTACATCGGTACCGACGAGGCGATCCTGTTCGCCGCCTGCTTCGATGCAAACGGCGGCGTGTTCGATCCGCTGCTCGGCCCTGACGACGCCATAGTTTCCGACTCGCTGAATCACGCTTCGATAATCGACGGTGTGCGGCTGTGCAAGGCCCGCCGCCATCGCTTCGCCACCCGCGACATGGCCGATCTCCGAAACACCGTGGCCGAAGCACGTCGTGGGGGCGCTCGCACGGTCCTGATAGCCACCGACGGGGTCTTCTCCATGGATGGCTACATCGCCGATCTGCCATCCATTTGCGAGATCGCTGATGAGTTCGATGCCCTGGTCATGGTCGATGACTGCCACGCCACCGGGATCATCGGACCGCAAGGGCGCGGGACTCCGGCTCTGCACGGTGTGTCCGAACGGATCGACATCCTGACGAGCACCCTCGGGAAGTCACTCGGCGGGGCCATGGGCGGCTTCGTTGCGGCAAACAGCGCCGTGGTCGATCTGCTGCGACAACGCGCCCGGCCGTATCTGTTCTCCAACTCGCTCAGCCCGGGCCTTGTCGGGGGCGCGCTGGCTGCTATTCGGATCGCCCGCCGCGGCGACGATCTTCGAATGCGGCTCCACCGAAACGCCGAGCGGTTCCGGTCGGGCATGGGGGCGCAGGGGTTTGATCTGAGCGGCCGGGGACACCCGATCATCCCGGTGATGTTGGGCGACGCCGGAACTGCCGCCGAGATGGCCTCACGATTGTTGCAATCCGGGATTCTCGTGACCGCCTTCTCGTTCCCGGTTGTACCTCGTGGCAAGGCCCGGATACGCACTCAGATGAATGCTGCGCACAGCGATGCCGACATCGATCGGGCCATCGAGGCTTTCGGCGAAGTCGGCCGGGACCTCGGTGTGATTGGGGAGACGCGGTGAGGGCCCTCGTCAAGACCGAAGCAGGACCCGGATTGTCCCTTGTGGAGTGGCCCACTCCCCGCCCCGGACCCGCGGAGGTGCTTGTGGAGGTCACACATGCCGCTATATGCGGTACCGACCTCCACATCCACAACTGGGACGACTGGGCTGTAGAGAACATCACGCCTCCCACCGTGATAGGTCACGAGTTCATCGGTCGTGTGGCCGCGACCGGTGACCAGGTCGTGGGCCTGCCCGTCGGCACGCGCGTGGCGGGTGAGGGCCACGTGATCTGCGGGCACTGTCGGAACTGCCGGGCCGGGCATGGCCATCTGTGCCGAAACACGGTTGGTATCGGTGTCCACCGCGACGGGGGATTCGCCGACTTCGTGGTAATACCCGCATCGAATGCCTATCCCGTGCCGGATACGATCCCCGACGAGATCGGAGCCATTCTCGACCCGCTCGGCAACGCGGTCCACACGGCGCTCACCTACGACCTGGTGGGGGAGGATATTCTGATCACCGGCGCCGGGCCCATAGGGCAGATGGCGGCTGCCGTGTGCCGCCACGCCGGCGCCCGCCATGTCGTGGCCACTGACATCCGTCCGAATCGTCTGGCGATCGCCCGCCGAATGGGAGCGTCGATGGCGGTCGAGCCGGGAGAGGCGTCGTTGCGATCTGTGATGTCGGAATTGGGCATGACGGAGGGTTTCGACGTGGTGCTCGAGATGTCGGGCCACCCGGGCGCGATCGTCGACCTGTTCTCGGTGGTCAATCACGGAGGCTCTGTCGCTTTGCTGGGCCTGTTCGGCGAGCCCGCGACCGTGGATCTCAACCAGGCGATCCTGAAGGGACTCACAATCACCGGGATCTACGGACGGGAGATGTTCGAGACCTGGTACAAAGCCACCGCCATGCTCGACTCGGGACTTGATGTGAGTCCGGTGATCACCCATTTCTTCCGGCTTGAGCAGTACGAAGAGGCATTCGACACGCTACGGGCCGGCGAGGCCAGCAAGATCATTTTCGAGGTGAAGGGCTAGACGTCGTTCGAAGTGGGAGGCCGGCCTCGGAGGAGATGAGCGCCTGGACGGTCTCGGCCTGGGTGGCGTCTGCTCGGTGTTGCACCACTTGGCCGTCGACGACGAGGAAACCCTGCCCGGGACGGGCCGAGTACACGTCGGGATTGGTGAACAGCTTGGGCTTGATCTCCGCGGGATCACCGCTCTCCGGGCAGAAGGTCATGCAGTTGCCGCAGTTGTTGCACAATTCGGCGAACACCAGATACTGCTGACGGCCATCCATGCCGTCGAGGCTCTTGATGTTGAAGAAGGCGTCGTTGGGGCACACGGTGACGCAGAAGTTGCAGGCAACACATCCGAACATCTCCAGGCTGTGGTCGACCGAACGTGGGAGCTTCGAATTGCCGTCAAGGTTGTAGGCGCCGATGCCCTCACCACGGATATGGGCCACGTGCATGGCCGCGGAACTGGCGAAACCTGCGGCCAGGGCCTCTTCTTGACGGGCCGCCTTCCACGACGGCAGGTTGGTGTGGCCGTCGTCGGCTACCCGTTTGGCGAGTGAGCGCAGCATCGGGGCCAGCCGTCCGTAACCGCCTGGCTTGAGCAGATCGGAGCAGATCGTTGCCGGGTTGACACCCATGGCTATCGAGTCGGCGAGATTGTCCTTGGTGATACCGGCCGAGAAGCTGACCATCACATCGCCATCGTGTCCCGGGATGTCAAGGCGCCCCGGTAGGGCATCGGCCAAGGCGGCGAGAAGTGTGGAGGCGATCACGTGAAGCGGTGCGCCGGACATGTAGATGGTGTCGTCGGGGATCCAGCGCTTTACATTGTCGACCACCAAAGTGTTGGTGAGCTTGATCCCGAATCGGTGGCCGCGGTCTTTCGCGTATTGATTGAGTTCCTCGACCAGTTCGATGCCGCGACTGAACTGAAGGTCAGCCTCGAACGCCTCGCGCTTCACCGAAACGTCGGCGTAGCCGAGAACGTCGTTGACGATCCCGGCCACGCGCTCATAGCCGAGGAGAGTCGGGTTCAACTTGACGATCACATCGAGGCCGTGGACATCGATCAGATGCTTGGTGATCGATGCGATCTCCTCGGGTGGGCAGCCGTGGAACGCGGACAGTGTGAGGGTGTTCGATATGTGTGGGTCGAAATCGAGATCGGCCAGGTGCGCGAATGGACCAGTGATTTGTGAGCGCAGCCGGTCTATCTCGGTGGTGGCGTCTCGCATGCCCCGAATGAAACCGGCGACCTTGTCGGAGCTGATGCCGGCTAGGTCGTAGCCCACGGACATGTCGAACACGTGGGGTCCGGGATCGGAGCCGACAAAGGGCTCCAGGGGTTCCCAATTCCGGAGAATTGTCAAGAGCATGCTGGCTTTGGTGTATTCGGTGAGACTCTTACCGATGCTGAGCTCCTGGCTCCACTCGATGTTGTATCCGATGGTCTCCATATCTATGCATGGCCTAGAGATTTCGAGGTCGTCGATCACCTGGACGGTCTTGAGCTCGAACAGTCGTGATCCACCGAGCCAAGCAAGCACGATGTTCTCGGCGAGTTGAGTCTGCGGGCCGGCCGCGGGACCGACAGGGGTGGCGCACCGGCGACCGAGAAAGTCGAATCCGAGGTCGACATTCGGATCTGGCTTCCAGATCCGGGCGTTGGGCAGATCGAAGATCTTCTTGCGGGTGGTCCACTCGTGATCGATGCGTCCCAGAAGGGTCGAGAGCGACATGGGTGTGAGCGGCGGGGTCATCTGCGCACAATAGCCGAGGTGATCATGGCCTGATTGCGGTGAGAACCCGGCCGATCCGATCGTGGCTTCTGCCAACGACCGTCTCGTACGCGGCCGGGTCGGTGGCCCCCTCGGTGACGACGATCATGACGGTTCGGTCGCTCAGGTCTGGCAGTTGCCCGGCGGCGGCTTCGTCGATCAACAACGCTTCCAGACCGGCCAGGGACGCGGCGCCGGTCTCCCCGGCCACAACAGCAGCGCCCGCCAGATCGCGCATGGCCTGTCGGGCTGAGTCGTCGTCGACGCTCACGAACCAGTCGATTCCGGCGGCGAGACGGGGCCAGGCGATGAGCGATGGGCGACCGCAGTTGAGCCCGACCATGATCGAGCGGTGGGGCCCCGGGACGTGGGTGATGTTGCCGGCGAGTGCCGATGCCTGGACACAATTGGCGTCGATGGGCTCGACACCAACTATCAGGGGTCGGTGATCACCGGAGCGGTAATGGGTGATCGCGGCCGACATGAACGCGCCCACCCCCATGGGCACGACCACCAGATCGGGGTGGTCCAGGTCGCTGGCATCGATCGCCTCGTCGACCTCGGCAAAGATGGTGGTGTAGCCCTCGATCACCTGTGCGGGAATGGTTTCGTATCCGGGCCAGGAAGTGTCTGAGACAACGATGCAGCTCTCCCCGGCCTCCTCCCCGGCGCGCGTGACCGCGTCGTCGTAGTCTCCGTTTACCACCGTGACGACGGCACCCTCGGCCTCCATGGCCTTTGTGCGGGCGCGAGCCATGCCCTCGGGCACGAATATCCTGGCGTCGAACCCGAGAAGCCGGGCCATGAACGACACCGCCCTTCCATGGTTGCCGTCGGTTGCAGTGGCCAGGGTGAACGGCCGGAGGTGGGCAAGATTCGCGGCGAGCTCGTTGATGTTGCCCCACGGCTCCGGTTCATGGCCGATATGGGCACACAGGGCTCTGTACGTGGCCCACGAAGCACCGAGGATCTTGAACGATGGGAGACCCATACGACGCGTCTCCGCCTTGATCAGGAGTCGTCCGATGCCAAGCTTCGACGCCAGGTCGGGGGCATCAAGCAGCAGCGTGGGGGAGTAGGCGGGCATACGGCGGTGAAAGGCGGCGATCTCCGCCGGCGGTGGCGGCCAGAGTCGATCCTCGCGGAGTGGATTGGATGTGACCAGTGAGTTCATCGGAGTACGGATCCCATCCGGCTGGTCTACCACCTTCACGCCGGGCCCGGTGGATCGACCCTTGGACTAACCGCGCTCCACTGTCAGCGCCTCAGCCCGTTTCCTTTCGAGGGAGGTGATGTTCGGATCGTCGAGGAATCGTCTCGCGGCCGTGTCCAGCCTAGCAACCGCCGCGTCGACCTTTCCGTAGGTCTGCCTATAGGCGCGGACGAACTCGACCCGACCTGCTGTGGTGACCGCCCTGACGAGGGCGTTGCCGGGCGCCTCACCCGTGCGCAGGAGGACCTCCGTGTGGCTGGTGTCGAGCCACGTTGGTCCGGCGCGTGCATTGGTCCAGTCGATCACGACGGGGCCTGTCGGCGACATCATCACGTTGGCGGGATGGAAATCGAGGTGGAGAATCGAGTCGCCCGGATGCTCACCGACCTTGCTCAACCATGGTGGTGCGTCGATTTCGTGAAGCCGAAGGTGCAGCAGTGCGAGGGTACGAGCGTGGGCTCGCAGCCTCCACGGGTGTGAGGCGAGGTCATCGAGCATCGTTGGCCCCTTGACCAACGACATGACCATGTCGGGCCCATCTGCCGATTTCACTTCGGGTACGGGATAACCGAGACCGTAAAGGTGGGAGATGAGAGCGGCCTCGCTCTCTTGTGATCGGCCGTCTCCGAACCGGCGGAGAACGTTGCCATCGCCGAGGTCGAATACCCGTCCGTCTCGTCCGGAACCAATGAGCTTCAACTGCTCACTCGGGGGCGATCTTGGCTGCTGGAGACACCTGCAGCACCTCGTCGCGGCCGCTGATCATCTTGATGACGTCGGCGAATTCGTTGTCGTCGACGCCCGCCAATGCCATGGTGATGTGGCGCAAGCCATCGTCTTCCGACATCCACATTTGCTTGACCTCTCCCTTGGCGTTGGCAACGGCCGAGTAGATGGGGCCAAGCGTGCCGTGGCCCGGCTCGTAGAGCACCTCCAATCGCCGGCGATGACCCCACAATCGCGAGGGTCGTATGTTGCCGAGGATGAGCAACGACGCCAAGGCTATTGCTCCAGCTGATGCCGACACGGCGTAGAGCCCCGACGCCGCTCCCACTCCGAGAGCGCCGGCCATCCAGAGCGTGGCTGCGGTGGTGAGGCCCGTTACATGGAGTCCGCTCCTAAGGATCGTACCGGCACCAATGAACCCGATGCCGGTGATCACGCCGGCAGCAAGTCGGGAGGTGTCGACGTTGGGTCCGTCGAAACCTGCCGCGCCGGCGACTGTGAACATGGCCGCGCCGAGTGCGACCAGCGTGTGGGTGCGCAGTCCGGCGGTCTTGCTTCGGGACTCGCGTTCGTATCCCAGGATTGCGCCGAGCACGGCCGCCAGGACCAGCCTGGCAATGAGTTCTCCGGTTGCGATATCGGCCAATTCGTGCACCAGACCTTCGTGCGTTGTGGAGCCGGTCGGCGGTGGGGCACTGATCACCCCCTCGGGCATTCGACGATAGCGCACCGCCGGCAACCGATCGGGAACGCTCTGTTTACCGGTGGCGCCGAGAGGAGTATTCTCTGGCCACGTGAGGAGGTGGTTGCCATGCGCAGTCGCCACATCCGGTGGGGCCGTCACCGCCTCGGGATGGTCGCGGTCATGGCGACCGTCGAAGGCACCGACCGCCGCTCCCACGTCACCCACACGTCCACACAAGGAGATGATCATGTGGAAACGGATTCGTAGACCATTGGCGTGGCTCATTGCCGTCGAGGCGACGGTGTACGCGATCGGGCGCCTCATCGAACGCCGTATCACCAGCGGTGACGAGTCGACCGACAACTTCACTGTTGCCGCCATATGCAACGGCAAGGAATTCCACAGTCACGCCGAGCATCTCAAGCATGGCACGGTCATCGCCGGCATCGGAGGGGTCGACATCGACTTGCGGGATGCCACACTTGATCCGGCCGGTGCCAATCTGGATCTCAACGCCACCATGGGGGGCATCCAGTTGACTGTCCCCGAGGAGTGGGCCGTCGAGTTCGAGTCGGACACCCTGGCCGGGGGATTCCAGGCCGACGTGAACACCCCCGATGACCTGCCGCCCGATGCACCGAAGCTTCGTGTCCACGCGGTGACACGCATGGGGGGTGCCACGATCACGGCGGAGAACTGACCCCCGGTCCATCGGCCCAATCGGTCAGAGCCGCGGCCAGTCGCTCGACCGCTTCGCGGAGCTCCGACGGTGTTGCCGTCGAGTAGCTGAGCCGCATCGAGTGGCGGGCGGTGCCGCTCACCGCGAAGGCCGAGCCCGGGACGAATGCGACGCCCCGGTCGAGCGCCAGTGGAAGGAGCCGATTCGTATCCACGCTCTCGGGCAAGCTCAGCCACAGGAACATGCCGCCGGCGGGCGATGCGAATCGACCCTCCGGCATGTGATCGCGGAGGGCGCCCATGAGTGAGTCCCGCCTGTCCATGTAGTGCGAGGCCAATCGGGACATGTGGGATTGGTGGGCATCGGTGTTGCCAAGAAGGGTGGCAGCCAGATGTTGGGTAACGGTGGGTGTGTGGAGGTCGACGCTCTGCTTGGCCACCCTGACCGCATCGAGCAGCCATCCGGGGCCAATCATCCAGGCCACACGTAGCCCCGGCGCAATGGTCTTTGAGATGGTTCGGCACCGCACGACATTGTCGGTCATCGAAGCCATGGTGCGAACCGGCTCCCCGTCGAATCGGAGGGCACCGTAGGGGTTGTCCTCGACGATCAGGAAGGCGTACCGGTCGGAAAGGATGGCCAGCCGGCTCAGCCTCTCCGCCGTGATGCTCTCGCCGGTCGGGTTGTGGAATTCGGGGATGAGGTAGCACAGCTTGGGACGGAGTCCGCGTCGGAGCTGTCCGGCGAGCGTGTCGACGTCGAGGCCATGTGAGTCGATCGGGATCGGCACGAGGCGGCCGCCGGCACCGCGAAAGGCACCTATTGCGCCGAGGTACTCGGAATCGCCCACGACCACCTCGTCACCTGGATCAAGCGTGACCCGAGCGATCAGGTCGAGTGCCTGTTGGGAGCCGCTGACGATCTGCACGTCGTCGGGGGTGATGGGCAGCTGGTCGTCGGTGGTGTGAATGTCGGCCACGATCTCCCGAAGTCGCATCTCTCCTTCGGTCAGACCATATTGAAGATTCTGTGGTTGGGAGAGAATGGTTGAGGCGGCAGCAACGAGAGAGGTTGTCGGGAAGAGTTCCGTCGATGGCAATCCACCGGCCAACGAGATGACACCCGGTCGTCTGGCGTGAACCAGCAGGTCGCGGATTGCCGACGATGTGGCCTGACGACTCTGCTGCGAGAGCAGGTGCGGGCCGGCACCGGTGTTGGGCGTGTTCGATGCTTTCTGGTCGATGGGAGGCATGGAGCAAGACTGGCCTAATTGGCTATGTTGGTCACTAGCCAATTGGCGTCCAAAGGGTGACCCGATGAACTCCTCCGAACTCGTCAAGCTACTGGACCCCGATTGGTCGGCCGTATCTCCAGGCACAGGCCCGGGTCGCAATCTCTCCCGTCGGGCGGCGTTGGCCCTGCGCACCCTGATAACGAGTGGCCTCCTTCCTCCAGGAGCGACGCTGCCGTCGGAGCGGAGCCTCGCCTCGGCCATGTCCGTGAGCCGACCGACAATCACCTCGGCAATGGACGAACTCAGATCTCAGGGCCTGATCGAGTCGAGGCAGGGCAGTGGCACTTGGGTGGCCGAGGGAAGGTCCGTCTCCTCGCCGGCACCGACAATGGCCGAAGTCGTCCTGGTCGACCGTGGAATCAACCTGGCCGCGGCCACACCCGGCGATGCATCCCATCTCGGGCCTCTCTCGCTCGACATGGGAGACCTGTTGTCGGTGACTCCCGGACACGGTTACGACCCTGCCGGTCTCGTCGAGTTGAGAACGGCGATCGCGGCCCATCTGGTCCGACGCGGGGGCGACCAATCACCCAACGACATCATTGTCACTCCGGGAGCACATTCGGCCCTCTCCCTGTGCATCGGGGCGCTGGTCGAGAGGGGCGACCGCGTGATCGTCGCCGACCACACATACGGTGGAGCGCTGGATCTCATTTCGGTGGCCAGGGCCAAGGCCGTGACGGTGCGTCGTGACCGACTTGGCATCGAACCCGACGACCTGGATCGGGCGCTGAGGCGGCATCAACCGTCGTTGATCTATCTCATGCCAACGGTGCACGCTCCGACGGGGACCACCACCAGTGATGCCAGACTGCGAGAGATCGCCGATGTCCTTGATCGCCACGGTGTTCCGGTGGTGGCCGACGAGACGCTTGCCGACCTTGCGTTGCGGCCGACCTGCCCGAGGCTGGCAACCGTCTGCCGCCGCGCGCCGGTGATAGAACTCGGGTCGTTGTCGAAGGTTGCTTGGGGCGGTCTGCGAATCGGATGGCTCGCGCCACCGGCGCAGCTTCGTCGCCGGCTGGCCCACCGGCGATCCCAGGTGGAGATCGGTACCTCGATGCCTTCACAGGTACTCGCGATGGACGTATTCGAGCGGCTCGACGAAATCGTCGCCCACCGCCGACGCGCGTTGACAATGGCGGAGCGCCACATGCGTGAACTGCTGTCGACGCACCTGCCCCGCTGGGAGGTCGATCAACCTGACGGGGGTCTGTGTCACTGGGTGAGGCTGCCCCTCGGGGACTCCCTTCCCTTCGTGGAGACCGCTTCGCGCTGTGGGGTGGCGGTGATGGCCGGGGCCATGGCCACACCGGGCGACCGCCCCGACAGTCACGTGAGGATCTGCTTCGATCGCACCAGAAGCGAGATCACCGAAGGAGTGGTCAGGCTGGAATCGGCGTGGCTGGCCCACACCGGGGCGGACGCCAACTGAACCAACCGTTGGGACCTCTCCTGTTTGGTCAGATGACCTTGACCGAGGTGGCCTCTTCCCCCTTGCGGCCCGGTCCGACCTCGAACTCCACCTTCTGACCTTCTTCGAGCGAACGGTAGCCGGTGCCCTCGATCTTTGAGTAGTGGACGAACACGTCGTCGCCGTCGTCGCGCGAGATGAAGCCGTAGCCCTTCTCGTTGTTGAAAAACTTTACTGTTCCCGTGGGCACCGATTTCTCCTTCATCGTCGGGTAAGCCCCGACAGTTCGCTGTTTGAGAAGATGGTAGTTGTGGTGCAACCATCGCTCCAGCCTGAACAGAACGGTCACTGTGAGCGGTCGCGGGGATGAAGACCCCTGACCGGGGTCGCGCTTCGCCGACCTTCTGCGCGATGATCACGGGATGACAGATCAACCATGGCAAGGCGACGCTTCCTCTCTGGTCGACGCGTATCGCCGGGGCGAGCGCTCACCGGTCGAGGAGACGAAGGCCGTACTCGAGGCGATCGACCGCAGCGATCTCAACTGCTTTGCCTACATGCACGCCGATCAGGCCCTCGAGCGGGCCGCGAATGCCGATGTTTCCAAGCCCTTCGGTGGAGTCCCGGTCGGGATCAAGGAACTCGACGCGGTGGAGGGATGGCCATTCACCGAGGCGTCCCTGGTGTTTGCGGATCGCAAGGCCGAATTCACCACCACGGCCGTTCAGCGCCTGATGGACGACGGGGGAGCGGTTCCGGTTGGTCAAACTACGGCCAGCGAGTTCGGCGGTCTCAACGTGAGCATCACCAAGATCAACGGTGTGACCCACAACGCATGGCAGCACGGAAGGACCGCCGGGGGGTCATCGGCGGGTAGTGCCTCGGCAGTGGCCGGCGGTCTCGTACCCCTCGCAACCGGTGGGGACGGGGGTGGCTCGATCAGGATCCCGGCCGGCTACAACGGCCTGCTGGGCATGAAGGGAACCTACGGACGGATCCCGAGGGGGCCCCACGTATTCATTCGACCCAACACCGTGGTGGCCGGATGCCTGGCCCGCTCGGTGCGCGACGCAGCCCGCTACTACGACGTCTGCGCCGGACCCGACCCCCACGACCCAACCTCGATTCCCTCGCCGGGGGGATGGGAGGCATCACTCGGCAGTGCGGATCTGTCCGGAAAGCGCGTGATCATCGACCCCGCCCTCAGTGGGGTGAGGCTCGATCCGGGCGTCGAGGATGCCACTCGTGCAGCAGCCGAAGACCTGGTCAAGCGCAATGGGATGGTGATAGTCGATCACAAGATCGACCTGCCGAGATTCACCGCCCAATGGATGATGGGCAACAACGCCACGCTCGTGGCCGAACTCGATGATCTGTGGCCCGGCTGTAGAGACGATCTCACCGATGAGATCCAGGTTGGAATGTTCCTGTCGCAGTCGCTCTACAATATCCGCACAGCCGCGGCGGCCGAGGCGCTGAGGGTTGAGGCCAATGAGGTTTTCGCCGAGGCGTACGAGGCTGCCGACCTCATCATCTGCGCCACGAATCCCGGCCCGGCCTTCGACGCCGACGCCACCATGAGCAACCCGGAGTCGAGTTTCATAGATGCGGCGAAGTCGAGTGCAGTGGCCGGATTCGCGTTCCGACGACTGATGTGGACCATCCGCATGGGCGGAATGATTGCGCAACGCATGCCCACCCGCCTGCTCGAATGGGTATCCGAGAAATATCCCGATGTGGTCAACATGGGGGCTCTCACCATTGCCGCCAACGTCTACGGGAACCCGTCCGTGTCGGTGCCGATCGGCACCATCGACGAACTGCCCATAGGCATGCAGGTGATGGCCCGCCAT
>JAJRXJ010000216.1 GCA_024276355.1 Actinomycetes bacterium | reverse complement strand
GACGGTTTGCCCCTCGTGGAGGTCGATGAGGGCGGTGGGGTTGCCACACCCGAGCGAAGCGGCCACCGCAGCCTGGGGAACTCCATCGGTGGATTCGTAGAACATCGCTGCGATGGATCCCGCTGTGGCCGTTTCTGCCCTGCCGCCGCAGCATGAGGTGTTGACTCGCGAATCGAGCACTTCTTTGGCTATTGCTCCGTAACGGTCCGTGACCATCTCTCTGAGTTGTTCTGCTGATCCCGTGGCACTGTCGCTCATTTGCTGTTCCCTTCCAACGGGGCGCGAACAGCGTCGCCGTCTGCCGATCTCATATCGATACATTTCGATACAAACGCCTTATTGCCGGCAAATGCAAGTCGGACCGCAGTGTGCCGGGCCGACTCCCCCGCCGGCCTCACCGGCGATCAGGCCCCGGGGCGGGGAACTCCGGGGGCAACGGTGCGGGCCAGGATTCCCAGCGTGGCCATCTGGTTGGTCTTCGATATCACCGGGAAGATTCCGGCGTCGCGGTATTGCGCGTGGATGTTCGACCAGTCGTAGTAGGACGTCACCATGGTGCCACCCTCGATCGGTTCGAGCCGGTAGCCGTAAATGTGGCCGATCGGTGGTTTCAATGCACCGTCGATGGTCCAGGCGATCTCTCGGCCCGGTTCGAACTTCGTGATCACCACAGTCACTTCGTATTCACCGAGTGGATAGTCCTGCAGGGATTCCCGGTCCATGTGAACGACGAAACTGTCACCGACGGCTCCGGCAGGATCACCGGTTGCCGACATCAGCATTCCCGACGCGTCAATCGAGACGTGACCCTGAGGATCGCGCAGAATCTCGAAGATCGATGTGGGGTCGGCGCCGATCGCACGCTCTACTTCGATTCGTTCGTCAGCCATGGCGCGTAGTACCTCGTCTTGTGGACCATTGAAGGCCACAGGCTGGCCCGGATCGTGGCTACAGGCAAGATGACGGCAAGTCTGGCCGAGGTGTGCAGCGGTGCCGGAGGTGCCCCGAAGTCCGGGGCCGGTCCTCCAGCACGGACGTGTGGCTGCACATTTGGCAATACGGCCGACTTACTATAGGGTTCGCCGGCTCAAGGGGGAAACATGACCGACTCGACGGTGCCGGCACAGCCAGAGGAAGCCAAGAAGAAGCGTCCTGCGTGGCTCGTTTGGGCCGTCGCCGGGGCCCTGGCCGTGGGCGGGGTCGCAGCCGCGTTTCTCGTTCTGGGGGGATCCGATGGCGACAACTCCGCAGCTGCGCTTGATCCTGATCTGGTTCTTCAGCTGCAAACACTGTGCTTCGAAAACGACCCACCGCTGTTCTACGACGATCAGGGGTATTGCTATTCGGTCGACCCGGCGACTCTCTCCGGTTCAGAGCTGGTGAGTTCGAGAGTGCTCCCGCAGCAATCAGCATCTCCGGCCACACCCGAGGCCACCACGGATCCGGCAGTGACCGACACGCCCGACACCCCGGCGGCACCCGCGGCACCAGCCGCCCCGGCGGCACCGGCAGCCCCCGCGGCCACCAACAAGCCCGCGGCACCCGCGGCACCAGCTGCACCCACCAGTCAACAACCGGCTCCCACAGCCACCAGCAGCACCTCGACATCAACCACCAGCACCGCGTCGACCACCACCAGCACCACATCGACCACCACGAGCACGACAACCACCACCGCTCCCCCGGTCAACATAAACGTGACCGGAGGATGGAAATGGAGCCTGTCCTTTCCAACCTCGATCGATGGAGTCCCGTGCGTCATGGACAGCTCCGGTAAGTACCCGTCTGGTTGCCAGGATGCGTTTGCCGGTAACTACACCGTGAACATCACCGTCGTCGACGGCGTCGTGAGCGGCTCGCAGACCATCCCACAGATGGGCTCGAAAACGGCCACGTTCAGCGGATCGATCTCCCCGTCCGGGGTGGCATCAATGAACGTCAACGTGGGAAACCTTGGCAACTGGTCATTGAACGGCACGTTCTCCGGGTCGACATGCTCGGTGGGTGGAACCTACTTCCACGACCTCGACAAGACAGCCGGCACGTTCGTACTCACCAGCAACAACGCGTCCAGCTGCTGACGGCTCACATCCACATCCGAACCTGGCTGGCACCCACTCACCGTCCGGACGGTTCAACGCGTGATTGATCAGACCTGCCGACTTCCGAAGATTCGGGTGCCTCGCCCTTCGTCGAATCCGAGTCTCCGGCACCGCTCCACGACCGCGGGCTGGGCAGTCCATGCCCAAACCCGCTCGTATCCGTCCGCTCTCACCATGTCGAAAAGGGCACCGATGATTCGGTCGACGGCCACATCGCGGAGCTGATCCGGTGCCTCCGGATTGGCCACGAGGCCCTCGAGAATGGCCACTTTCGAATCAGTGCGGTACATGAACCCGACTGCCACGTCCTCCACGATTCGGCCTCCGTTCGGTAGCTGATCCAACGGCACGGCAAGGCCACGCTCACCGGCCCAGGACTGGATCATCCGACCGTGACGATTCGGATCGAACGGGACCACGTCGAGACGGGTCGGGTCGGCCGAGGCACTCGCCTCGGTGAGCTGGCCGCGTGCACGCCAGTGATCGGATGCGGAATGAACCTTCCGCGATTCGGGGCCGGTCACTCGCTGAATCGAAATGAGCGAAGCATGTGGAGATAGAGCTGCTTTCGTGGCAGGCCGGCGGCCTTCGGATGGGTCCAGATGATCTGGAACAGGTCGACGGTCGGATGGCCGAGAACGGGGCCGAAGGTGAGAGTGTCGAAGCGGGTCACGAGCTCATCTGCACCGTCCATGGTGAGCTCGGATTCACGTATGTAGTGCAGGTGATTGTCGTGGAGCATTTGCTCGTCGATGAGTTTCGCATCGGGATAGCTCAAAAGAAGCTCAGCCCAGGTCGATCGGGCCAGACCTTCAAGGGTTGATGCCGGAACGACCCGAAAGTGTCGCACCACGACATTGGACCAGTGGCCGTTGGGATCCGACGACGGCCCCATCACGAACAATGCATCCGGAAACTCCGACAGCACCCAGGAGTCGGGCACATCGATACTGAAGGGCGGGACCGGGCGAAACAGCGGATCGGGATAGGTGACCCGGACCATCGGAACACCGCCAGACTCGGCCGGATCGGTGGTTTGCGTGTCGTGGGTCGGACTCATTCAAGCACACTAGTCGCCACGTGCTAGCTTGCACGGACCGACTTGGCCGCGACCGGAGGGTGTCGGCCGTGGGTGATGTTCTTGATGATATTGGCGACGCGTTCACCGAGGCCGTCGATGTTGTCGGTTCGGCCGTGGCCGATGGGATCGAGGCCATCGGCGACGGTCTCGTTGAAGTCGGCAACTGGACGGCCGAAGCCGCAAGCGACATCGGGGAGTTTCTTGATGACGCCACCAGCAAGGACGGCTGGCTGACCAACTTCGTAACCGACTGGGTCCCCGGCGGCGGTTTGGTCACAGCCGGAATCCACGCTGCGGCCGGCAACTACGACTACGCCGAATATGCCGCGGTCAAAGGCGCCAGCACTCTGGCCACTGCAGCGGCCGCGGCCGCCGGCGGGGTTCTTCTCGGTCCTGCCGGCGCGATCCTGTTGGGAGCGGCTGTCGGTGCCGGCACGACCCTGTTCGAGTCGGGGATGAAGCAGTACCTGCGGGCCTCGGTCAAAGACAAGATTGCTGATCTCTCCCTCGACGGTGTGCTCATCGGTGCGGCGGCCGGCGGGGCTGCCAGCGGTCTGGGCAAAGGTCTCGGGGCCATCAAGAAGCTGGGCACGGTGCTCAAGAAGGGTGCCCGGGGAATCCGAAACACCGGCCGGAAGATACGTGGCAAGCCTCCCCTACCCCCGGCCACACCCAAACCACCCGGGAAGATCATCACCAAGCTCAAGGACGTGGCCGACAAGGTGAGCCTGGTGCGCCGAAACGTCACCGCTCGCGCCACCGCACCAATAAAGAAAACCTGGCGCGGTACCAGGAACCGGATCCGGAAGCTGCGAGGCAAACCGCCGCTCAAGCCCACCATCGGGCCTCTGACCCGCGGGGCCACCATAAAGAAGGAGCTCGTCAGCATCCCGGTCACGGGGATCAAACGCGTTCGCAAGGAAGACAAGCTGCAGGGGCGGTTGCGACCGGCCGCACCCGGCCTTGCTCCGCCCGGGAAACCTCAGGCAGAGGGTTGCCTGAAACAGCTGATCGCGGTTCTGGTGGCGATACTCATCGGGATACTGATAGCCATACTGATTCTGGTGTTCACCGGTTCGGACTCGGCAACTTCACCGCCCAACGGCGGGGTTCTCAGGCCCAGCGACAAGGGCTCGGCTCTGACTCCGCCCGTCCCGCTTCCACCAGTCGATGCTGCACCAATTCCGGCACCCGACCCCGAGACCCCCGCGTCTACGGTTACCCCCGACCAGAACCCTCCCGTGGTCGGCAATGACCCCATCGTGCCGCCGGTCGTCAATGATCCACCACCGGTCCTGGAGACGCTCCGGGTCAACTATCGCAAACCGGTTTGCTCAGGCCGTGACAACGCCGTGGAGGCCCTCATCGGTTCTCCGGCCGGCAACAACGCCCCGTTCAGCATCACCTTCAGCAGCAACATCGTCGGCGTACGCCAAGTGTCGTCCTTCACCGCCACCCAAGGGGAGGTTTTCTTCGTCATGCCTGTCACTGGGGCCGGGGAGATTCTGGAGATCCAGTCGCTGGTGGTGGGTGGAGTCGAATACACCAGCGACTGGGGTTCCTACACGACCACGCTGTCACCCGACGCCCCGTGCGACCCGACCGCGACCACCACCGAGGTCGCAACCTGCTGGTCGCCCCAGGCTCAGAGTTACTACCTGGGTATCGCATTCGCCTCGCCGGCCTCGCCGGGCCAGACGGCCGTTCTGATCCTGACCGCCGACGCGGTGGGCCAAGGGGACCCCGACACTGCCACCGTTGAAGCCGACGGCCGGTTCTTCTTCGTGATTCCCAATGTCGAACCGGGTTGGACGATCACGGTCGTGTCACTGACCATCGACGGACGGGCGTACGACACGGTGTTCAGTCCGTATCTGGTTCCACAGACGGACTTCGTGTGCTGATGTCTGCATCGACCGCAGTCCCCGAGGGCCAACCATCCGAATCCGCCGGCAATGAGGGTCGAGCCAGGAGGAAGTTGATTCGACTGGCAATCACCGTCCTTGGGCTGCTGGTCAGCATCACGATGTCGGCCAGTCGACTCGGCGATGAAGTCAGCAAACGGGGCAACTCCACACCGGATTCGACCTACGCACTCCAGGCGGCGTGTGCCGGAGCCGGCTTTTCGTCAGACTCCGCCGGCCGTTGCTACAACACCGACCCGCGCGGTCTGAGCGACCCCGAGTTGGCAGCAGCGCGGGTGCCGGCGCCGGTCGAAGCGCCTGGCGAACCCGGCGACACTTCGGTGGCCGCCCCGTC
>JAJRXJ010000215.1 GCA_024276355.1 Actinomycetes bacterium | reverse complement strand
GTAGCTCTGGTCCGAGCGGGGCAGGGCCGTACGGGAAACGCCGGTCGAGTAGTTCGTCGAAGTGTCGTAGGCATAGACCTTGTAGTAGTAGGTCTGGCCGTTGGTCACGGTGTTATCGGTGCAGGAATCGACGGATCCGCCCGATGCGGCTGCCACGCAAACCACGTCGTTGCCGGTGCCGATGACATCACCCACGGTGTAGGTGGTGCCGTCCACCGGGTCGGAGTCGACCGCCGCGCCGGTGTGACGCAGCACGAGGAAGCCGCTGAGATCGCTGTCGCTCGGCGGCGCCCACTCGGCCTTGACCGAGAGGTCGGTGGCGGCGGTGGTCAGCTTCGTAACGACGGAGGGGGCCGTCAGATCGACGGTGGTAAAGTCCCAGCAGTAGCCTGCGCTGCAGACCTCGGCGGTGTTGTTAGTATTCGTCAGAGCGTTGCCGGCGGCATCCTGACCGGTGATCTTGAGGGCCAGTGTCTCGCTGTCGCTGAAATCGGCATGGGTGTAGGTCACCGTCTGGTTCCCGTTGCTCCAGGTGGGTGACCACGAGCCCGGATCGGTGCCGGCGAGTACGGAAATCGACACGCTGGAAGTGCTCATCGCCTCGTCGAAGTTCACCACGACGCTGGTCCCCACAGCCACGCCGGTGGCGTTGTCTGCGGGTGTCGTCGTGCTCACCGAGGGGGCGCCGTTGTCGGGCGAGAAGATGAACTGGTCGCCGGTGGTGGCCAAGCCGGAATCGGTGGCCGCACCGTATTTGTTCCACAGGCCGGCCGAGCCACTGGAGTTCTCGGTGCCGATCAGGCGCGGCAGGTCGATGGTTGCGGGTGATTCCGCTTCGATTTCGATCAGCGCTTCGTTGGTGGCGAAGTCGAGGGCCAACTGGACGGTGACCGTGGTGGTTGCACCGTAATCGGGAACGGCTTGGAACTGCACGACGAAACAGGTGTCGTTGACCGTGTCGCCGTCCCGGTCAATGGTGCAGGTTACACCAGCCTGGTAATACACGGTTCCACTGACTGCCGGGTTGAGATCGTCCCCGTAGAAGTAGATCGCATTGTTTGGAGAGGGCGAGGCGGGGATCGAGTCGACGCTGACCTCGTTGGTGTAACCCACACCGAAGGAGAGGTAGCCGTTGCTCCCGACGTACGCCTCGGCATACGTGTTGCCGTAGTAGGTGAAGTTCGCACCGAGCGTCACGAGGGCGTAACAGTCATCACCCAAACAGCCCTTGGGCTTCCAACTCGAGATCGCCGTTCCGGTTCCGGAAATGTCGGGGATCATGTCAACCCAGCCGGCATCCGAACACGAATAACCCCCTCCGTCGGTCACGCCGTCCTGACAGTTCGAGTCGGTCGCCATGCCCCAACTCACGACCCCGAGGGTCATGACGAGGGCCAAGGCCACCTGCACCGCCCATCGTCCGGCGTGGGCTGTTCTCGTGCCTTGCATCACACCGCTTGCCTTCATTGCATCTCCTCCGAGACATCCCGCCCGGACCCTGGGCGGGGATCCCGTGTCTCCACGGGGGCTGCCTTGCCTGTCTGAACGACCAACTCGCGACGGGCGAGATCGGCGATAAATACCGCAACCTCAGCCTGGACGTCGGGACGGGGAGCACCCGTCTCCCGGGCGAGGAGGTCGGC
>JAJRXJ010000214.1 GCA_024276355.1 Actinomycetes bacterium | reverse complement strand
CGGGTTGAGGGTGCCCTGCTGAATGCCGAACAGTGCGCCACCGAATCCGGCCATGGCCGCTGACAGTGCGAAGACGACGGCCTTGGTCTCGAGAAGGCTCACTCCGAGCGTTGCCGCGGCGGCTTCGGAGTCGTGTATCGCCATCCATCGCCGTCCGAATCGGCTCCGTTTGAGCGCGATCAGACCGACGACCCCGATCCCGAACACGATGGTGAGGAAGATGAGGTAGCCGCGACCGCGCCCGTCGAGCTGCGCCCCGAAGAGGTGAAGTGAATTGATGCGTTCACCCGCGCCCGGGTTGATCACATGAGACTGGGTGAAGAACATGAGCTCGAAACCCCGCGCGAAAGCCATGGACGCCAGAGCGAGGTAGAGACCCTGGAGGCGCAGCGCCGGAAGGGCCATGAGCACCCCGATGGGGGCGGTGAGCATCGCCGCTACGAGCAGCCCCCACGCTTGGCCTGAATCTCCCGCGACCTTGAGGAACATCACCGCACCGAATCCGGCGAAGGCCAGCGGTGCGAAGTTGACTTGACCGGCCCAGCCGGTGAGGGGCACCAAGGAGAGCATGATGATGGCGGTGACCATCATGGTGACGCCGCGACTTACCCCGGTGCCCGACCATGCATCGACAAACGGCAACAGGCCCCCCGACCATGACACGATCACGACTGCAAGCGCGATGACCCCGAACGCGGCGTCGCTGAGCGGCATCGATCGACGGATCCGCTGGCTGGCTGCGGTCAGGGTGCCGTGGGCCTTGAGGCGCGCTTGGGGGAGGGCCAGAACCACCACGAACAACAAGATGGTCGGCAGGGCCTGGTCGGCGTTGGAGAACCCGTCGGGGAAGTCCAGGAACGTGCGAATGAACTGTTGGCCCACGCCGAGGATCATTGCCCCCATGAAGGTGAGCGGCAGGCTGCGCAATCGGCCGACCGCTGCCGCCGCGAACGCGTCGATAACCACCAGAGTGAGCAGGTCGACCACTAAGCCCGACTCAGGGGCGATGAGAATACCGGCCACCGCGGCCAGCGAGGATCCGAGTGCCCATGCGAACCCGGAGATCAGGTCGGGGTTGGCACCGGTGAGGGAGGTCAGCGATCGACTGTCGACAACCGCTCGCATGGCCACGCCGATACGGGTGCGATACAGCAGCAGCCGCAGGAACACCGCCAGCAATACGGCCACAACGATCGTGGTCAAACGATGCCATGTGACATTGACCCCGAGCATCTCGAATCCGCCGGTGCGTCCGAAGAAGGGCTGGGCATTTCGACCACGGTCGACCTTCCATTGGGTGGCGGCCACGCCCATGAACGCGAGCATCAAACCAACCGTGACCATCAGCTGTAGGACCAACGGGGTGCCCTGCAGCCGGCGCATCACGATCCGGTCGAGCAGGATTCCCCCCAGCGGGGCGATCACCAGCACGACCAGCACGATCGCCACCGGGGCGGGCCAGTCGCGGTTGAAGCGCAGCTCCCAGTAGAGGAACGCCCAATACATGCCCATCGCTCCCTGCGCGAAGTTGAACACGCCAGTGGTCGTGTAGACCACAACCAGCCCGCTGGCCGACACCGCGTAGATCGACCCGAGTGTGAGGCCCACCACGAGCATCGAGCCGATGTTGGCCACCGAGATGTCGCGGCCCGCCCAGTTAGCGGCGCTCAGCAGCACCGCGCCGAGCACGGTGGCCGCTATCGCTGCGTAGTTCGCGGGTGAGAGCTTCACGCTGGGCACGACCTGCGGGGCATGTCAGCGAAGCTTGTCGGCCTCGGCGGCTGCATCAAGGGTGAGGACCTGGGTGTTGGCATTCTCACAGTCGAGAGTGCCTCGTTGGGTCGGGTGAACTCTCACGAAGGACCCGCTCTGGATCTGGAGGATCGCGAAGCACGGCCCCGACAGCTTTTCGGCCGGGTTCGTCACCCCGAGCATTCCGTGGGCATCGAAAGCGGTGACCGTTGACAACTGGTCGAGGAGCGACTGCCGTGTGATGCCGTTCACCCCGTTGGCTTCCACAAGGGCGTTGATTGCGTCCTCGAACATCACCCCGGAAGCCCACGCGTTGAGACCGAACGCGGCCGGACTGTCGACCGAGTCGACGTAGGTCTGCAACTCGGTGTTGGTGTCGGCCTCTTCGAACGGGATGGAGAAAATCGTGACGTAGGTGCCGTCGATGACTTCGCCACCCGCATCGAAGATGCTGTGGGTGTAGCACGCGATCGTGCACGCCCAGATCTCGGCCTCGACGCCCTGAGCGGCCGCCTCGCTCCTCCATTTGACCAGCGACTGATCGTTGGAGCCGGTACGGGCGAAGTTGGCGCCGTTGTCGGCGATGGCCTGCACGAAGGGCGTGTACACCGGCTGCAAGTCGGCACCGCTCACCGCGAACTCGGCGACGTTCTCGACACCGATGTTCTCGATGGCGCGGATGGTGGTGATGCTGGCCTGCCGGATCGATGGCAGATCGCCGGGAGCCAGGAACACACCCTTGAGGTCGGGGTCGATGTTGTCCTGGAACCACTTGACATCACCGACTCGCTCGGTGAATTCCCGCGGTCCGCCGTTGTACGGACACGCGCCCTGGGGTGCGACCACCGGGAACGTGTTGGAGCTGCACTGGTGCGCGACCTCAGTGGTCAGTTGGGCGATGTCGGGCAGACCGATCGGGTTCCCGGCCCTGTCCGGGCAGGTGTTCATGGTGTCGGTGTCGAACACGAACAAGGCGGTGGTGCCGACCATGGCCAAGGCGTTTTCGCAGGCGTTGATCTGCGCGTTTGCCGACTCGTTCGGGTTGAGAAGCGTGTCGAACTCGATGACCTCGACCTGCCGGCAGGCAAGTCCACCGTTGGCGTTGATGTGGTCGGCCCAAGCCTTGACTCCGACCCACGCGTCCTTGAACAGCCCCGGGGCCAGCGGGCTTTGGACATCGGCGGCCACCAGGACGGTGATCTTGTCGGCGGTGATTCCGATGTCGGTCGTTTCGGTGGTCACGCCGGCACATGGGTCGGCTTCGGTGGTGGTGGGCGCGGTGGTGTTCGCGGTCGCGTCCGGTGTGGTTGTGGTGGAACCGAAAAGGTCGTTGGCCGACTGGCCGGTCGTGGTGGTTGCCGGAGCCGTGGTGGTACCGGCAACCGAGGTTGAGGACCCACCTGAACATGCTGCAGCCAACAGAGTGAACCCGACAATGATCGTCGCCCAACCGAGCGATCTACCTCGAAGCATCTGAGTCCCCCAACTCCTAGCGGCAACCGCTCGCGGCAACGGCAGCTTTCGGGAAGTTAACGCGTGGCCGACGATGTGTCATATTTCACAGGTGACGGGAGTGCTCCGGCGCAGGTCGCAGTGGGGGTCCTGATCGGGCTACGTTCTGGCCGACCCCTTGGAGACGCCACGCATGACTCATCACGGAATCGATCTGGATGCCGGCTTCCCTCCCCCGGACATGTCGGCATGGAACGAGGCGGTGGCCAAGGTTCTGCGCGGCCGAGACTTCGAGTCGGTGTTGGTCTCAGCGACTCGCGATGGTCTTGACATCCAGCCGCTGTACACCGCCGGCGACCCAACCGCGGTGGCCCGGAGTGTCCTCGAAGTTGATCCCGGGCGAGTGCGCCACGGGTGGGATGTCCGGCAGGCCCATGGTGGGAGCGACGAGGCCCTGTGCAACCGTGAGATCCTCGAGGATCTGCGGGGCGGCGCCACTTCGATCGAGCTGGAGGTTGCGGCTGAGGCTGCGAGCGGCCACATCGGCGCGGTGCTGACCGGGGTCGACCTCTCTATCGCCCCAGTGGCCCTGAGCCCGCATTCGAACGTCGAGCGGGCACGGGAGTTGTTGACCCTTGTCGGCGATTCGGGGGTCGGCCATTGGCTGGGTCTCGACCCGTTGGGTGGAGTCGTAAGAGGCCACGACATCGAGTCGGTGCCAACCGCCCTCTCTGAGTCAGCGGAACTGGCTGGAGACGCAGTGGGCCTCGGTTTTCGGGTCTTCACGGTGGATACCACCCGTCATGCCGCGGCCGGCGCCACCGAGGCCCAGCAGCTGTCGGTGGCGATGTCGACCGGGGTGGCCTACCTGCGGGAGTGCGAGAACATCGGGCTGGATCCGACCGCGGCGGCAGGGTTGATCGGATTCCGTTTCAGTGCATCGGCCGACCAGTTTCTCACCATGGCAAAGCTGCGGGCCGCCCGAGTGATGTGGGCACGGGTCCTCGAGTCGTGTGGGGTCGCCGAATCGGGTCGGGTTCAGGCGCAGCAGGCCGTCACCTCACTCGCCATGTTCAGCCGACGCGACCCATGGGTCAACATGTTAAGGGCCACCACCGCGGCGATGGCCGCAGGAGTAGGCGGTGCGGACGCGATCACCGTGCTTCCGTTCGATGCTGCGCTCGGCCACCCCGATGCCCTCGGCCGGCGGGCCGCCCGCAACACACAACTGCTGCTGATCGAGGAATCACATGTGGCCCGCATGGTCGACCCGGCGGCCGGGTCGTGGTTCATCGAGTCACTCACCTCCCGGTTGGCGGAGATGGCTTGGTCCGGGTTTCGGTCGATCGAGTCGGCTGGCGGTGTCGCGGCGGTTCTCGGAGACGGGTCGCTGGAGGCTGAGATTCGGTCTGCGTGGATCAGACGGTTCGAGGGACTGGTGACACGCCGCGAGCCGATCACGGGAGTGTCGGAGTTCCCGTTGCTTGAGGAGTCCGTATTGGAGAGAGCCCCAATCGACGCTCCGGCCGGTTGGCCGGTGCGTCGGCTGGCCGAGCCATTCGAGGATCTCCGCGACCAGTCCGATCGTCGTCTGGCCACCGAGGGCCGTCGTCCGAGAGTGCATCTGTCCGCCCTCGGCGATCTGGCCGATCACGCGGCCCGCACTACCTGGACCACCAATCTGCTTGCGGTCGGTGGCATCGAAGCGATCGACGGCAGCGGCGACGGTTCACATGGTGCCGACGAGGTGGCCGCACGGTTTACCGCCTCGGGATGCGAGGCAGCTGTGATTTGTTCATCAGACGAGGTCTATTCGGTCGCCGCGGTGGATGCCGCCGGCGCGCTCGTCAATGCCGGGGCGTCGCTGGTGGCCATCGCCGGTGCGCCCGTGGAACTCCGGGCCGGCCTGAGCGCTGCCGGCGTCCAGCAGTTCTGGCACCCGGGAATCAACCTGATCGACACCCTTACCCCCCTGGTTTTGTGAACGTTTGGAGTCCCGTACGGGCCTCCAAACGTTCACAAAACCGGGAGGATCGACTTGAGGAGACATGGCAGTGGGAGAACTAGAAGGAAAAGTTTCACTGATCACCGGATCATCGAGCGGGATCGGGGCTGAGTGTGCCCGCGCGCTGGCCGCGGCCGGGGCGCGCGTTGTGGTCAACTCGTCGAGTTCCATCGCTGCCGGTGAGGCCGTGGCTTCCGAACTCCCGGGTGGGGCGTTCTACATCCAGGGCGACATATCTGATCCATCACAGTGCAGGAACCTGGTCGGATCGGTGGTCGAGCGGTGCGGACGGCTTGATGTGCTCGTCAACAACGCCGGTTGGACCACACGTGTGCCCCATACGGATCTCGAGGCGCTCACTGATGAGATCCTCCTGAAGACCTTCGAGGTGAATGTCCACGGCACGTGGTGGATGTCGAAGGCGGCGATGCCGGCACTCACGGAGTCGGAGGGTTGCATTGTCAACATCACCTCCATCGCAGGCCTGCGACCGGTCGGCAGCTCCGTTGCCTACGGCATGGCCAAGGCCGCGCTCAACATGCTCACCATTGATCTGGCCAAGCACTTCGGCCCGGTGAGGGTCAACGCCGTCGCTCCGGGCTTGGTGGCGACGCCATGGACCTCCGACTGGGACGACAGCCATGCGGCCATCGCCGCCCTGGTGCCGGCAAAGCGGTCGGCCACGCCCGAAGATTGTGCCCGGGCGGTGATGGCATGCGTGACCAACACTTACATGACCGGGGCCATCGTCAAGGTCGACGGCGGCACCACGCTGGTTTTGTGAACGTTTGGAGTCCCGTACGGGACTCCAAACGTTCACAAAACCGGGTTGTGGGGGTCGGTGGCGAGGATTGACCAGATCTCGGCGTCGTGGTGTTCGCCGTTGAGGAGCAGGCGGGCGCGCATGGTCCCCTCGTAGGTGGCGCCGATGTTCTCGGCCACCCGGCGGCTGCCGGGGTTTTCGACCGACATGTGGATTTCCACTCGCATGGCTCCACGGTTGTCGATCGCGTGGCGCGCCAACAGACGGGCGGCCCGGGTGGCGATGCCCCGGCCGGTCCGGTCGGAGCGCACCCAATAGCCGAGCTCAATGACCCTGTTGAGCTGATCGATCGGGCCCAAACCGCACGATCCGACGATCTCGTCGTGGGCATCAAGAATGATGAACGGTTCCTCACCCGGGTTGAACTCGCCGAACATCCATTGGCGTGCCTGGGCCGGGCCATAGTCGGGAGTTGCCCACGGCATGAAGACCTGAAGTTCGGCCAGCGACGCCTGCACGGCTGATGCGACGTCATGGGCATCGTCGACGTTGGGATGCCGAAGTGTGATGACCCCGTCGGTGAGCTGCATCAGTGGACCTGACCGACAGCAGCGGAGGGGGTGATGCGGGCCACGAGCCGCCGATCATCGACCATGGCTTGACGGAACTCGTCCCAATCGGGATGCTCGGCGCCGCTGATCGAGCGATGCAGGGACACAAGCTCGTCGGCCACGACGTCGGAAGGGTCGGCGCACACGGGGCTCAGTTCCACCGTCGAGTCGAACGACACATAGCTGAACGATCCCGGGTCGCTGATGTGGAGCACCACCCTGGGGTCGCGCCGCATGTTGACGGTCTTGGCCCTGTCGGTGGTCACCGAAACCAGGATCGCCGATCCGTCCAGCCCGTAGACGATGTCGGACGACTGGGGGCGCCCGTCGGCACGAATGGTGATCAAGACACCGTGGTGGCGCCCGGCAGCCCATGCGAAAGCAGAGTCAATGTCCATGCCGCAGTCTCGCGCAGGCCCGGGCCCACAGCTGACGGATATCGGCCGGACGCGACTGTTCGCGTACGGTGTCTGCATGAGCTCGATCCCCGACTTCACCGAAGTCTCCCTTCACGGGAGCGGTGACGACGCCCAGAGCGAAGACGCTCATGGCGAGATCCAGCCGGCGACGCGGCCCGAAGCGTGGCACACGCCGGAGGGAATCGACATCGACCCGGTGGCGACCACAGCCGATCTGGACGGTGCCGACTTCATCCACACGCTGCCCGGCCAACCGCCGTTCCTGCGCGGTCCGTATCCGACCATGTACGTCAACCAGCCGTGGACCATTCGCCAGTACGCCGGGTTCTCCACCGCTGAGGAGTCCAACGCTTTTTATCGCCGCAACCTTGCCGCCGGCCAGAAAGGTCTGTCTGTGGCGTTCGATCTGGCCACCCATCGGGGTTACGACTCCGACAATCCACGCGTGTCCGGTGATGTGGGCATGGCCGGAGTGGCCATCGATTCGATCTACGACATGCGTCAACTGTTCGACGGGATTCCCCTCGACCAGATGAGCGTGAGCATGACCATGAACGGTGCGGTGCTGCCGATCCTCGCGCTGTACGTCGTGGCCGCCGAGGAGCAGGGGGTGACTCCCGACCGGCTTGCCGGAACCATCCAGAACGACATCCTCAAGGAGTTCATGGTTCGCAACACCTTCATATACCCGCCGAAGCCGAGCATGCGGATCGTGTCGGACATCTTCGCGTTCACCTCACGGGAGATGCCCAAGTTCAACTCGATATCGATTTCCGGCTACCACATGCAGGAGGCTGGGGCCACCCTCGATCTCGAGCTCGCCTACACCCTCGCCGACGGAATTGAGTACGTGAGGGCCGGGCTCGCTGCTGGGCTCGAGATCGACTCGTTCGCCCCGAGACTGAGCTTCTTCTGGTGCATCGGCATGAACTACTTCATGGAGATCGCCAAGCTCCGGGCCGCCAGGATGTTGTGGGCGAAGTTGATGAAACAGTTTGAGCCGAACAACCCCAAGTCTCTGTCGCTGCGGACCCACTGCCAGACCAGCGGATGGAGCCTCACCGCCCAGGATGTCCACAACAATGTGATGCGCACTTGCATCGAGGCCATGGCCGCAACCCAGGGCCACACCCAATCGCTTCACACCAATGCCTTCGACGAGGCGCTGGCCCTGCCGTCGGACGCCTCCGCCCGCATCGCCCGCAACACGCAACTGTTCCTGCAGCAGGAGTCGGGCACCACCCGAACGGTCGACCCGTGGG
>JAJRXJ010000213.1 GCA_024276355.1 Actinomycetes bacterium | reverse complement strand
TCTCCTTGGCGATCCGCATCGATTCGTGGATCGCGGCGAGTCGCTCGGCTGGGTCCTCGATGTCGGTATGGAGCGATGCGGTCATCGAGGCGACCTGGTTGCCGTATGTGCCCGATTGCTCCTCGGTTCGTACCGAAACCGGGACCATTGCCACCAACGGAGCCTCGGGGAGTTCATCGTGGGCGTCGAGGTATCGGCGCAGCGTTCCCGCACACATGGCCATGATGACATCGTTGACGGTGACCCCGAACGTGGACTTCACCGCCTTGACCCGGTCCAGCCCGAACGACTCGAACGCGAACCTTCGGTGGGCGCTGATGCGTCCGTTGAACGACGTGCGCGGCGCTTTGGTGGGGGCTTGCGACAACATCTCGGCTTTGCGCCTCCCGGTCAGCCGGTTGATGGTGTCGGTTCCTGGCAGCGGTCCGAACCCCATGGACTCGGCCAGTTCCGGTAGGTGGCGCATGCTCTTGAGCCCCAGCCGGATGCCTTTGCGGGGAGTGGCCGCCACCGCCAGCATTCCTCGCATGAACATCTCGACCTGGGACGGCTCCTCGTCGGGGGTCCATGTGGTCGCCGGTTGCTCCACAGCCCTTGGCGTGGGTTCGATGTCGAGCAGGTTGCCCAGAATCTCGGCCCCCGACACGCCGTCGATCGCGCAATGGTGGATCTTGGTGAGCTGGGCCGAGAGACCGCCCTCCAGGCCATCGATGAGATAGAGCTCCCACAGGGGTCGACTCCGGTCGAGAGGTCGGGCAACTATGCGAGCCACCTGGTCGGCGAGCTGGTGACGGTTGCCCGGCGGGGGCAGTGCGAGTTGTCGGATGTGGAAGTCGAGGTCGAAGTCGGGGTCTTCGATCCAGTAGGGCTGGTCGAGACCGAACGGGACCTCCACCAAGCGGCGTCTGTAGGGCGGAAGAAGGTGTATGCGCTCCCGGATCAGATTCTTCACATCGTCGAGCGTGGCTGGGTGATCAGCCTCGGACGGGTCGAAGATGGCCAGACCGGAGACATGGCCGTAGGTGGTGGGAGTCTCGATGTTGAGGAAGGTGGTGTCGAGCCCTGATAGCTGTCGCATTCGGTTCGCCTTGCGTGTTCCGGCGTAGGTGGCCGAGGCTAGTCAAGGTTTGCTGCAGCAGGGAAGCGGTGTGGGGCGGGCACGCTCACAGGCCGGGCGCGAGTCCGTTGGCCAACGCGCCCAGCAGGTGGTCGAATTCGGCGTCGTGTGCCGGTGTGGTGCCCGTCGAGTGTTCCAGGGCCAGGAAGCCATGGATGGCGGAACGGCAACATCGGGCGGCCATGCGGTCGGAGTCGGGAGGGAGCCCCATGGCGCCGTAGACCATTGTGAACACGCTGAGGAGCGATTCGTTGGCGCTGGCCAGACGGGAGTCGTCGGCCGGTGGCGGGAGCAGGGTCGAGGCGAATCTGCCCGGATGCTCCTGGGCGAAGGAGCGGTACGCGTTGCCCATGGCCCGTAGTGCATCGCGGCCGGCGACGCCTATGGCGGCATCGCGAACGGTATCGGTGAGGCTGAGCGTGGACGCCACGGCCACCAGGTAGCGGAGTCCGGACAGGCCGTCCACATGGGTGTAGAGGGCGGACGGGCCGACGTTGAGCTGTCCGGCGACCGCCGACAGGTTGAGGGCATCGAAGCCCTCGGAGTCGACCAGCGCGAGCGAGGTGGTGGTGAGTCCGTTGAGGCTGATTTTCTGGTTGGCCACCCGAGGAAGATAATAAATTTATGGATGCCTTACAAGAAACTTGACAAAATATCTCTCAAACTGAAACATATTCAGTATGAGATCAGTTGATATCCATGCATCAGCGATCACGACCCAAGGAGGCAATGTGATGCTTGTCCAAGATCCATTCCGCAACTTCGACACCCTGTTCGGCCGGGTACCGGGGCGTTCGACGAGCCCGATGCCCATGGACGCCTATCGCCGCGGCAGCGACGTGTGGGTCCACGTCGATCTTCCGGGTGTCAGCCTCGACAGCATCGACGTGAGCGTCGAACGAAGTGTCCTCACCGTGAGCGCCGAGAGAGATTGGCAGCTTGAGGACGACGACCGTGTCTACCTTTCCGAGCGCACCCGAGGCACGTTCCGTCGCCAGGTGCACCTCGGTGAAGGTCTCGATCCTTCGGGCATAGAAGCCGCATTCACCGATGGGGTGCTGACCCTGCGGATCCCGGTGGCCGAGCAGGCCAAGCCCCGGAAGATCGAGATCAACTCCAAGCCGATGGCCATCGACGTGGAGTCATCGGTTCCGGCCTGATCCAAGGCCTACGGTAGGAGGCGCGGCGCCTCACCTAGATTGGCGCCGTGCCCGACCACCCCATCGATCCCGTCGCCCCCACCAGCGGCCTCGTAGCGGCCAAGAAGGTCGTGGCTTGGTCGGTTCTCACCATCATGACGGTCTCCGTCGTGGCCTTGATCATCGGGGCTCTGGTGGCGGGCGACACTCCGGGGCCGCCCATCGGTCGGCTCTCCGAACCAACCGCTGAATTGCCGCTGATCGTGCCCCGGGCGCGTTTCGTCGATGCCACCGCGGAGTTCGGGGTGGCGTACCGCGTTGGCGGGAGTTTCTCCAACCCGATGGCAGGTGGGGTCGCGGCCGTCGACATCGACTCGGATGGCCGTGTCGATCTCGCCGTGGCCCACGGGGACCTTGCGGTGATGCGGGCCACGACCAAAGGGTTCGCGCCGGCCCGGGTTCTGCGACTCGGAGACGCCGTTGCGGTGACCGCATCCGACATCGATCTTGATGGTCACCCCGATCTTCTGGTCGCGCGATCCGGAAGCAACGACACGATCGTATGGGGTGGCCAATGGCCCGTCGACGGCTCTGCGCCCACCACCACGGATCTGCCGGGTGCCCGCCCCTCGAACCAGCTCCTGGCCGGTGACGTGTTCGGCGATTCGGCGATCGACATAGTGAGAATCGGAAGCAGCCGCGGGCCGAGTGACGCCATCTGGACCGCCTCCGTGGTCAGCCCCAGAGAGTTTGTCCGTACCCCGCTCCCGGGTGGGGATCGCATTTCGCTCACCGGAGAGCTGGCAGATGTCGACGCCGACGGTCTTCTCGACATTTGGATCAACCGCGACGTCGGATGGGACATCGGTCCCGACGCGGTCTTCTCGCGTCGCGGCCGGCCGGCGGGCCCATGGGTTGACATCGCTGCCGAGCTCGGCGTCGATCTGCGAATCGACGGCATGGGCCTGACGCTCGCGGATCTCGACGGCAATGGTGGGCTTGATGCCTACGTATCGGATTTGGGGGACAACGAGGTACTGATGGCGGTCGACGGTGGGTTCGAACCTGCAGGGTCGGTCGGGGCGGCCCGGATACGGCCACCGGGTTCACCCGAGTCCGTCGTGTCGAGTTCGTGGGCCTCCGGGGCGGCCGACTTCAATCTCGACGGGATTCTCGACCTTGTCGTGGTGAACGGCGGCTTCCCCGACGGCGGCGTGCGCAACAAGATTCCCGGTACCTCGGTGGCGGTGGTGGATCCGCCGGCGATCATGCTCGGAACGGGAAATGGCACCTATGTCGACGTCTGGTCCAGTCTCGGGTTGTCCTGGTCGACCGCCGACAGAGGCATGGCCATAGCCGATCTTGACGGCGACGGCGACGATGACATCGTCACCATCGGGGTGGACGGCACCATCACCATCCTCCGCAACGAGGCATCGGGTTCCTCGCTGGCGGTTTCCGTCGGGTCGGGTTGTGACACCGCCGGGATGACATTCACAGCCATGTCCGACGCCGGCCGATACGAGCGTCTCCTCGCCCCACACTCCTATGGCGGCAGCCACTCGCCGGTGGCCGTTGTCGGCGTGCCCGCGGGGTCGGTGGCAGATGTTTCCATAGAGACCGTCGAGGGATTCTCGGAATCGGAGTCGATCGCGGTGACGGGACGGCAGTCTCTGACTCTCGTGTGCCCCGATGGAAGCTGACCGAAGCTCGCCCGATACCGTCCGACCACCACATACGCCGTACATTCTCGACATGACGCGAGCCACCGACACGCCGAGCGGGAATGGACGAGACCTCGAGGGCCGCACCGGGTTGATCACGGGTGCAGCGAACGTTCGGGGCATCGGCATGGGCGCGGCCGACAGGCTGGCCGCGATGGGCTGCAATCTGGCCGTGAGCGATCTCGCATTCCGAATGGACGAACTGGAGGCCAACGCCGACAGGATCGCCGAGACCCATGGGGTGTCCGTGATCCCCGTCCCGATCGACGTGACCGACCGGGGATCGGTCGACGAGGGCGTTGCCGCCACGTTCGGGAGATTCGGGCGCCTCGACGTGGTGATCAACAACGCCGGCACCGTGTTCGGTGCGCCATCGCCGCTCCACACCTACGACGAGACCGATTGGACACGAACCATCGATGTCAACCTCAACGGCACGCTGCGGGTGAGCCAGGCAGCCGTTCGGCTCATGCAGCCCGGGGGTTCCATCGTCAACATCGCGTCGCGGGCCGGAAAGGTCCCGGCACCCAGCAACGGTGCCTACTCGGTCTCGAAGGCCGGGATCATGATGCTGACCCGTGTGATGGCGGTCGAATTGGGTGGCGCCGGAATACGCGTGAATGCGATCTGCCCCGGACTGATCGACACCGACCTGCAGCGGCTCAACGTGGCACTGAAGGCCCATGTGGCCGGTCTCGACGAGGAGGAAACCGAGCGGCAGCTCCTGGAGGCCGTCCCGATCGGCCGGATGGGAACCATCGGAGAGATCGGCGATCTCTGCGCGTTTCTCGCGTCGAACCGCTCGTCGTACCTCACCGGGCAGTCGATCAACGCCACCGGCGGACTGCTCACCGAAGCCTGAACAATTCAGAGAGGACCAGCAATGACCCGAGAGTTCCGAAGTGGGGGAGAAGCGGCCGTGGCCGCACTCATCGCCCAGGGCGTCGACACGATATTCACCCTCAGCGGCGGGCACATAAACCCGATCTACGTCCATCTCGAGGACACCGACATTCGACTCTTCGACACCAGACACGAGCAGGCAGCGGTGTGGATGGCCGATGCCCACGCCCGGTTCACCCGTCGCACCGGTGTGGCCCTCGTCACCGCCGGGCCCGGATTCACCAACGCCCTCACCGCGGTGGCCGGGGCCTCCATGGCCGGCACCCCGCTCGTGCTGATAGCCGGATCAGTGGGCGTCAACATGGTTGAACGACTCGACCTGCAGGACATGAGGCAGGCTCCGGTGGCCGAACCGATGGTCAAGAAGGCTCTGGTATGTCACAGCGTCGACCGCATCCCCGACTTCGTCGACCAGGCCTTCCGCGAGGCCAGAAGCGGCCGCCCGGGCCCGGTGTACCTTGAATTGCCGGTCGATGTCCTGTCGTCGGCGCCATCGAAGCCGCTGGCCGTGCCCGCCACCTACACCACGGCTCGACCCGTGGATCTCCAACGGGTGGAGCAAGTCGACGAGATGGTGATGAACGCCGAGAAACCGATCATCATCGCCGGTAGCGGCGCCTGGTATTCCGACGCCGGAGCCGAACTTACCCGCTTGGTGGAGGCCACCGGGATCCCCGTGTTCACCGCGGCCAACGGCCGGGGGGTCGTACCCGACACCCATCCTCTCTGCTTCGGCGGCAGCCTGGCGATTCGCCCCGGAGCCGGCCTCGCCGCGAGCATCGGCGCCGATCTGATCATCCTTCTCGGGAATCGGATCAACCTGTTCTCGTTGTTCGGCGACATCTACAACCCCGATGCCGCGATCGTGCAGGTCGACATCGAGGCCGAGGAGATTGGCCGCAACCGGGCCGTCGACGTTCCGGTCGTCTCCGATGTGAGGGCCTTCGTGTCCGAACTTCTCCGCCGAATCGATGATCGGGGCCAAGGGGACATGCTTATCTCCCGGCATGAGCCATGGGTCCACGAACTGCGCGAGGCCGAACGATCGAGTCTGGCTGACGCCGAGCCGCAATGGTCGAGCGATGCGGTGCCGATCCATCCGATGCGACTGGCCCGTGAGGTCGACGACTTCATGAACCGCGACGACGACATCGTGGTGACCGACGGCGGCGATGCCACCACGTGGATAGGCATGACGCGAACCATGCGAAGAGCGGGTCACTATCTCGACTACGGCCTGTTCGGCTCTCTCGGCGGCGGTGTTCCCTATGCCAACGCCGCCAAGTTCCTGTTCCCCGAGAAGCGAGTCGTGCTCTTCACCGGTGACGGGTCGCTCGGTTTCAACTTCATGGAGTTCGAACGGGCGGTCACCAAGGGTCTGCCCATTGTGGTGGTGGTGTCCAACGACCTCGGGTGGGGCATGATTCGTCACAGTCAGGAGGTGAGGCTCGGACACGCAATAGAGAACGTGGTCGACATCGGCACCATTCGCTACGACAAGCTTGTGGAGGCGCTCGGTGGGGTGGGGTTCATCGTCGAGAAACCGGACGAGATCCGTCCAGCGATCGAGGCGGCGTTCGCATCCGGAAAGACGGCGCTGGTGAACGTGATGACCGACCCGACCGCGGTCAGCCCGGGCAGTCTCGCGTTGGCCAACGTCGGTGCCTACCAATAGGGCCCGCCGCTGCTGGGCAGGAGTGATAGCGCTTGCCGTGGTGGCCGCGGCCTGCGGGGATTCGTCAGGATCCAACCCGATCGACGGGTCGGTATTCGGGCCGGTCGACGCGTTCGATGCCCGCAGCGTCGCACAACCCGCGGGGCCCCGGCCGGGAGTTCCGCTGCGTCTTCCGCCGCGATCAAGTTTCGGGGTGTTCCCGGGGTCGGCCATGTGGCGGCCCCTCGACAGCCACCAGATGATCTCGCCGGACTCCGACGCCTACGTGAACCTCATTGTCGACGTGGTTCGGGATGATGGAGCTTCGCTAGCGCTGCGAACCTTCACCACGCCCATCTACCTCGTCGACGACTCCACACCTCGCCACGACATCAAGCTCACTGCGAGCTGGTCCCCGGTAGAGGCATTGCTCGACGTGCCCGTGCCCGACGGCGCTCTCGCCGACCCGGAGGACGACGGCAATTTCTCGGTGGTCGACACGGCTCTCGGCTGCGAGTGGGACGTTTGGCAGGCCAAGCGGACCGAAGACGGATGGAGCGCCAGTTGGGCCAACGCCATCAGCACCGAAGGCGACGGTGTGTTCCCCCACGGCATGTCGTCGCGCGGGTCGGGGTTTGCCCTCACCCCGGGGCTGGTTTGGCCCGAGGAGATCGAGCAGCGACACATCGACCACGTCCTCATATTCAGCTATCCGTTCACCTCGTCGTCCGGCTCCGTCGGCGCATCCACGGAGTCTGATGGTTGGACCGACCGACCCGACGCCCTTCCCGAGGGGGCCCTGCTCCGCTTCGACCCGGCCCTCGACATCGACTCGCTGGGGTTGCCTGATTGGCAGACGACAATTGCCCACGCCATACAGGACTACGGCATGCTCCTGGTCGACGGCGGCGGCGGAGTCCAGTTCTACGGTGTCCACTCGTGGAGCGCGATCATCGACCCGTGGGTCGATGTCCTGGACGGCCAGGCAGAATACGTCCCACTGGATGATCTGCCCTTTGATCGTCTCGAGGTGATCGATTTCGGTGTGCCGATCGACCGTGAGGTCACATTCGCGCCGGACGCGTGCGCCAACTTCGGGGCCGGGAAATAGATGCCCCGCGAGATCAGTCGGAACTGACGCAGACCCGGTTCCGGCCCGACTCCTTGGCCTCGTAGAGGGCCCTGTCAGCTTTCTTAACGGTGTCGACCAGCGACTCCGATGGCTTGTGTTCGGCCACCCCGAGGCTGATGGTGACATCGATTTGTCCGACGCTGGTACGGGGCCGCAACGACTCGACCTCCATCCTCAGTCGCTCGGCCAACACAGCCGCGCTCTCCGGGTTGGTAAGAGGCATCAGCACCGTGAACTCCTCACCACCGAACCGAACCGCGAAGTCGGCACGTCGACAATGTGTGTGGAGCACATCGGCAACCGCCTTCAGCACCTCGTCGCCGGCCGCGTGACCGTAGGTGTCGTTGACCTCCTTGAAGTGATCGATGTCGATCATGAGCAGGGAGAATCCGGCGTCGTGGTTGCGCTGGTGGACCTCGATCAGCCTCCTAGCGGAATCGTCAAGGTACCGGCGGGTGAAGAGGTTGGTAAGTGGATCACGGATCGAACGCTCGTACATCTCGTTGCGTTCCGAGTCGAGTAGCCGGTTGATCACCTCGCGCTCGATCGCCACACTCACCGGATGGGATATTTGGCGAAGGATGTCGTCGATCTCGGGACTCGACTCGAAGTCGTCGCCAACGCTGAGCACGGCGATGCCGATGAATCGCTCGCCGTCGGAGCCGAACAGTGGCATACGAATGTCGGCTTCGTCGATAGTTATGGGAAGACCGCCCTCACACACCGCTCGGGTCAGTTCGGGTGTCCATGTGTCGGCGGTGGCGACCGTGTCGCGTAGACCGTCGGGAACCGCGATCTCACTGCCCCGGAAACGGTCCGACGACGACATCCACAACGCCCTTGACTCGCCGAGGCGGCAGAAGATGTCGGTGGATCTCACCGAGATGACCTCGGCCACCTGTCCGAAAATGTGGCCGACGATCACGCGGAAGTCACGTTCGCTGGCCATGGTCTCGATGGTCTCACGCATCAAGTTGTTGAGGGCCTGCAAACGGGCAATGTCGGAGTTCTTCCTGGTGAGCAGGTAGAGGCCGCAGTCGAGGCTCTTGAGACGGGTCATGTAGGCATTGATGTCGTCGCCGATGATGAGTTTCCCGTGCTGGGGAGCGATCGTAGTGAGAGGAAGCTGCTCGATCTTCAACATTGCGTTGAGCAAGATGTTGTGGTCGGGCATGTAGTGCTGGTGGAAGGTCCTGATCCCCTCGAAATCGGCGAGCCCGTCGCACACGACGTTGTCGTTCTCGGTGAACCCACCGAAGAGGTCACTCGAAAGCAAGGTGCCGGACAACTTGTCGAAGGTCACGAATGCCCCGGGAAAGTGGAGGTAGGGCGTGAACAGAAACTCGAGAACACGACCGTCGACATCGAGTCGCCAGTCGTGTTCATCGATCAGCCAGAACGGGTGTTGCGGGTCGTAGTGTCTGAGCAGCACCGCCACTCGCCAATGGGTCACCCATACTGCGTCGGGCCGGGTGATCAGACGATCGATTTCGGGCATGGCGCCGCAGATGTCGGGGTCCTGATGGTGCACCACGAACCAGCGGATGTCGTCGAATGAGATCAGCGACTCGATCTTGCCGCGGGTCTCGGGCCAGGTGAGAGCAGAGCCGGGGTCGAACAACACCGACTGGTCACCGCGAACCAGGAGGTAGGCGTGGCACTGGAACTGTTCGTCCTCGATTCGCCCGCCAACCCACCACAGGTCGGGTGCGATCTCGATGGGTTCATCGGAAAACCGGCTGTTGGTGTCGAGCCCGCCGAATTGGAGGTTCAAGGAACTCGTCTTCCGGTGATCTCGCTGGGAACGATTCGAACCCACTGACGTCGCCATTCCTCGTGGGCCCAAGGCACGAGATCGAGCTGTTCGAGCTGCTCCACCTCGGCCCACTCGGTCACCGGCTCGGCTACGCCTCGCACCAGCACGCTCCACCCGCTCCGACTTC
>JAJRXJ010000212.1 GCA_024276355.1 Actinomycetes bacterium | reverse complement strand
CCAGTAGACAACGCATTTGACGCGATTCTTCGAGTCTGTGTAGATGATTTCCGGCAGGCGTGAACCCAGTCGGCACTTGAATCCGGTCTCCTCCCTCACCTCGCGCCTTGCCGCCGACTTCAGGGATTCACCCGGCTCGAGCTTTCCCTTCGGAAACGACCAGTCGTCGTATCGCGGCCGGTGGACCAACAGGACCTTGGGCCCGTGCTTCGACTCACGGCTGATGATCCCTCCGGCGGCCCACACGTCCACTTCGGGATGAGCGGATCGCGGATCGGCGGACGGATCAGACACTTGCCCTCGCGCCGGCCACCTGTTGCATCCGTTCATGGGTGTCGATCGCTGCTGGTCCGTGACGCTTGGTCCAGGTGCCGGCCCCGTCGAGTGTCCAGGCCAACCGATCGTCGGTGAGTTCGATCTCACAGAACTCGAGAAGTCGGCCCACGAGCACGGGATCCTCGACACTCACCAGCGCTTCGACACGACGATCGAGATTGCGGTTCATCAGGTCGGCGGAACCGATGAAGGTCCGGGACTTGCCGATCCCGGCCGCGTTGGCGAAGTGGAAAATGCGAGAGTGTTCGAGATAACGCCCGATGATCGACCGCACACGGATTCGGTCGGACAGCCCCGCGACTCCCGGCCGGAGACAGCAGATTCCCCTCACGATGAGGTCGATTTCCACTCCGGCGGCCGATGCCTCGTAGAGCTTTTCGATCATGGCCTTGTCGACAAGGCTGTTCATCTTCATGATCATTCGGCCGCGGCCGGACTCGACCTCGGCATCGATGAGCTTGCACAACCGTTCACGGAGTTGTTCGGGGGCGACCAGCAATCGCTGAAAGTCGATCGATCGGCCATACCCGGTGAGCGAGTTGAAAAGATCGGAGAGGTCGGAACCCAGCTCCGGTGACGCTGTGAGCAACCCGATGTCCTCGTAGACCTTGGCGGTGTGATGGTTGTAGTTGCCCGTACCCACGTGGCAGTAACGGTGGATACCGTCGGCCTCCTCGCGCACCACCATGGCCACTTTGGTGTGGATCTTGAGGCCAACCAGTCCGTAGGCAACGTGGACGCCGGCCCGCTCCATTCGCTTCGCCCAACTGATGTTGGCGGCCTCGTCGAAACGAGCCTTGAGTTCGACGAGAACGGCCACCTGCTTGCCTCGCTCGGCCGCCGCGATCAGCGAGTCGATGATCGGGCTGTCGCCGCTGGTGCGGTAAAGCGTGAGCTTGATGGCCAGTACGTCGGGATCGATCGATGCCTGATGGATGAACTCAACCACCGAGCTACCGAACGAGACGTAGGGGTGGTGGACCAGGACGTCGCCCTTGCGGAGCACCTCGAAGAAGTCGACCGGTTCGTCGTCGGAAGCGAGGGCCGGCTCGGTGATGCCGCGCCACTCAGGCCATCGAAGATCGGGACGATCAAGCGCCGCGATCGCCGACAGCGAACGCGGTTCCAGAGGAATCGAACTGCGGTAGACATCGGCCACTCCCACGTCGAGCTCGCGCACGAGGAGGTCGAGTACCTCCTCGGAAATGTCCGCGGCCACCTCGAGCCTCGCGGCCCGCCCGAACCGGCGTCGACGCAGCTCCATCTCGACCATTGCCAGCAGGTCGTCGGCCTCTTCCTCCTCGAGGGTGAGGTCGGCATTTCTCGTGACCCGGAACGCGTGGCACTCGAGGACCTTGGTGCCGGGAAAGAGCTGGTCGAGGTGGGCGGCAATGACCTGTTCGATCGGAACGAACCGGGCGCGGTCATCGACCCGCACCCACCGATCGAGCGAAGGCGGCACCTTCACACGAGCGAACAGGCGACGCCCGTCGGACGAATCACTGAGCCGGACCGCGAGGTTGAGCGACAGGTCGGAGATGTAGGGGAACGGATGGCCCGGATCCACCGCCAGAGGAGTGAGAACCGGGAACATGCGCTGGCGAAAGCGCACAGACAGGCCGTCCCTCTCCGATGGTTCGAGTTGATCCCAGTCGAGCAGTTCGATGGAATGTGCCGCGAGTTCCGGGACGACGGTGTCGCGCAGACACGACTCGTGTCGGGCCAGGAGCTTCTCGACGGCATTGCGTATCTCGACCAGTTGTTCGGCCGGTGAGCGACCATCGATGGTTCGGCGGCTGATTCCGGCAGCAACCTGATCGTGGAGACCGGCCACCCGCACCTGAAAGAACTCATCGAGGTTGCTCGAGAAGATCGCCAGAAAACCGAGACGCTCGAGCAGCGGGGTGTGGGGATCCTCGGCCAGTTGCAGAACTCGGGCGTTGAAGGCCAGCCAGCTCAACTCGCGGTTGAGGAACCGCGGGTCGTTCTGGTCGTCTCCGCCCACGGTCACCGCAACGTGCTGACCGGACGGGCCGCGAAGTTGATCAGGCAGGCTCACGAGCCAGAGCCGATCGACCCCGACGGGATCACCGCTGTGTTTCTTCCTCGGGGAAGCCGAGATCCCAGTTGACCTTGATGTTTTCGCGTTCGCCGTCGCGGTTGACTCGCTCACGATTGCGACGGAACTGCGGATCGTGGGGCGGGAGCAGCATCAGCCGAGCATTGATACGGGCTCGAAAGGCATCGATGACTTCCTTCGGACCGGCCACGCCCTG
>JAJRXJ010000211.1 GCA_024276355.1 Actinomycetes bacterium | reverse complement strand
CGGTCGCCGGCATCACGCGGGGCCTGCTGGTAGCCGCCACCCTGGGCGGAACCGCCACCCTGGTACTCATTGCGAGTGACCTGGGCGCTGGCCCATCTCAGGCTCGGAGCGACATCGTCGGCAACGATCTCCACCTTGGAACGACGTTGGCCGTCGTTTCCATCCCAGGCGTGGTAGCGAAGATTCCCGTAGACGATCACCTTCATACCTTTGGTGATCGACTCGGCCACGTTCTCGGCGAGCTTTCGGAAACAGGTGACATCGAAGAACGAAACCTCTTCTTCACCATCCTGCTTCTTCTTGTTCCACGCCACGCCGAAGGTGGCGATGGCCATCCCTCCTTGCGTGAACCGCAATTCCGGATCGCGTGTGACGTTGCCCACGACTGTGACGGTGTTGTCGAATGCCATTTGGATACCTCCGGGTCAGCCGGCCTCGACCGGCGTTGCCTCACCGAGCAGGCCACGACGAGCGGCCTCTTTCTCGGGAAGACGGAACAGCTTGTGGCGGACAATGTCGTCCGCGAGACGTAGCTGGCGCTCGGTGACGGGGAGGCCTGCTGTCTCGGTGACAATCTCCCACACCACGTAGGTGCCTTCGGACTTGTGGTTGATCTCATACGCGAACCGGCGACGACCCCAGTTGTCGGTCGAGGCGATGGTGCCACCCTCTTCGGTGACCATCCCTTCGGTTCGCGTCATCACGTCGGCGACATCGGCATCCGGTATGTCGCGATCAATGATGATCATCAATTCGTATGCTCGCTTCACGAGCTCACCTCCTGTGGACCCGGGGCTTCCGGGGCCCCTATCCCGGGGCAGGGGTTTTCGGTTGTCAACCATCGGAGGATCCGATGGCGGCGCCCCCTGGTGAGGGGACTCGCAAAGGCTACAGGCGAGAACGGCATGTGGCCACAGTGACACACGGGTGTGACATTTTGCTTCTATGACCTCTTGGGCTTGCCATAGAGGCCTGCGAGGTCATAGAAGCAGTGGATATGGACTCCACCATCTCGTCACGGGAACGCGTGTTGATGGCCCTCGACCATCAGGAACCTGACCGGGTGCCGATCATGCTCGGGGTCAGCAACGCCACTGGCATCAAGATGACGCCCTACAAGGCCCTCAAGGCCAGCCTGGGCATCGAAGCCCCCGACAACTACCTCTACGACTGGCCCGAACTCGGCACCGCGGCCATCGACGAAGCCACCATGCGGCGCCTCCACTCCGACGTGCGCGGGGTACTCGACCTCGAACCCGCCGACACCCTCGCCCGTAACCGCAATCGCCCACCCCACTCCGACTACATCGACTCGTGGGGTTCGGGGGCCTCCGAGATCAAACCGGGCCAATGGTTCCCGATGGTTCATCCGCTGGCCACGGCCACGACCATCGAGGAGATCGACGCCCATCCCTGGCCGGACATGGACGACCCCACCCGGGTATCACACGTGGCTGACCAGGCCCGGGCACTCGCCGAGGACAACCGTTTCGCCATCGTGGCCACACCTTGGCTGCTGTTCCCGCTCGAGAGGGCCTTCGCCATGCAGGGAATGGACACCTTCCTGATGAACATGGCCCTCTACCCGGAGTTCGCCGAAACCCTCCTGTGGAAACTCCAGGACGTCTGCAAGCAGTTGATGGCCAACTTTCTCGCCGAGCTCGGCCCCAACGTCGACATCATCAAGATCGGCGACGACCTGGGCACCCAGCAGAGCCTGCTCATGTCACCCGACATGTACCGACAGGTGCTCAAACCGATCCACGCCGACTGGATCGAGTTCATCAAGGCCCGCACCGACGCCAAGCTCATGTTCCACACCGACGGTGATGTCTTCCCCCTCATCGACGATTTCGTCGACATGGGAATCGACATCCTCAATCCGATACAGACCTCGGCCGGAAAAATGGCCGACCTCCGAGCGCTGCGGGATCGCTACGGATCGAAGATCGTGTTCTGTGGAGCGATCGACACACAACGAATTCTTCCCCATGGCACCCCGACCGAGGTCCGGGCGGAGGTGCGGAGAGTGATCGACATCCTCGGCCCCGGAGGCGGCTACATGCTGGCATCAGTCCACACGGTGATGGACGATGTTCCAGCCGAGAACATTCTGGCCATGGTCGACGCCGTGGTCGAACACCGACACTGAGTCAGTTGATCAAGGACCACGGATGACCGACGACACCACCGCCAACCCCGCCGACGACGAATTGCTCGACGCGCTCTACGACTCGGTCCTCTCGGGCGATGCCGACAGCGCCATCGACTCGACAAGGGCCGGCCTCGCCGCCGGCCTCCAACCACTCTCGCTCCTGTTCGACGCCATGATCCCGTCACTCGAAGAGGTGGGGAACCTTTTCGAGAGCGGTGAGATCTTCCTGCCAGAAATGCTGATTTCCGCCCGGGCCATGCAGGCGTGCATGAACATTCTCAGGCCTCTTCTGGCCGACGCGGCATCTTCGCGAATCGGAGTGTTCGTGATGGGCACGATCGCCGGCGACATCCACGACATCGGCAAGAATCTCTGCGACGTGATGCTGGAAGGAGCCGGGTTCGAGGTGATCGACCTGGGCATCAATGTTCCCGCCGACAGGTTCGTCGAAGCCATCACCGAACACCAGCCCGACGCTGTTGGCCTGAGCGCGTTTCTCACCACGACCATGGCCGAGCTGGCCACCACCATCGATGCCATCGACGCTGCGGGAGTCCGTGGCGACACGAAGATCATCGTCGGTGGCGCACCGGTGACCCAAGAGTACGCCGACCAGATCGGTGCCGATGGCTACGCCCCCACGGCCGTTTCGGCAGTGCGCACGGTGAAGGAACTTCTGGGGATGGGCCAGAGTTGACCCACCCGAAAGCTCACAGACGCCCGACCACCCTCCGGCAAGCCCGGTCGAAAAGATCGGCTCCCACATCGGCCTGCTGCTGATCGATCACCAGCGGAGGAGCGATCCTCACCGTCCGCTCGCCACAGGTAAGCACGAGCAGCCCCTCGCGAAACGCGGCCTGCTCAACGGCCTTGGCGGTGTCGCCATCGATGAACTCAACCCCGATCATCAGCCCGCGACCGCGCACGTCGGTGATGAGCGCCTGCCGCGACGCCAGATCACGAAGCCTCTCCATGAAGTGATCGCCGACCGCGGCCGCGTTGGCCGTGAGTGACTCAGCCACCAGATCGAGGGTGACGACCGCCGCCGCACAGGCCACCGGATTTCCACCGAAGGTGGAACCGTGTTTACCCGGACCCCAGGTGCAGTAGCGATCGCGGGTCACGAGCGCCGACAGTGGCAGTCCGCTCGCCAGGCCCTTGCCGACACACATGAGGTCCGGTTCGACACCCGACGGATCAATGGCCCACATCGTTCCGGTACGCCCGATCCCGGACTGAACCTCGTCGGCCACCAAGAGGATTCCGTAGCGATCACACAACGCCCGCAGATCTGCCAGCCAGCCATCCGGAGGGACTATGTATCCCCCCTCTCCCTGGAGGGGCTCGACCACGATCGCGGCCACATCGCCGGGTTCGGTGACATGACGGAACAGGACCGACTCGATCCAGGCCGCACCGGTGAGGCCATCGGCCCCGGCGTAGGGAGCGTGATGGACACCCGGCATCGGAGCTCCGAACCCCGACCTGTACTTCCCCTTGCTGGCAGTGAGGGAGAGGCTGCCGGCGGTGCGACCGTGGAACGAACCATGGAACGCGATCACGTTGGGCCGGCCGGTGGCATACCTCGCGAGCTTCAGAGCGGCCTCGACCGCCTCCGTGCCCGAGTTGCCCAGATACACCTTCACCTGGTCCGACATCGGAGACATCTCCGCCAGACGCTCACACACCTCGGTGTAAACCGGAACGTGAAAGTCGCTCGAGCAGTAGTGGAGGTACGACCGGGACTGGGTCTCGATGGCGCCGACCACGTCGGGGTGGCAATGTCCGGTCGCCGCCACCGCGATGCCCGCGTTGAGATCAAGAAACCGATTGCCGTCGAGATCCTCCACGTACATTCCGGCAGCCCGCTTCACCACCAGTGGGTAGACCCGTCCCAGAGCCGGGCTCACCACCCGCTTGTCGCGATCGATCAGGTCGCGAGCCAAGGGTCCGGGCAGTTCGGTGGTGACGCTCGGGGCAGCGGAGAAAGCCAGGTCGTTGTCGGTCATGCACCGATCCTCCCACGACCGGCCGCCGAGAGGGTGACCGGGGGAGATCAGGGCTGGTCGCCGGGAACCCCATCGGCGGAGCGATGGCGCTCACCATCGATTTCGGCGCCGATCAGGGCGGCCAGTGCCGACAGGTAGAGCCAACCCATGAGAGCAGCCACGGCACCGAGCGAGCCGAGAGTCGACTCGACCCGGTCGACATGGTCGTAGACCAGACTCAGTGCCAAGGTGACGAGAACCCAGATGGCGGTTCCGACCAGAGATCCCGCACTCACGAAGTGATACGGACCGCTTCTATGCCCGACCACGGCCCGATACAGCAAAGCGAGAGCGGCCACTGAGGTGGCCACCACGAGGGGCCATCGACCGATCGTCAGAGCCCACTCCGCCTCGCCGCCGAGATTCACCTGGTCGAGAAACGGAGGCAACACAACCACCAGCCAGATCATGGCGGCGGTGGCCACCACACCGATGAGACTCAGCTTCAACGCAAAGATTCGACCGCGAAGCCACCCGTGGGGACTGGGCATCTCGTGGGCCAGCCTGATCGACATCACAATGGAGTTCATGGCGCTGGATGTGGCCCACGCAGCTCCGATCAGACCCAGAATCAACCCGACGGTGATCTCGGCCTTTCCGACCGCGGTCACGTTCTGGAGTTGATCGATCACGAGGTTGGCAGCGTCAGGCGGCAGGGCCTGCACCAGTGGGTCGAGGTTGGATTCAACGTCGGCAGGGCTTGCGACCAGTCCATACACGGCCACTATGGCCAGCAGGGCCGGGATCAGCCCGATGACGCACGAAAAAGCCACACCGCTGGCCAGCAACATCGTGTGGTGGGCGGTCATGTTGCGTTGAAGCGACGCCAGCGATGCGCCGACCGCGCGAAGACGCTGGTGCCTGGCCATCCGATCAGATTAGTGGCGGCCGCGCCGATTCGGTTCAGCCGGCCGAGCCGTAGAGCCCCAAGGCGTCGGCCTGCTCATCGGACAGATGGTAGGCCTCGTCGTCGTTGGGGAAAGCGCCCGATCTCACATCGGCCGCGAACCGGCTCATGGCATCGACCGATTCGCCCTTCAAATCGGCGTAGCGCCTGACGAACTTCGGCACGAATCGGTCTTCAATGCCGAGAATGTCGTGGTAGACGAGGACCTGTCCGTCGCAGTGGGGGCCGGCCCCGATCCCGATGGTGGGCACGTCGATCGCATCGGTGACCATTTCAGCCACCTTCACGGGGACACCCTCGAGCACGATCGCGAAGCACCCGGCGTGAGCCAACGACTTGGCCGCCTGAACCAACTTCCGGGCCGCCTCGGCCTGCTTTCCCTGGACCTTGAACCCTCCCATGGCGTTGACCGACTGGGGGGTGAGCCCGATGTGTCCCATGACCGGAATCTCCGCGGCTATCAGACGCTCGATCATCGGCAGACGCTTGCGGCCGCCTTCGAGTTTCACCGCCTGGGCACCCGCGCGAACCAACTTTGCCGCGTTGCGAACCGTCTCTTCCGGCGACACGTGGAAACTCATCCACGGCATGTCGCCGACGATCAGCGACTCGGGTTTGGCCCGGGCGACGGCACCCACGTGGTGGGCCATGTCGTCGATCGTCACCTGCAGTGTGTCGTCGTAGCCGAGCACCACCATGGCCAGACTGTCGCCCACGAGGATCAGATCGGCGCCGGACTCGCTGGCAATCCTGGCACCGGGGGCGTCGTACGCAGTGACCATCACCAGAGGATCATCGCCGTTGGCGACCTTGCGGGCACCGATCACCGGAACAGTGAGCCTGGTCATTGAAATGTCCTTTCCCGTCCAGCGCACAGAGGCTGCCGGCGGTGGTCGGAGTCTAATTGGATGGCCGGCCCGAACTCAACAGGCAGCTGTTCAGGAACCCCCGATGGCCCGGGAGCGCGCCAGATGGTTCCATCCGCAACCGTTGCACACCTCGACGACGTAACCCCTGAACGTGCCCGACCGGTCCTCGATTCGGCGCATCTCCTTGGCCGAGGTGACACACCGCCCGTGTTTGGGCAGGCGGGGCCCGAAAACGTATGTGACCTCGACCAACATGGTCTCCTCGCACACCGGGCACTCGCGCTCGGTGAGGGTGCCGCAGAACTCTGCGTTGCGACAGAGCTCGGGTTGAGCGTCGCATATCTGTGCCCTGGTGAGGTCGCCATCGCGCCAAGCCTGCAGTGTTGCCGCGCGCGCGAGCCGATAGTCGACCGGTGCCGCCCTTCGGCGGGGCTCTCCGATGGCTTCGGAAATCATTGCGAGGATGGTAGGCCAAGTCGGGCGGGCCGCGGGCTCCACCCGACCGGGGGCACACCGGGCCAGACTGACTCCATGGCCATATACGACACCCGCGGACCCGACTCCGTTCGACCGCTCGACCACGTGGAGTTCGCTCAGGGTTCCGGAAGCGAACTGGATCGTCGTCTGCTCGGCGAGATCGATGATCGACGTATTCTCGAGCTCGGATGCGGTGCGGGCCACACCGCGGTCGGCCTGGCCGTCAGGGGGGCACGAGTGGTGGCCGTCGACCCCGACGTCGCCCAGATCAACATGGCCCGCAACCTGGCCAACAGCCATGACGTCACCGTCGAGTTCCACCAGGCCGGTCCGGCCGAACTGGCATTCATCAGAGCCGATCAGGCCGATCTCGTCGTGTCTGTTCAGGCGCTCGCATTCTGTTCCGACCTGGACCGGGTGTTTCGCCAGGCCCATCGGGTGTTGCGTCCGGGCGGCCACATCGTGATCTCACTCCCCCACCCGGCGTTGTTGTGCGCCGACCCACACAACCCACGCCTCAACTGCAGATCCTGGCTCGACACCGGCCCGGTTGGTGAGCATTGGGTTCACACCGCGGAGACAGTGGTCACTTCGCTGGGTCGCGCCAATTTCAGCGTCGACATCCTTCTCGAGCTCCACACCGGCGGACCCACTCCAACATCGCTGGTGGTCAGGGCCCGCAAGGTTGGCGCCTGACCCGACCGTTCAGGCCGAGTTCCACCAATCACGCAGTCGTCGCTTCAACTCCGCCGGCGGAACAATTCCCTCGGCGAACCGGATGTCGCGAAGCCATGCCATGGCCCGACCCACATCGACGCCGGGTTCAATGCCCAGTACCGCGCAGATCTCGTTTCCGTCGAGCCCCGCCGAGGGGTGTTCGAGATCGGTTTCCGTGAGACGAAGGCGCTCGAGGGTCGACTCGATCGTGTCGAGAATGTCGCTGGGCTCCGAAGTGACCCTCCCGACCCGGCGCTTCCAGTCGACCACATCCTCGAGCCTGGCCCCCGCCCGACCACACGTCGCTGCCATCCGTCGAACCTCGGCATCGTCGACATCGGCGAGCGAGTCGATCCTGTCGGCGATCCTGATGAGCAGGTCGACGCTCGACACGAGAGCCCCCGAGGCCCTCAGCCCCCGCAGTCGAACGCGTGCCGTGTCGCGATCCGGCAGCAGGGCGGCCCATCTGTGGGCGGGCTCGCGCGCGACTGCCGCGACACGGGCCGCTCGCAGGGCCAGTCGAGCCTCGGTCTCATCGGCCAGCTCAGGAATGATTCTGGCCATCAACCCGGTGGATCGCAGCATCTCCAGCCCGACCGTCACGTCGGGAAGCATCAGGGTCTTTTGCAGCTCATCGCGGATTCGTTCGGCCGACACGATGTCGAGGCGGTCGGACATCGACACGATCGCCGCTACCAACTCGGGTACCGGCACCAACCCGTATCCGGCCGCAAATCGCGCCGCACGCAACATCCTGAGCGGGTCGTCGGAGAAACTGGTCTCGGGATCGAGTGGGGTGCGCAGAACCCCATCTCGTAGGTCGGAGGCACCACCGAAGAGGTCGATGAGTCGGCGTTCGATCACGTCTACCGCCATTGCGTTGACGGTGAAATCGCGTCGTGAGAGGTCCTCGTCGAGTCGATCTCCGAAAGCCACGACCGGTTTTCTGGATCCGGGTTCGTAACGCTCGGCGCGGTGGGTAGTTATCTCGAAGATGTGACCATCAATGGAGCAGCCGATGGTGCCGAAGCGTTCGCCCTGACTCCATACCGCCTCCGCCAATGGCGATACGAGTTCCTTGATCTTGTCGGGACGAGCCTCGGTGGTGACATCAAGATCGTTCTCGACGCGATCCCGACCGATGAGGCTGTCGCGAACGACTCCCCCCACGAAATAGAAGTGATAGCCGGCCTCGGCAAACCTTTCGGCGACCGCGGCGGCACAATCGAGGCTCGCCTCCAGGGCCGGGCTCAGATCGGGTTCAGGCATCGAGGCCCATTTCCTCACGACGCAGGCGACGAACCGCCTCGACCGCCTCGCGACCGGGCCCTCCCGAGGTCGAGGGCTCGGGTCGACAGCTTTGTCCGACCAGAACACCGATGGTGGCGGCGGATGAATCACGAACCGCGTCGAGGTCGTATCCGCCCTCCAGCACCGTGATGACCCGACCCGGTGGAGCCATGGTCACCAACCGGGCCATGAGGTCGGCCACGTCGCCGGATGAATATCGAAGCTGGGTCAGTGGGTCATTTCGGTGGCCGTCGAACCCGGCCGAGATCAACAGCCAGTCGGGTCGAAACGACTGAACGGCAGGCCCGATCGCCTCGTCGAGCGCCATGAGCGCCACATCTCCGGTGGCCTCGGGCGGCAGCGGAACGTTGACCGTGAAACCCTTCGCCTCCCCGACTCCGACCTCGGAGATACCGCCGCTGCCCGGATACAGGGGTGATTGGTGGATCGAGGCATAGAGCACGCGTGGGTCGTCTATGAACGCCTCCTGTGTACCGTTGCCGTGGTGGGCATCGAAGTCGACTATCGCCACACGCCGGCCCGCCCCGACCAATGCCCTGGCCGCCACGGCCACCGAATTGAACAGGCAGAATCCCATGGCCCTGTCGGGTGTGGCGTGGTGACCCGGCGGCCTGACAATGCAATACGCAGCGCTGTGCCCCGAACCCGGTTGGCCGAGTCGCTCCGTGGCGGTCAGCACTGCTCCGGCTGCCCTACGAGCCGCTTCGAAACTCGAGGGGCCGACAGCGGTGTCGGCATCCACCCTTCCGCCTCCGTCCCCGGAAAGCCGACGAATCCTGTCGTAGAGGGCCCGGCTGTGGACACTGGTTATCTCGCCTTCGTCGGCGGCCCTCGGTGACACCATCTCGACTGCCTCGACGGCATCGGCCAGCCTGATTCCGTCGAGCGCGGCGGTGAGACGACTCGGTCGCTCGGGATGCGACGGACCAGAGTCGTGGTCGAGAAACAGATCATCGGTAACCACCAACAGCACGGGCGGATCGTACCCCTGGACCGCACCGGCGTATCGTTGCATTGATCATGGTGCTGTATTCGATACACGTGGGCGACGCAAGATTCCGCTGTGGGCCTTGGCGCGGTGATCCCGAGGTGGCCTATCTGGTCCCGTTGTCGCCGGCATCCACCCTCGATCGAGGTGCCCTGTCAGCCGCTCGCGCGAAGCTGGTTGCCGACGGCTTCAACAAAGTGATCACCGGGGCGGTCGGGGCCGGTGAATGCCAGGCCATGCATCTCGACGGGTTCATGGACCGCGAGCATCTCCATCTGTTGAGTCGGGATCTCAATGTCCCGATACCCCGCCGCCGACGCGGATCCGTCCGGATTCGCCGATCCGGGAACCGCGACCACGAATCCATTCTTGACCTCGACGAAACGGCATTTGATCCATTTTGGCACCTTGATCAAAGCGGCCTCCAGGAGGCCCTTACCGCCACCCCGGTCAGCCGCCTGCGGGTGGCGCGAACCGGAGAGATCGTCGGTTACGCGATCACAGGGCGGGCCGGGCGCAACGGATACCTGCAACGCTTGGCCGTGCGACCGGATCATCAGGGTTCGGGAATCGGATCCGCACTGGTCAACGATTCACTTCGTTGGCTCAAGCGAAACCGGGTGTCGGTCGCCTGGGTCAACACCCAGGAGAGCAACACCCGGGCCCTTGAGCTCTACCAAAGACTCGGATTCCGATCCGAGCCAACCCGCCTGACCGTGTTGCAAAGACAGCTGCGGTGACTCCGTCCGCACCCAATCCACACCTCGTGACCCGCATGGCGGGCATCGCCCTCGCCGCGCTCATGATTGTCGGGTTCGCGAAGAGCTCCGCCACGGCCCAGAACAGCGGGCGCCTCGATCTGATCGCCCAGACCACCTGGATTGGTTCCACCCCGGCCGCGGTCGACCTGAGAATCACCGGGGCGCCCGCCGACGCCCGCCTCACCGTGAAGGTCCTCGCCCCCGTCACCACCCGCGACCAGGTGATCGCCACCCTGAGGCAACCGGTTCTCGAGTCCGGTCTGGTGGCGGATTTCGAGATCACCGATCTGGATGCCGCCCGGGTCGGTTCCGGCGAGGTTGTGTCGGTCGTGATGCCCGACGAAGAGATCGGCTTGCTGCTGCGGCGCGACCCCGGAGCCCTCACGGTCGTGATCAACCTGATGTCGCAAGATGTCGTGCTCGACACTCTCATCACCCATTTCCTGGTGGCGCCCGACCCTCCCGTGCCGACACACGATCTCGGGGTCGCGGTGATCTACGACATGCGACAGCCCTTGGCCACCGACACCGATCTGGATGTCTCGACCAACGATGAATCGATCAGTGCCGCCACCGATTTCCTGTCGGCACGATCCAACCTGCCGGTCGCCGTACGCATCAACGCCGAAACCCTCGAGGCGCTCGATACCACGACGAAACCGTTGGCCGACTCCGAGGTCGGGAAAGCCTTGGCCGGCCGCGAACTTCTACTCGAACCATGGGTCGATCTCGACGAAGAGGCTTGGCGATCGTCGGACGAATCCGACATCGTCATATCTCACTACGCGTCCGGTCGGCGGTCGGTCGACGCCCTTCTTCACGAATCACCGTCAGGTGTGGTGAGACTCGATTCCGACGGCACCCCCCAGACCCTCTCGCTGCTTCGCTCGGCCGGCGCGACCGGCGTGGTGGTAAGCCCCGATCAGGTATCCCCGAACGCCCGCAACCGCAGCAGGCCCGTCTCCATCCTCGATGGAAATGGTGTCGAGATGAACGCTCTGGTGCTCGACAGCCCCCTGATGGCGACACTGAGCGGCCCCGATCCAGAGCTGTCCGGCCAGCACGCCGTTGTGGAGCTGGCCCTGCAGGCCGCGAATCTCCGATCCGACGGTGTGATCGTGATCGATGCCACCTTCCTCGATCCGGTGGCCCTCGACGTTCTGTTCGAGGGGATCGCGGCCACACCCAATCTGACACCGGTGACGCTCGGCGACGCCCTTCACGAGCAAGTCGACAGAACCACAACCGGAGCAGTCACGCGGGCCACACTCGAGCCGATCACGGCGCCCGACTACTCCGAGGCAGCAGCCGACCTCGAGTTCACCAAGTCGGCGATCGAGTCCTATGAGTCGATGGTCCCCGACAACGAGGCGCCGATCGCCCCGCTCAAGCATCTCCTCCAAGTCGCATCGTCAAGCAGCCTTCAACCAGTCGGAATGTCGAAGTACACGGCCAAGGTGCTCGATGCGATAGATGCCGGCACGCAGGGAATCGAGGTGATCGAGGGTGATCGTGTCACCCTCGCGTCGCGTTCCGCCGACCTTCCGCTTGTCATCCGCAATGAGCAGACCTTGCCGGTCACGGTCGACCTGTTCCTTCGTTCCGAGAAGCTCCGATTCCCCGATGGTGAGCACAAGGTTCTTCGTCTCCTCCCCGGCGACAACCAGATCACCGTTCGGGTCCAGGCCCCCACATCCGGCGACGCGAGAGTCACCGCCACGCTGAGCTCGCCCGACGGTCGCATCGAACTGGCGCGCGGAACACTCAACGTGAGGTCGACCGCGATCTCCGGGTTGGGCCTGACGATCTCGATAATCTCCCTGGCGATACTGCTCTCCTGGTGGGCTCGCACCATCCTTCGCGTGAGACGCAACCGATCCGCTGATAGTTTCAGCGAGTCGACCACCGACAACGACGAATCGATGGCCGACACACAGGAGGGGGAATCGTGACCGTAAGAATTGTCACCGACAGTGCGTGCGATCTGCGCGGCACCGAAGTGGAGACGCTCGGCATTGAAGTCGTACCGTTGTCGATCAGATTCGGCGATGAGGAATTCATCGACCGTGAGCAGCTTTCGGTCGAGGAGTTCTACAGGCGCCTCGAGACATCCGAAGACCTTCCCGAGACATCCGCTCCGTCGCCTGGTCGATTCGCCCAGGCCTTCGAAGCCCAACTCGAGGCCGGCGCCGACTCAATCGTGTGCATCAACCTCTCGGCGGGGCTGTCGGCCACCATGCAATCCGCCTGCACCGCCGCCGAGTCTGTCGACGCCGACATCCGTGTCATCGACAGTCGCTCCATCACCGCCGGCCTCGGGACAATGGTCCTTGCCGCAGCTCGCATGGCAGCCGATGGTTCCGAGGCCGACTCGATCGTCGCTGCTGTGGAATCAATGCGCGAACGCACCCGTGTTTTCGGTGCCCTCGACACTCTCGACAATCTCAAGAAGGGTGGACGCATCGGTGGAGCCCAGGCCTTTCTCGGGTCGATGCTTTCCATCAAGCCCATCATCGACATTTCCACCGGCGAGGTCGAGGAAGCTGCCAAGCAGCGCACCCGCCGCAAGTCGCTGGCCTGGCTTCGAGACAAGCTTGCCGAGTATCCCGCGGTGGACAGTCTCTCGGTCATGCACGGTGAAGCCCCCGACATCGACGACTTCCTCGCCATGCTCGACGGGTCGATTCCCCATGAGATCGACCGTGTCGAGAAGATCGGTGCTGTGATCGGCACCCACGGCGGGCCCCGGGTGATGGGATTCGCCCTGCAACTCCCCGCCTGATCCCGGCGCATTCAACAGCTTGGTCACACTACGGTCCGTCACGTGGGTGGATTGACCAGTGGACTGCTGATCGCCGACCGGTATCGGCTCGTCGAGAAACGTTCCTCGGGCGGAACCGCTGATGTCTGGTTGGCCCGTGACGAGGTCCGCGATCGCCACGTCGCGGTCAAGATCCCGACCCGAACCACCGATTTGGCCAACCCACCGATGGATGTGCGGGCCGCCATGGCCGAAGTTCGACATCCGAATCTTGTGGCGATTCTCGACAGGGTGGATTCTCCTTGTGAGGCGTTGATCCTCGAGTGGGTCGAGGGCACCGACCTGCGCACGGTGCTCGATTCCGGACCGCTCCCCATTGGTGTGGCAGTCAGCATGGCCATCGATCTTGGGGACGCGCTCGATGCCATGCACCGGGCCGGACTGGTGCATCGCGATGTCAAGCCGGCCAACATCTTGATGATCGACGACGGCACGGTGAAGCTCACCGACTTCGACACGGCCGTGAGCATCACCGGCAGCTCCTCCCCCACCGGCAACATCATCGGAACGGCCAAGTACATGTCACCCGAACAGGTCCGGGGCCATCAACTCGACGGCCGCAGCGACACGTTCTCGCTGGCCGCGGTTCTCTACGAGGCCGTCACCGGCCGACCGCCATACCTGGGGGTCACCGACATCGCCACCGCCGTGGCCAGACTCGAACAGACACCAGCCGATCCCCACACGCTGCGCCCCGAAATCCCAGCCGATCTCCAACGTGCGATCATGCAGGGGCTCAGCCTCCGTCCCGAGGATCGCTGGGACAGGCCATGTGTGTCGAGGCCACCGGCGATCACCACGCAGACCCGCCGCCCGATTTGGCCCCGCATCGTTGGCATGTCGATCGCCCTCGCCGTCGGCGCCCTGGGAATCGAGTTGGTCGTATCCGGATTCAGACACCTCACCGGGTGATCCACATCCGGTAGTGTCCGCGGATCACCCGTTCCGACGACGACCCGACGCTGATAGCGGCCGCACAGAATGGCGACGCTCGCGCGCTCGATCAGTTGCTGCGAACCCACCAGCCGATGATCCACTCGATTAGTCGTCGGATAACCGGAAACGATGCCGACGCCCTCGACGCCACCCAGGAGGCGCTGGTCGCGATCGTCAAGGGCCTTCACCGCTTCGATGGTCGGGCACGTTTCTCCACTTGGGCCTACCGGGTCACCACCAACGCCTGCCTCGACGAACTCCGTCGTCGCAAGCGTCGGCCCCAGCCCACCATCTCCGACTCGCGCTCGGACGATTCCTATGTGGCCGCGCTGGCACCGCGCGACCCGGCCGAGACGGTGAGTGCGAAGATCGACGTCGACACCGCCCTCGCTTCTCTCCCCGACGAATTCAGGGCGGCCGTCGTGCTGCGAGACCTCGTTGGGCTCGACTATGCCGAGATTGCCGAAGTGCTCGACATCGCGCCGGGTACCGTTCGTTCGCGCATCGCTCGTGGTAGGTCCCGGCTCGCCGACATCATTTCCGGGAACCAAACACCCCCGCGCAATCGTCAGAGTTCACAACCATGACCGACGCATTCTCACCCGACGACGAACTGATCTCGGCCTACCTCGACGGCGAGGCCTCACCGGCCGAGGTTTCCCGCGTCGAATCATCACCGGATCTCATGGCGAGGGTCGAGAGTCTGGCCCGGATCGCATCGCTGGTCGCCGAGGATGTCGAACCCTTGCCTGCGTCGGTGGTCGACGATCTGATCAGCGGCGCGTTGGCTGCCGGTGATGTTGCCGAGCCGGTCGGCGGCAACGTCATCGACCTGGCGGAGGTTCGCAGACGACGCGTTCCGCGGCCGCTCCTGGCGGCGGCGGCCGCAGTGGCCGCGATTGCCCTTGCTGTCCCGGCGTTGAAGGCCATCAACCTCGACAGCGGCTCCAGCAGCAATTCGGCAACCGCGGCGCTCGACGCCACGACCGGTGCCGAGTCTGTCGATTCTTCATCCGAACCGGAGGAACTCACGCAGCTTGCACCGGCCTCCACCGCTGCTGCCGCCCTCGAGTCCGCGGCGGCTCCATCGGCAGATGCCGCGTCGGCCGATTCAGCAACCCCCGCGGCCGGGGTCGCCCCTGATCCCCTGGCTGCGGCTTCCGATTACAAGTCGGGAATCCTCGGGCGGCTGAATGGCCCCGACAGCGTTGGATTCGATCCCCTCCCCGACCAGCTCTCCCCGGCCCCCGATCTTGCGTCCTTGGCTTCCGAAATCACCTTGGCGCTCTCCTCCACCGTCCCGCCCGCCGGCACGATGCCCGCCCGTGCCGCCACGGCCGCCATCACAGCCACCTGCGACCAGGCCATCAGCAACTACCTCGATGGCCCCCATCCGAACCTGGACATGTCGTCACCTGTCCTCGCCGCCGACATGGCCACGGTGGAGCTCAACGGTGCCCCCCGGTTGGTACTGGTCATCAGGGACGCTGCCGATCACGCCGTGGCCCTCTTGGTCGACCTTCCCGACTGCTCCAACGTGGTGGCGCTCGAGATCACCCCCTGACATCGGTCAAGGTCGCCGAGCCCACCGGCCTGGGTGGGGTGGACACATGGTCGCAGGGCTAGGATCCCTCGCCATGGCCGATGATCCTGGCTCCAGTAGGGCGACATCCACCAAGAAGGGCATCTCCATAGGCCCCGACGACTGGCCCGAACAGGCCGCCGACAAGGTCGTCGACATTGTCGACAAGGTCAAGGGATACACCACCGACAACGCGCTGTTGGTGATTCGCGGCGTGGTCTACGGTCTGGTTGCGTTGGTGCTCGGCACCATCGCCCTGATTCTCACCGTCGCCATCATGGTGCGACTGGCCGATGCGTATCTGCCGATCGGCTCCGGTGTCGGCGACGCCACCTGGTCGGCTCATTTGTTCATCGGCAGCCTGCTGACCATTCTCGGTCTGGGTGCGTGGGGTTCGCGCTCGGGTGAAGGTTCGCCCAGGAAGCTGCTGCTTGCCGGTGCGATCGATCTGGTCATCATCACTTCTGTCGTGGTGGTCGCCGTGGTGAACGCATTCGTCTGACCGGCGTGGAATCACACTGGGTCCAGCATGGTTGAAACACCGGACGCAAATTGAGGAGACATCGTGAGTGATGTACGCGAGGTAATCATCATCGGTTCGGGCCCTGCGGGCCTCACCGCCGCCATCTACACGGCCCGGGCCAACCTGTCGCCGCTGGTGCTCGAGGGCGAACCCAGCTCAACCAGCGACCAGCCGGGCGGGCAGCTGATGCTCACCACTGATGTCGAGAACTATCCCGGCTTTCCCGATGGGGTGCTGGGTCCGGAGCTCATGCAGAATTTCCGCAGTCAGGCCTTGCGGTTCGGTGCCGAGATCCAGACCGTCAAGGCATCGAAGGTCGACTTCTCGTCCAGGCCTTACGGTGTTTGGGTTGGTGATCCCGACACTCCGGAGCCCACCCACCGGGCATCGACCGTGATCATCTCCACCGGCGCGCAATCGCTGATGCTCGGGCTCGACCGTGAGGCCGAGTTGATCGGGCACGGCCTGTCCACCTGCGCCACCTGCGATGGCTTCTTCTTTCGCGATCAGGAGATCGCGGTGATCGGCGGTGGTGATTCCGCTCTCGAAGAAGCCCAATTCCTGTCGAGATTTGCCAGCAAGGTCACCATCGTCCACCGGCGCGACGAGTTGCGCGGATCCAAGATCATGCGTGACCGGGCTTTCGAGAACCCCAAGATCGAGTTTCGATGGAACTCGGTGGTCGACAGCTACGAGGCCGACACCTCCATCACCGGCCTGAGGCTCTCCGACACGAAGACCGGCGAGAAGTCATTGCTGCCGGTCACCGGAGTGTTCATAGCCATCGGGCATCGTCCCAACACCGACCTCTTCAAGGGACAACTCGAGTTGAAGGAAAACGGCTACTTGGTCACCAAGGCCGACTCGACCCGTACTGACGTTGATGGTGTCTTCGCCTGCGGAGATGTGCAGGACGACTACTACCGGCAGGCCATCACCGCTGCCGGTTCCGGTTGCATGGCGGCAATCGAAGCCGAACGCTGGCTCGAGAACAACCCGCTCTGAAACCCATACATCGAGGCCGACACGGTGGTGTCATCCGCCACATGTAGTGTCGGTCGAGGAATAGCGACAACACTCCGGGTGTTGTTGATCACGATGCACCCAAGTGCCTGTCCACGAAAGGACCAATGATGTCCGCGACAATTACCCACCTCTCCGATGCCACCTTCGATGAAGAGATCAGCGGCTCGTCCGAGCCCGTGCTGGTCGACTTCTGGGCCGAGTGGTGCGGGCCATGCAAGATGATCGCTCCGGTTCTCGAGGAGATCGCGGCCGAGAATCCCGGATCCATCAGGATCGCCAAGTTGAACGTCGATGAGGCTCAGGGAGTGGCCCGTCGGTTCGAGGTAATGAGTATCCCCACGCTGATCCTCTTCAAGGACGGCCAGCCCGTGAAGCGGATGGTCGGTGCCAAGCCCAAGCAGGCGCTACTGGCCGATCTCGCTGATTTCATCTGAGAGCTCTCCCCCAAGGGTCGGTGCCACCGACCCACACAAGTGACACGGCCGGCCCTCGGGTCGGTCGTTTCGCGTCCGCACTCCCGGGGTACGATCCGTACCTGATGTCCATCGCAGCCATTGGCCCATCTTGACCACTCCCGGTCTGCCGCTTCGTATTGGCGACTTGGGCCCCTCGGTCCGCGATCTCCACCGGCGACTGGCCGCGGTTGTCGGCGACGATCTCGGCGACCTCGACGTCTTTGATGCGGCCACCACCGAGTCGGTGAAGCAGTTTCAGAAGGATCGGGGCATCATCGTCGACGGCATATGTGGACCTCAGACCTGGGCCGCCCTGGTGGAAGCCGATCATCATCTCGGTGATCGAATGCTCTACCTGCGATCTCCAATGTCGCGGGGCGACGATGTGATGCAGTTGCAGCAGCAGCTCGGCGCTCTGGGGTTCGACGCCGGTTGGGTCGATGGAATCTTCGGTCCTGACACCGAGCGGGCCCTTCGCGATTTCCAGAGGAATCAGGGCCTCACCCCGGACGGGGTTCTCGGTCTCGACACCGTCAGATGCCTGGCCAATCTTCGTGGCCGCGTCGCCGGGTCGAAAACCGTCGCCGAGGTTCGCGAGGCCGAGGTGCTCCGAAACCGTCCCGGTGTGATTGCCGGCCGTCGCTTGGTGTTGGGAGAGGCCGGGGGACTTCCGGCTGTTGTCGACTCGCTGGCCAGGCGGCTGAAGGTCGACGGCGCCCAGGTACTGGCACTTCATCATCCCGATCTGGCCGTACAGGCCAAGGCGGCCAACGAGTGGGACGGCGATGTGTTCATCGGCATGACCCTGGCCAACGAGGATCTCTCGATTGCCTATTTCGCCACCGAGGGATTCCAGTCGGCAGGGGGTCACGCCCTGGCCACTCGGTGTGCATCCGGGCTCGGTGGTGTCCTCGACTGTGATCTGCCGGCCTCGGGACTTCGGCTACCGATTCTTCGGGGCACCCGTATGCCGGCCGTGTGGTGTCGCCTGGGGCCACCACCGTTGGTGGTCGAAAACGCGGCGGCCATCGTGGCCACAGTCAGAAACGCGCTCACCGACTGGTGCGCCGATCCCCTGCTTCAGGGCTGACCACATCTGGTCGCGTTCTTCACGACATTGAAAGTTGTCCACATGGTTATCCAGTGGGGTGGATAACTGCTTGACCCTAACCCTAATGTGACATTCGTCACATTAGGGGGTCAAACCACCGTCCCTGGTGGGGTTATCACCCGGTAAATGCGCTCCAAATCGTTCAAATCAGCAAAATCAACGATGAGCTTCCCTGGTCCCTTGCCGAGTTTGACCTTCACTCGGGTGTCGAGTCGTGCAGAAAGCAACTCCTCCAACTCAAGGACGGCTGGCTCCGGAACGGCCCCCGGTGCGGGCATTCGACCGTTGTTGTTGTCTGAGTCCGACTCAGGCTCGGGGTCATGCTCAGGCTCCTCAACGGGCCTCAACAGTTCTTCAACATCACGTACGGTGAGGTTTTCCGAAACTATTCGAGATGCCAGTTGCTCCTGTAGCTCGCGGTCGGGGGTGGCCAACAGCGCCCGGGCATGACCTGCGGAGATACGCCCCTCGATCACCAGCTGCTGCACCGCTGGAGGAAGCTGCAGCAGCCTGATGGCGTTGGCCACCGCTGATCTCGACCTGCCCACCCTCTTGGCCACCGAGTCCTGGGTGAGCCCGAAATCCTCGATGAGTTGCTGGTAGGCCGCGGCCTCTTCAAGGGCATTCAGGTCCTGGCGGTGGAGGTTTTCGACCACAGCTGTCTCAAGACTCGAGAGGTCGTCGACCCCACGTATCAGAGCAGGTATGGCAGGAAGCCCGGCTCGCTTCGCCGCCCGCCAGCGCCTCTCCCCCGCTATCAGCTCATAGCCGCCGTCCTCCGCGTCTCTGACGACGATCGGCTGAATGACCCCGAGTTCCGCAATTGAGGCCGCCAGCGATGCCAGCGATTCCTCATCGAAATGTTCGCGGGGCTGGAATCGGTTGGTTACCACGGAGTCGATATCGATCTCTCGGTAGACCGCGCCCTCCCCTTCGAGATCGGCGGGAATCAGAGAACTGAGACCCTTTCCCAAACCACTACGACGGGCCATGGTCTGCTCCCCTGTCGACTATCTCGCTGGCAAGTTCTCTATACGCGATCGCTCCTCGTGATACCGGATCGAACACCGTGATCGGCTGTCCGAAGCTTGGGGCCTCGCTCAGTCGTACCGACCTCGGTATCACCTGCCGACACACTTTCTCGCCGAAATGCTCTCGCACGTCGTCGGCCACGGCTCCGGAAAGCTTGGTGCGGGCATCGAACATCACCAGGACGATGGTGCTGACCACCAGCCCGGGGTTGAGATTTCGTTGAACGAGATCGACGTTTCTCATCAACTGGCCCACGCCTTCGAGTGCGTAGTATTCGGTCTGGATCGGAACCATGACCTCGGTGGCGGCCGTCAGACCATTGATGGTCAGCAATCCCAGTGAGGGCGGGCAATCGATGAGGACGATGTCGTAGTCATCGATAACCGTGGCGATGGCCTCCTTGAGTTTGCGTTCCCTGCTGAATGCTGGAACCAACTCAATCTCGGCGCCGGCCAAATCGAGGCTGGCCGGGGCCACGAAGAGGTTCTTGACGGCTACGGGTTCGATCACGTCCTCCATGGGCATGCCCTGCAACAAGACGTCGTACATCGAGTTCTCGAGTTGTGAGGTGTTGAGACCCAATCCGGTACTGGCGTTGGCCTGGGGATCCAAGTCGACCACCAGGACCCTCAGCCCCAAGTCGGCCATGGCTGCGCCGAGATTCACGGTGGTGGTGGTCTTGCCAACCCCTCCCTTCTGATTGGCAACTGCAAAAATTCGCGGTGATCCCGCCTTTGAGCTTTGCTTCTTGGCAGCCGACACCAGGTGGCCTTCCTTTCGGACAGTCGTTCAATACTTCCTGAACGCGTCGAAGGTTACAAGGACCCTCCGCCAATTGATCCTGGTATCACTCAACCGATGGGGGAGTGTTTCACGTGAAACACGAAACGCTTCAGCCCTGGAACGGTTTCCGGCGGCGTGAGGCGGCCCGCCGCGGGAACCGGTCCTCGAGACCCTCGACGCCCTCCACGCTGGCGTACACACCCTCGTCCACCACCCATGAGTCAGAAAACACCCCGCCGAGACGACCCAGATCGGTCGACTCCCACGTGGGCAACGCGTCCCGCGAACATGACACCACCATGCTCCCACCGACCCGCAGCAATGGGATGCAACACTCAGCGGTCTCGGAAAACCCGGCGAACAGCCGAGCCACCACGAAGTCGAACCGCCGTCTTCCGCCACCCGCGGAGACGAAATCGCCAACATCGGCGTGAACAACGTCCACACGTGACCCGAGGCCGGACGCCACAACTGCCGACCGAGCAAGATCGCACCGACGCTCACTGGAATCCAGGAGAGTCCAGTGGCTCGATGGCAGCTGATGAGCCAGCAGCAAGCCGGGGAGACCAGCGCCAGTGCCGACATCGATGCATTCGGTGGGGGAGTGGACGCGAAAAGCGGCCGGGATGAACCCGGCCGCATGATCGAACAATTCCTGAATTGGTGCGCCACCAATCACGCCGGCGGCCCTGGCAGGCCGCCAAGCCTCGTCGACGGCCCTCAGGAAGCTCTCAGTCGTCATTCCCGGCCGGGACCACGACGACACGGCGATTCGGGTCCTCGCCCTCGGACGTGGTGTCCACGCCGTCCTCCTCGGTCATCGCATCGTGAACGATCTTGCGATCGGATCCCCTCATGGGCTCTAGAGCAACTTCCTTGCCGGTCTCGCGTACCTGGGCGGCCACCTTCTTGCAGAAAGCCCTCAGTGCCTCCTCGCGGCGTCCAGCCACGCCACCAATGTCGACGCGTACCCGACCATCACGGCCACTGCCGGCCTGCCGCTGGAGAACGGTACGCACCAACTCATCGATCGAATTGGCTGTAGTTCCCCGACGACCGATCATCCGACCGAGATTGTCACCGTTCACGATCACACGAATCTCCGATTCGTCGACGTCGACCCGCTCGAACGTGACCGTCTCACCGAACTCGGCGGCAAGCCCGGTTACGAAGGCCTCCGCGAGATCGGCTTGCTCTGACAGTGTCATTGATTCCATGTTCTCATCCTCTGGCTTCGAGGCGGTCTTCTGACCGCCATTGCGTTTGCGATTTCCATCCCGTCCACCCTTATGACCTGCACTTTCGCCCCCAGAGCGAGTCTCTGAACCCCGCTTTGAAGGTTTCTGGCCGCCGCCGCGACCGGAGGTCTGCGAGCCCGACTTCTTGGGCTTCTGACCCGACTTCTGGCCCTGCTTCGAACCCTGACCGCCCTGACTGCGCCCCTGTCCGCCACCGGAACGCCCACGCCTGCGACGCTTGTCGTCTTTCGAACGTGGTATCGCGGGCTTTACTCGCACGCGAACACGGGCCTTGTCCTTCACTCGATTGAAAAGCCCGACCTTGACGTCGTTAACTACCTCGACTTCGGCGTCGTCTTCATGAACTCCGAGTGCCTCAAGGGCCATCTCCGTGGCCTCTGCTACGGAGTTTCCAACTCCTTCAACCCATTCCACTCTCTGCCTCCTGACAAATATGTGCCGACACGAACCACGGGGCCGGCGATCACCGACTCCGTCTGCCGACAGCTATTTCTTGCGTTTGCGATGTTGTGGGCTACCGGGCTCGGTGGTTCGTCCACCTCTGCCGCGAGTGGGCGCCTTGCCCGTGGTCCCGCCCTGTCTGGCCCCACGACCCTGCTTGTCTGCCGATTTTCCAGAGCGTTTGGTGGAATCCGGCTTTCCTCTGCCTGAACCCCGCTGCTTCTTGGCTGTCGGCTTGCCGGCGGACTTGCCCGCTGACTTGGCGGACGCCTGCTTGTCGTCGGTCTTCTTGGCCTGCCGTTCGCTCTTGAGGCGCTTGGCCGAAAGGTCCTTCTTGCCGCTCTGGCGGGTTCCCTTGGACGCCGTCGACACCGAGCCACCCGACTTGGAGGAGGCCGAACCGTCGGCGTCGGGCTTGTCGATCTTGCGTTGCTTGGCCACCTGGGCCCCGAGGCTGTCGTCACCGCTGTAGAGCGAATGGGTGATGTAGGCCTGTTGGCCGATCCGGTAAACGTTCGAGATGACGAAATAGACAACCAGTGCCGCCGGCATGGTGAAACTGAACACCGGAAGCATGTAGGGCATGATCTTCATGATCATCTGCTGCTGCGGGTTGACCTGCGACCCGGTGTTGCGTCCCTGGATCTGCTTCTGCTGGTAGATGCTCGAGACCAGCACCAGACCGATGAGAACGAAGAAGGGGAATGCGGTGACCAGGCTGTCACGCATCACGTCTTGTGCCGAACGGGACAAGTCCATGCCCCACGAGACCATCTCATGTGATTGAGACAGGCTCTTGTAGAGATCACTCGTGTGGCTCACGTTGTCAGGATCGAACACATGTTCGCCGGACGTGATGGCTGTGAGTCCGGGTCCATGACCCGCCGTCCAACCGATCTGATCGCCGACATCGGTGGCCCTTCTGGTCAGACCGCGGACCACCCGGAACAGCACCAAGAAGACCGGCATCTGAATCAGCATCGGCAGACAACCGCCCAAGGGGTTGATTCCGTTGGCCTGGTAGAAGGCCATCAACTCCTCGTTCATCTTCTGGCGATCGTCCTTGTAACGGGTCTGAATCGCCTTGAGCTCAGGTTGCAGACGCTGCATCTGCAGCATCGACTTGGTGCTCTTCAGCGTCAGCGGAGTGACGAAAACCATCACCGCGAGGGTGAGGAACGCAACCGACATCCCGTACGAGGGCCAAATCGAGTAAAACCAGGCAACCAGACTGGCAATGCTGTCGAATATCAGGTTGAACATTGGTGCTCCCTGGCTTCAGGCACTGGGTCCCAGCCGTGGCCACCCCACGGATGGCATCTACAGATTCTCTTGGTGGCGAACCAGCCGCCCTTGACGGCGCCATGGATTTCGATGGCCTCCACCGCGTACGTCGAGCACGACGGCTCGTACCTGCACGGTGAGGGACGACCCGCGAAGAGACGCTGGTATCCGCGTACGCCGCGCTTCAACAGTCGGGCGAGCGGGCTCACGATGGGACCCCTGTCGCGAGAAGTGATCTCAGGGTCGATCGCAGCTCTTGGTGATCGGTCTGATCGATCGGCGCGGTCACCCGAATCAGGTAATCGCCGCCGGGTACAGATCCCGGTTCTGAGGTGGACAATTCTCCGAGCACAGCTTTGATCCGTCTCCTGATGCGGTTCCTGACCACCGCACCACCCACTGAGCGTGGTATGGCAAACGCAACACGCACCGGACCGCCCGGAACCGGATAGCAGACGATCCGAATCGGACCTCTACCGAACCTGATCCCATCGGACCTCAGTCGTTGAAACGAGTGGCGGTCGGAAAGGCCGCGAATCACGCCGAGAGGCGTGCTCGACCCTTCTGGCGGCGAGCACGAAGAACGGCACGGCCGGCACGGGTGCTCATGCGGGAACGGAAGCCATGCTTCTTGCTCCGCTTGCGGGTGTTGGGCTGGTAAGGGCGCTTCATGCTTCCTCCGGAAGGCCGCGCACAGGACACTGCACACGGCAAAATGCGGTTTCGAGGTTGTGGAAACCGTTGACGTCAGCGCACAACCGTATGGTCGTATCCACACCGCGGCAACCACCTGTTGCAATGGGATACAACGAACAACCTGAGAATCGATGGGTCCCGCAGCCGATGGCCGTGAGAACGACAACCATGTAATGGATCTTACAAAGATGTAATTACAGATTACGAAAGACCATCTGAGCTGGAGTTATTGGGGGTGTCCGGTTCCCAAGTTGCGGCTTTCCACAGCACTGCTACGTTCGCCGATCCACCGGTGAGAGTGACATCCGTCGACAATCGTCACTTCGAGTCGGAACAAGTTCGAATATTGCACCCCGACTAGTCCACACCTGTGGACAGTCTTGTGGAGACAGGATTGAAACGAGTGGGAGAGACAGAAGACGCCAGTCGACTCTGGGGGAATTGCTCCGAGTCGATACGTGCCCAGGTAAGCGATGCGGTCTGGAACACGACCTTCAGCGGAGCCCGGGCCGTTGCCTTCGATGAGGGTGATCTGGTCCTCGTTGTTCCCAACGGCCTGCAAAAGGAGCGCATCGAAGGTCGCTATCTCGGCCTCGTGCAGGACGCCATCGACGAATCGGACAGCCCCTGCAGCGTCAGGGTCGAAATAGAAACAGACTGGGACGACGTCGCGTTCGATGTTCCGGCACCCGACCTGGGCATCCGTGGCGAAGACCGTCCGAACGCCATCAGCAGCCTCAACCGTGAAAGCATCGACGAGAAGTTCACCTTCGAGCACTTCGTCATCGGCCCGTCCAACCGATTCGCCCACGCGGCTGCTCTCGCCGTGGCCGAAACGCCGGCCATGAGCTACAACCCCCTGTTCATCCATGGCGACTCCGGCTTGGGCAAGACCCACCTGCTGAGGGGCATCGCCCACTACGTCGCTCATCACTACCCGGACGCCAAGGTGAGATACGTCTCCACCGAAACCTTCCTCAACGAGTTCGTGGAGGCCATCCGGACCAACAATCTCCCCGACTTCAAGCGCCGCTATCGCGAAAACGATGTCCTTCTGGTGGACGACATCCAGTTCATGGAAGGCAAGGACGGTCTCCAGGAGGAGTTCTTCCACACCTTCAACGAACTTCACCAGAACAATAAGCAGATCGTGTTGTCGTCCGATCGCACACCGGACGCCATCCCCACCCTCGAGGATCGTCTCAGGAGCCGCTTCAAGTGGGGGCTCATCACCGACATCCAGCCACCGGACCTCGAAACCCGGCTGGCCATTCTTCGCAAGAAGGCCGGATCACACACCCTCGACATTCCCAGCGGTGTCTTCTCGTTCATTGCCGAGAACATCACCGACTCGATCCGGGAGCTCGAAGGAGCGCTGATCAAGGTCACTGCCTTCGCCAACCTGACCCACCAACCCCTCACGGTGGATCTGGCGTCGATGGTGCTTGCCGATCTGATCAGCCAATCGGCGAAACCTCCGGTCACCGCGTCGCGAATCATCGATCTCACCGCCGACATGTTCGGGTTCACCGTCGAACAGCTCACCGGGGGAAGTCGCCAACGCCCCCTGGTCGACGCGAGGCAAGTCGCCATGTACGTCACCCGCAACAGTACCGAACTGTCCTATCCCGAAATCGGCAAGGCCTTCGGCAACCGCGATCACACCACGGTGATGCACGCGGTCCGCAAGATCGAGGCCCGAATGGGCGAACGACAGAAGATTTTCGACAAGGTGACCGAACTACAGCACCGTCTCAACCACCCGCGATGACGATGAACCCTGTAGACGTCGTTGTGGAAAGCCTGCTTCCTCGCGGTGGACACCACCCTGGCAAGTGCCCCTCCATCCACCGCTCCCTCCCGGCCCCGATCGAACCTGTGATCATCGCTGCAAATCCTGGGGACACGGAATCCTTGTAATTGCACGCCAGACTAACCATGATCCACAATCCACAGGCCCTATGAACTCCTACTACTTGGATCAAATACAACCGGAAGAAGTAACAGCACCATGGGAATGAAGTTCCGCTGCGAACGAGACATCCTGCAGAACGCTCTCGTGTCCGCGAGCCGCGCCGTGAGCACCAGGGGCGGGGTCCTTCCCGTACTCTCGGGAGTCCACTTGGTGCTCGTCGGAGATCTGCTCACCGTCACCGGTAGCGATCTTGATCTGACGATCACCGTCAAGACGACGGTGGCCGGCGCGGAAGACGGCGTGGTTGTGGTGCCCGCCAAGCTGGTCACCGACATTGTCCGGTCACTGCGGCCGGGCGCGGTTGAGATATCGGTGGACGGCGACGAGATGAGCATCGTTGCCCCGCCGTCAGAATTCTCCATCCGAACCATTCCCGCCGACGATTTTCCGGAGCTGACCCCTCCGACCGGAGACGCGGTCACGCTCGAGGGGGCGGCGTTCAAGGAAGCACTCCGCCAAGTCGTGAAGTCGGCATCGTCCGACGACGCCAGGCCGATCCTCACGGGCGTGCTCATGGCTGCTGAGGATGATGGTCTGCGCCTCGTGTCCACCGACTCGTACCGCCTGTCGGTTTGTGACCTGGCCGGCACCTCGATCCTCGGAGATGGTCAGAAGGTCCTGGTTCCCAGCAAGTCTCTGCTCGAACTGAGTCGTCTCATCGGCGACAGCGAAGAGCTCACCCTGCGTCTCGGTGAGCAGGAGGCGGGCTTCGAGGTGGGAAACGTCTCAGTCACCACTCGGCTCATCGAAGGCGACTTCCCGAACTATCGCGGTCTGATACCCACCAACCATCCGAACCGCCTCACAATCGATCGCGGTGCGCTGCTTGATGCTGTCAAAAGGGTCAGGTTGATGGCACAGGAATCGACCCCGATCCGCCTTTCGATGTCGGCTGACGGTCTCGAATTGGTTGCCGTCACCCAGGATGTCGGTCAGGCCCACGAATCGATGCAGGCCGGATACCAGGGCGAAGACCTCACGGTGGCGTTCAACCCGGAATACCTCATCGACGGTATCGAGGTCGCGCCCGGCGACGAAGTAACCCTGGAAACCGTCGACGAGCTCAAGCCAGCGCTTCTGCGATCAGTGGAAGACGAGGATTTCCTGTACTTGTTGATGCCGGTGCGGGTCAGCTGACGGGCCTCTCACATTGCTCGTCCGGCAACTCCATCTGACGGACTTTCGCAACCATCGGTCGACACGGGTCGAGCTGTCCGATGGTCTCACCGTGATCGTTGGTGAGAACGGTCAGGGAAAGTCGAATCTCATCGAGGCCATCGGATGGTTGGCCGGTATCGGCAGCTTTCGGGGTGCTCCCGACGACGCGTTGATTGCCGTGGGGGCGGATTCAGCGGTCATTCGAGCCGTGGTTGAGTCCGACGACGGGCGAGAGCAGCTGGTCGAGGCCGAGTTGCCGAGGATCGGACGCAATCGGATCCAGGTCAACCGGCAAAGACTTCAGAGAAGCCGTGATCTTCTCGGTGTAATTCGGGTGACTGTCTTCTCACCCGATGATCTTTCTCTGGTCAAGGGCGGACCAGCCTTGAGGCGACGGTGGCTCGACGAGGCTCTGGTGGGCCGTCACCCACGACTCGACTCGCTCAGGTCCGACCTGGATCGCGTTCTCAAACAGAGGAACGCCCTGCTTCGTTCAGCGGGAGGCCGACTCGACGCTGATGCCGAGTTCACGCTCGACGTATGGGACGCGAAGTTGGCGGAAACCGGTGAGGCGCTCAAACAGGTGAGACTCGACCTTCTCGAGGCGATCCAACCCCATCTGGGGGCTTCCTACGACAGCGTGGCCAGCACCGAAGCCGAAGTGGGTACCGAGTACGTCTCGAGTTGGAACGGACCGCTCACCGATGCGCTGATCGAGGCCCGCCGTCTCGACGTGAGGAGGGGAGTGTCCACCGTGGGACCCCATCGTGATGAAGTCGAACTCATGATCGGTGGCTCCCCGGCGCGAACCCACGCTTCCCAGGGGGAGCAACGGTCCCTGGCTCTGGCCATGAGGTTGGCCGTCGACGCGGTCGTCCGAGAGGCCGGCTGGAAGCCCGTGTTGCTCCTGGACGACGTGTTCTCGGAGTTGGACCCCGGGAGGGCCGCGGCGCTCCTGAAGGCCCTCCCGAGCGCTCAGAGCCTCCTCACGGCAGCTTCCGGATTGCCGCCGGGGGCCGAACCGGACCGCGTGTTGCGTGTGATTGGTGGCACAATCAGCGAAGAGCCATGAGTTTCCGACCAGCCAAGACCCAACCGAAGACCATCTCGGCCGCCCTCGATCACCTGCTGGGCACCATGCGCGCGCCGTCCACCGATGTGTTGTCGGCGGTGTTTGGTCGGTGGCCGGAAATCGTTGGGGTCGACCTGGCCGCTCACTCACGACCGACCGCCATCGACGGCGAGATCGTGCTGATCGTCGCCGACGATCCGGCCTGGGCAGCAGAACTGAAATGGCTGCGTGGAGAGGTCGTCGCGAGGGTGGCCGAGATAACCGAAACCACACGGATCACGGACATTCGCGTGAGGGTCGATTCCGGCGGATAACCACCTCTCAGCTGCTAGAATCCGGGCACCGTGAAAGGGCCCGTCGAACATCGCTCGAGCAGCGACACGACCCATCCGGCGGAGCGATCCTTCGCCCGGCGCGGCCGCTCGCCCAAGGCCGTGAAATGACTGTTGCAGATGGGCCGAAACCACCCGAAAAGCCGCGTCCCGACGAATCCGGACCGGAATTTTCTGAAGAGGAAGCATCAGCTTTGACCACCGAAAGTGACTCTTCATACGGAGCCGAGGACATAACCGTTCTCGAGGGCCTGGAGGCCGTACGTCGGCGCCCGGGAATGTACATCGGCTCCACCGGCATCACCGGCCTGCATCACCTTGTCTGGGAGGTCGTCGACAACTCGATCGACGAGGCCATGGCCGGCCACTGCACGCGAATCGACATCACGATCCTGGCCGATGGCGGTTGTGAGGTCGTCGACAACGGCCGCGGGATTCCGGTCAGCACCCATCCCAAGTACACCGACATGAGCGCTGCCGAGGTGGTTCTCACGGTGCTCCACGCAGGTGGCAAGTTCGGTGGTCAGGGCTACAAGGTGTCCGGCGGCCTCCATGGAGTTGGCGTGTCTGTCGTCAACGCGCTGTCGAAGCGGGTCGAGGTCGAGATCGACCGTCATGGAAAACGCTGGGCAATGGCATTTGTCGACGGCGGAGAGCTGGCCTCCAAGCTTGTTCCGATCGGCGAGGCGCCGGTGGTCGACGGTGAACCCCGAACCGGTACCACGGTGAGATTCTGGGCCGACCCCACGATTTTCGATGAAACCGATCTGCGGTTCAAGACCCTGGTTGAGCGCTTCCAGATGATGGCCTTCCTCAATCGTGGGCTCGAGATCCGGGTTCGCGACCTACGCCCCGGCGCCATCACCCCACCCCCACCGCTTGAAAGTTCGGCCGAGGAAGAATCGGCTGGAGAAGCGGCCAACGACATCCCCCACACCGATGACGGAGAGGGTTCCGAACCTTCCGACCAGATAGAAGACATGACCGTCGCCGACGAAGACGGCAACCAGGTGGATGGTTGGACCGTATTTCGGTACGACGGTGGCATCATCGACTTCGTCCGCCATGTCAACGCGGCCAAAGAGGCCCTTTTCAGCGATGTCGGCTACTTCTCCGGAGCCGAGGACATCGATGGCAACCCCCACGAGGTCGAGATCGCCTTCCAGTGGAATACCGGATTCAACTCCGATGGCCTCCACAGTTTCGCCAACGGCATCGCCACGCTCGAGGGCGGCATGCACGAACAGGGATTTCGTACCGCCCTCACCCGAACCGTAAACGCCTACTGCCGCGACAAGGGTCTTCTCAAGGAAAAGGAGCCCAACCTCCAGGGCGAGGACATTCGCGAGGGTCTCACCGCCATCCTCCACGCCCGCATCGGTGATCCCCAGTTCGAGGGTCAGACCAAGTCGAAACTCGGCAACGTGTCGATGCGTTCTCTCGTCGAGAAGGTCACCAACGAGAAGCTGGCCGAATGGCTCGAGGAGCACCCCAACGAGGCCAAACGCATCGTCGGCAAGGCGCTCAGCGCGTCGCGGGCCCGCATGGCCGCCGCCGACGCCCGCAAGGCCATCCGCACCAAATCTCTGCTCGATGGGGCCGGAATGCCCGACAAGCTGAAGGACTGCTCCGCCAAGGAGGCGTCGCGCCGCGAGCTGTTCATAGTCGAGGGCGACTCAGCCGGTGGCTCCGCGGTCAGGGCCAGGGATCCCGAGACCCAGGCGATCCTTCCCATCCGTGGCAAGATTCTCAATGTTGAACGGGCCCGCATCGACAAGATGCTCAAGAACAACGAAATCCAGGCCCTCATCACCGCGATCGGCGCCGGGTTCGGCGACGAATTCGATCTCGAGGCGGCTCGCTACCACAAGGTGATCCTGCTGGCCGACGCCGATGTCGACGGCAGCCACATTCGAACACTTCTGCTCACCTTCTTCTACCGGCAGATGAGGCCGATGGTCGAGGCCGGATACGTCTACATAGCCCAACCGCCGCTGTATTCGACGAAGGCATCCGCCAACAACACCGTCTATCTCAAGGACGATGCCGCCAAGGACGAGTTCCTGGCCGACCGACCCAACTACTCCAAGGATTTCCAGCGCCTCAAGGGTCTGGGGGAGATGGACTGGGACGAGCTCCAGTCGACCACCATGGACTCCGCCAGTCGTAGCCTTCTCAAGGTCGAGGTCGAGCAGGCGGCGCTCGCCGATGAGGTCACCTCCATCCTGATGGGCGACGACGTGTCGTTGCGGCGCAACTTCATCGTCACCAACGCCCGCGAAGTCCGAAACCTCGATTTCTGAACGGCCGGCAGGAAACATGAGCGATCAACCACCAACAGACGTCGATCCCGGATCCGATGACCCCGAAGAGGTCCACGACCTGATCGAGATCCAAGAGGAGATGGAGCGGTCCTTCCTCGACTACGCCATGTCGGTCATCATCAGCCGAGCGTTGCCCGACGCACGAGACGGTCTGAAGCCGGTCCACAGGCGCATTCTCTGGTCGATGTTCGACCAGGGTTTCAGGCCCGACCGAAACTACGTGAAGTGCGCCCGGGTGGTCGGCGACGTGATGGCTCGATTCCATCCCCACGGCGACTCCGCGATCTACGACGCACTGGCCCGCATGGCGCAGCCGTTCTCGCTGCGTCATCCCCTGATCGACTTCCACGGCAACTACGGCTCCCCCGAGGACCGCCCGGCCGCGGCCCGATACACCGAGTCGCGGCTCGACCAGTTGGCCATGCGGATGCTGGCCGACATCGATGAGGACACGGTCGATTTCATCGACAACTATTCGGGCGACTTCACCGAGCCGGCGGTGTTGCCGGCGAGGATTCCGAACCTGCTGGTCAACGGTTCGCAGGGAATCGCGGTGGGAATGGCCACCAACATTCCGCCCCACAACTTGGGCGAGGTGATCGACGCGGTCAAGCATCTGTTGGCCAATCCCGATGCCTCCACCAATGATCTGATGGAGTTCGTGAGGGGTCCGGATTTCCCGACCGGTGGGAAGATCCTGGGTCGGGTGGGTATCGAGTCGGCGTACCGCACCGGCCGTGGATCGGTGAAAATGCGGGCCGACATCATCACCGAAGAGGTCCGCAATCGCACCAGCCTGGTGGTCACCGCGCTGCCGTATCAGGTATCGGCAGGCGCGGTCGCCCGCAAGATCGTCGACCTGGTCAAGTCGGGGGTGCTCGACGGAATCTCCAACGTCAACGATCTGTCGGCGGGCGACGACACCAGGTTCGTGATCACCCTCAAGCGCGACGCCAATCCGGAGGTCGTGCTCAACAAGCTCTGGAAGTACACCCCTTTGCAGTCGAGTTTCGCCATCAACATGGTGGCGCTCGTCGATGGTGTTCCCCGAACACTCACGCTTCGCGATGCGCTGGTCGCGTACGTAAAGCATCAAATCGAGGTCGTCACCCGACGTTCCCAGTACCGCCTCGACGAGGCCCAACGTCGCCTTCACATTGTGGAGGGGCTGATCAAGGCTCTCGACCTGATCGACGAGATCATCGCGGCGATTCGTGCCAGCAGCGATCGGGCCGAGGCCCGCGTGTCACTGATGGCCGAACCGTTTGAGTTCTCCGAAGTGCAGGCCAACCACATTCTCGAGATGCAACTGGTTCGACTCACCCGCCTGGGTCGCGAAAAGCTCGAGGAAGAAGCTGGGGAACTGCGAGCGAAGATCGGCGAACTCGAGGCGATTCTGGGCGACGATCAAAAGCTTCGGGCGGTGATCACCGAGGAGATAAGTGCCATCGGGGAGAAGTTCGCGGAGCCGCGTCATTCAAGCCTCGAGATCGATCCCGGCGAGTTCGACATCGAAGATCTGATCGACGACGACGACCTGGTGTTCACCATGTCGGCATCGGGCTACGTCAAGACCGTGCCCGCCGACGAGTTCCGTACCCAGGGACGCGGTGGTAGGGGAGTGGCCGGTGCCAAACTCAAGGACGAAGACACCGTCACACATCTGATCCAGACCACGGCACATTCGTATCTGTTGTTCTTCTCCACGCGGGGCCGGGTCTACCGGCTCAAGGCCCACGAGATACCGGTGTCGTCGCGCACCGCGCGCGGCACGGCGATCGTCAACCTTCTTCCGTTGCAGGACGGAGAGGACATCAGTGCCATCATCGACACCCGCGACTACGAGACCAATCGTTACCTGTTCTTCGCCACCGCCAAGGGCCGGGTGAAGAAGACCCGCTTCAACGCCTACGACTCGTCGCTGCGAGCTGGTCTCATAGCCATCAAGCTCAACGACGACGACGAACTCGTCGAGGTTGTTCCAACCAACGGCATCTTCGACATCTTGTTGTCGACCCGGTTGGGCCAGACCATAAGGTTCAGTGAGGACCAGGTCCGTGAGATGGGACGGAACGCCGCCGGTGTGAAGGGCATCCGATTCAAGAACGAGTCCGACTGTTTGGTCGGCTGCGATATAGCCCGTGAGGGAGCCACGCTTCTCCACATCACGGAGTTGGGATACGGAAAGCGAACCCCGGTCGAGGAATACCCCCGCAAGGGTCGCGGTGGCATGGGTGTCCGGGGCATCAAGATGATGCCGGGTCGCGGTGAAGTGGTCGGAACTCTCATCGTTGAGGACGAAGACGAGGTCCTGGCCGTCACCCGCAACGGAGTTCTCATCCGAACCCGTGCCGGAGACATATCCGTGCAGGGGCGGTCGGCCGGCGGTGTCAGGGTGATGAGCCCCGACAGCGATGATGTGGTCGCTTCGATCGCTTTGGCGAGAGTCTCCGAAGAAGACTCCGGGTCCGACGGTCAAAGTGATGAAGCCGACGGGGTCGAATCCGACCCGGTCGACTCCGACTGAACAACGTTCGCAGATCACACTTCCCCCAACTGAAACCCCAGCAGTGGAGGTGACGCGTGATTGACGCAGGTTCTCGTCCGGAAGCCCGACCCCATGAGTCGGGCCAGGCCCTGCCGTTGATGGCGTTGGTACTGATCGTGGCAATCACGGCGATTCTCGCGCTGGCCCGAATCGGTGGTGCACTCGACGATTCCGCCAGGGCGAGGACCGCTGCCGATGCTGCGGCACTCGCCGGAGCTGTCGACGGGCGCGCTGGGGCCCGGAGCATGGCCGAACAAAACGGTGGCACGCTCGTCGAGTTCGTGCAACGTGGTGAGATGGTCGACGTTGAGGTGCGGGTGGGGGATTCCAGTGCCACCGCCCGGGCCGGCGCCCGGGTGGAATGGAAGGCTCGCCCCGGGGGATGATGGTGCGTGGTCGCAGACATCCGCACAACGTTGGGCTCGACGCCCTTCGACGGTCGCGCGTTCCGGTGGCGCATGGGGGTCAGGGCGCTCCCGCCGTCCGAATGGTTGCAGATCGATGATGACCGCGAAGTCGACCTACTGGAAAAAGAGGCCCTGTTGACGTCGTGTTACGACGAGGTCGTGGCTTTCGACGCTGCCAACGGTGTTGCCGAGTCGGAAGTGTTCGACCTCACGGTCCGGGCCCTCGAATCTCGGGGGATCTCACCGAGGTCGCAGCCCGGCCCCCATCCCGTGGTCGATGCGGCCAGGAGCATCCAGGAGGATGTGTGCATCCTCGAGAGGCGAAATGGGGAGTGGGTTCTCACCGCCGGAGTGGTTTGCTTCCCCACACGGTGGAATCTCGCGGAGAAGATCGGTCTCCCGATCGGTCAGATACACGCGCCGGTTCCGGGGATCGACTCCATTTCACCCACCATTGATCGTTTCTTCGACCGGATGATCCGGGGTTCGTTGGTGGTCAGGACAAACTGGTCGCTGACTGATGATCCGTCGTTGAGGCTGGAGCCGCAGCCGAATCGTGCCCCGGCCACGCTCCCCCACGACCCGTCCTCGGGGATCTGGTTGAGAGTCGAGCGACAGACGATCCGCAAGCTTCCTGACAGTGGAGCAATCTGCTTCACGATCAGGGTGCATCGGTGGGTGCTGGGTGATGTGATCGAGCAACTTTCGGCGAAGACGATGGCGGCCGGACTGGCCGCCATCCCGATCGACGTTGCCGAATACAAAGACATCGACGGGATCAGAATGGGGCTCATCAAATTGTTGACGCGGTTGTGAGGAGGCCCATGCACCGGTGTCGCCTACACTTGCCGGGTGCCGGATCCGACTGAGATCCGCCGAACACGACTGATGACCAATCTCCCCGATCAAGAAGACGACCTTCTCGCCACCCCCGACGGTGCCGACTGGGTGATGCCCCCGGATGAGCCGGACATCGTGGCCGACGCGTCCGAGCCGGTTCCGGTTCCCCAGATTCCGATCGAGACCCCTCCGGTGGTTCCGGTCATGAAGGTGGCGCCCATTGCAAAGCCGTCGTTCATCGACCGTCGAGTGGCCGGCAAGCTCAGGGCCCGCCGGGTGAGGCGCCTTGTTCGTCACGTCGAGCCGTGGTCGGTGTTGAAGATCTCCTTGATCTTCTATTTCTGTCTTTGGGGTATCGGTCTGATTGCCGGTGTGATTCTGTGGAGCCTCGCCGTCGGGTCCGGAACCATCGACAACGTCGAGAACTTCATACAGAAGCTCTTTGCCCTCGACAGTTTTGCGTTCAATGCCGATCAGATCTTCAGGGCCAGTGCCATCGGTGGCTTGGTTCTCGTGGTCGCGGGTGCCGGTTTCACCGTCCTGATGGCTGTTCTGTTCAATCTCATCAGCGATGTCACCGGCGGAATCCGAATCACGGTGGTCGAAGAGGAAACGGCCCGGCCCCGTCCCAAGCGGATTCGACCGCGCCCGGGTGTGCTACGGCGCAATGTGGCCCCTCCGGTGGAACCCATGGTGCCCACCGCCCCGGGAGTCACCCAATACCCGATGGAACCCGAGCCGGTGGGCGGGATTCCCATGCCCGACGACTTCATCGGAGATGCAGATTCAGAGGTGGCGACCACCTCGGACGACCTGTAGCGTGATCGCCTCACGGGGCTATAGCTCAGTTGGTTAGAGCGCACCCCTGATAAGGGTGAGGTCGCTGGTTCGACTCCAGCTAGCCCCACGTTCCGTGAGCCACAAGACTTCCACGTATCGGAGGAAATCATGGGTGGTGGTCTTGTCACTCTGATCCGTAGAAGCATGGTTGCCATCGGCGCCGGCGTGGCCGTTGCCGCGGCCATCAGGGTTCGTGGCAGCGGTGGTGTACCTCCCCAAACTGGTGGCTGGCGCGAGCTGCGCGGCGACGATCTACGCTGAGGATCAACCAATGGATGCACCATGCGAGTGATGGTCGTGGGAGCCGGGGCCACTGGTGCGCGTGCCGCTCGACAATTGAGATCGTCGGCCGGTATCACCAGCGTGCGTGTACACGACACAGACTCTGAACGAATGCGTCGGGTGGCCAGATCGCTTGGTGCCGGCGTCGAGATCGCCGACACATCCGAGATGAGCGCCGATCTCGATGCTGTGGTGCTGGCCACCCCATCGGGATCACAGACCGCGTTGGCCAGGGCAGCCCTCGGAGCCGGCCTTCCCGTGGTGACCACTTCCGACGATCTGTCAGAGGTGCGGCGACTCTTGGCGCTCGACCAGGAGGCCCGATACCGGAAGGTTCCGTTGCTTGTCGGGGCCGGGTTCATGCCCGGGCTCACCTGCCTGCTGGCACGTCACGCTGCGGCTGAGTTCGACGAGGTCGACGAGATTCACGTGGCGAAGGTCGGGGCTGGTGGCCCTGCGTGTGCCCGCCAACACCACAGGGCTCTCAGCTCGAGTGGTCTCGACTGGCGCGACGGAAGATGGACCCGTCGCTCCGGAGGATCGGGCCGGGAACTGGCCTGGTTCCCCGACCCGGTGGCCGGT
>JAJRXJ010000210.1 GCA_024276355.1 Actinomycetes bacterium | reverse complement strand
TCGGTGGGGCTCTTGATCTGGGCCCATCTGCTCTTTGGGCCCCAGAACTCGTCGTGTTCGAGAACGGCCCGCACGAGCGCAGAGATGTTCATGCCCGAAGCCACGAACACGTCGGCCAGGGACTGAACCACAGCCGCCGACGGCTCCGGGTGAGCGAACCAGCGGAAGACCTTGCGAGCCATGAAGCGAGCCGTGGCAGCCTGCCTGACTCCGGACACGAACTCGGCCATCACCTCGCGCTCGCCGGCGGAGCGCACGAGCCCATTCCAGTTGGCGGGGATGCCGAAGAGCGTCTTGGTGCCGTGATCGTGATCCTCCGGCCGGTAGACGTAGGTGGAGTCGATCTCGGAGCCGTTCCAGCCAACGATGTTGTGTCCTGTCCAGGCCCTGGCCATGGCTATGACATCGTCCTCGACGAACTCACCCACTCCGATCGTGTGGAGTTCCATCAACTCGCGGGCGTAGTTCTCCTGCTCGGACCCGACCACGTTCGACTGATTGTCGAGGTAGACGAGCATCGCCGGGTGAACCGACACCGTCCGTAGAAGCGTCCCGAAGTCCCCCAGGCCAAGTCGGCGGAACATGGACAGCTGATCCCACATCGCGGGAATGTCGCGAACCTTGTCCTGACCGCAAGCGAAGTGATCGTGCCAGAACAGGGTCATCTTCTCCTGCAAAGGCGTCGGGGATGCGACCGCCGGCACGGATACCGGCACCGACGTGGGTGTGCTCAAGGCGACCATTCGTTCCACCCACCAGTTGATGACCGACGAATGAGCGTCCCATTGGTGGACCTTGGTCACGAACGGCGGTATCCCCACATCGGGGCCCGAGGGAGTCGGGTCGGATTGGCGAAACCCCATCACCGCGTCCACGCAGTCGCGTCGGGTACGGCCGACGAAAGCCGCTATCTCTGCGGACGAACCGCCGAACCCTGCTCTGCGCAACAGATGTGCGGCATCGGCGCGGCTGGTGATGTCTGTGAACGCCACTTAACCCCTCGTTGGTAGGTCGGACAAGACCTGCGGATGGTCACACCGCTACATGGTTCCATCGGCCCAGACGACGATGGGCTTTACGGGTAATACGAACCGGTCAGCCGGCCGAGACTCCGAGCGCCGAGCCGATCAGGTATGTGGCCGTGGCCGCCCCGGCCGCCACCAACACCTGACGCATGGCCGTACGAACCGGGGACCTCTCGGTGAACTTGGCCAGCAACATCCCCACAATCGCGGCACCGATCACGCCCAGGATGACCGACATGATCGCGGCAGTGCTTCCATCGGTGAAGAACCACGGGGCAAGCGGAACGATCGCTCCGATGGTGAATGCCCAGAACGACGACAGCGCAACGACTGTCGGGTTGCCGATGCCCGACGGGTCGACCCCCAACTCCTCTCGGGCGTGGACCTCCAGCGCCACCTCTGGGTTGGACATGATCGCCTCGGCCACTTGTCTGGCGTGCTCTTCATCGATGCCGCGCGCTTCGTAGATCGCGGCCAGTTCGCGCTGCTCGGCCTCGGGGTCGTCGGCCAGAGAACGCCGCTCGACCTCGAGCTCCCGTTCGATCAGCTCGTTTTGGGCCCTCACCGACACCCACTCGCCCGCGGCCATCGAGATGGCTCCCGCCAGTAGTCCGCTGACACCAGCGAGCCTCACCAAGGAGCCGTCGGTGGAAGCCCCGGCGATCCCGAGGATCAACGCCACGTTCGACACGAGGCCGTCACTGACGCCGAATACCGTGGCACGGGCCAACCCACCCTGCACGTCTCGGTGGCTGTGAACAAGTGGGATGCGCTGGGTGCCCTCGGCTGAACGGTCTGACATGCGACCAGTGTTCCAGACCAACCGCCCATTCCCCCCTTGGGAGAGAGATTCAAGTGGGTTCGGGGGCGCCTCGGCTTGATGGTGGCCGCACAGCACCGCCCTCTCGTGGCAGCATCTGGGAATGCCGACGGGCCGATTCGCACCCAGCCCCACCGGGGACCTCCACATCGGCAACCTGAGAACCGCATTGGCCGCGTGGCTGTTCGCCAGGTCCACCTCCTCGGATTTTGTGCTCCGTTTCGAGGATCTCGACCGGGTTACATCGTCTTTGGAGCACGAAGCACGACAGGCCGAGTCGTTGAGACTGTTGGGTCTCGACTGGGATGGTCGACCATTTCGCCAATCCGATCGGTTCGATGCCTACGAGGACGCCATCGGTGATCTCACCGATGCCGGGCTCACCTATCGCTGCTGGTGTTCCCGTCGTGAGATCAGAGAGGCCGCGTCAGCACCCCACGGCCGCACCGTCTCCTACCCGGGGACTTGCCGTGACCTGACGGCCCGAAGAATGGCCGAGCTCGAGCGATCGGACCGCCCAGCAGCATTGCGTCTGCGTTGCTCATCGACGCGGGTCACGGTGGTCGACAGACTCCACGGCGAGTTCACCGCCGAGGTCGACGACTTCGTACTTCGCCGCGGAGATGGCGTGCCTGCCTACAACCTGGCGGTGGTGATCGATGATGCTGCCCAGGGAGTGCAGGAGGTCGTACGGGCCGACGATCTGCTCGAGTCAACGCACCGCCAGGTGATGCTTCAAGGGCTACTCGGCCTACCGACACCTTCGTATGCCCACGTACCGCTGGTGCTGGCCCCCGACGGCGCCCGACTGGCCAAGCGCCACGGAGCGGTCACTCTCCCGGATCGAGTCACCGCCGGCGACACTCCCGAAAGGGTCACCGCGGTACTCGCGGCCAGCCTCGGAATCGAGGTCCCGGAATCCGAGATCACTCCGGTGCGATTGCTGGATCGGTTCGACCCCTCATCGATCCTTCTCGAGCCCTGGACACTGTCGTCTTCGATGGCCACATCGGCTTGGTGACCACCGCCCGGGCCGGCACGTGACATCCAACCTTCGTCTCATGTTGTGTCGCCACCTGCCTTCGGCGAAGCTCACTCGGTGCCCTCACCCCAACGGCTGTTGACGCCACGCTTCCTCCTCATCTGTGTTGCCAGCAGCCTCTACTTCATGGGCCTCAACCTCACCTTGTCGGTGCTGCCCCTGTTCGTGAAGGAAGACCTGGGGGGCACGTCCACCCAGGTCGGGCTCGCCGTCGGTTCATTCGGCGTGGCCGCGGCCATGGTGCGGCCGATCGCCGGGTCGATCGGGGATCGTCGTGGCCGACGAACCCTCATCATGGGCGGCGCCCTGATCGCCGGTCTGGCCACCACGATGCTCGCTCTCGCAAACTCGATCCCAGCCGTGGTTGCCATGAGGATGCTGGCCGGCTTCGGAGAGGCCGGACTGTTCGTCGGCGCCGCCAGCGCCATCCAGGACCTTTCTCCGGCCGACCGGCGGGGTGAGGCCGCTTCGTACTTCTCACTCACGATCTACGGCTCCGTGGCACTCGGTCCACCCCTCGGAGAGGCCGTCGCCAATCACTGGAGCACTGATGCAACCTGGCTACTGGCCGGCGCACTGGCGATATCTGCGGCTCTGGTGGGATCCACGGCGCCGGGGGCACCCGACAACCCCCCGACGTTCGTGGGACGGCGATCGTTTCTCCACCGAGCCGCCATACGCCCGGGGATCGTGATGTTCCTGGGCCTGCTGGGCTACACCAGCTTCCTGGCGTTCGCCGCCCTGCATGCCGCGGAGATCGGCATATCCAATACCGGCACCGTGTTCACGGTGTTCGCAGCGGTCGTGCTGGTGCTCCGGATCGGCGCCGCCAGACTGCCGGACAGGCTGGGGCCGGTCCTCACCACGAGAATCTCGTTGTCGTTCGGAATTGCCGGCCTGTTGGTTCTGTGGGCCTGGCGTGCACCCGTCGGCGTCTACCTCGGCGCCGCGACGATCGCCGTCGCGCAAACCTTCCTGTTCCCCGCGCTGTTCGCGCTCGTGGTCGACACCGCCTCCGACGATGAGCGAAGCCACGCGATCGGAAGCTTCTCAATGTTCTTCGATCTTGCGTTCGGCATCGGTGGTCCGATGATCGGTATCGTCGCTGACGCCACCGACCGCCCGACAGGATTCCTGGTGGCCGCCGCGGTTGCCGCGGTTGCGCTCGTGTCGAGCGGACGAATACTCGGCGATGCCGAGCCCGTCACCAAGATCACCGAGGTCGGTCCCCGGAGCCGAAGATGAACCAACAATCCACGCCAAGGCCCCTGGCCGCCGTCGATATCGGCACGAACTCAGTGCATCTCGTGGTGGCTCGCCCCATGCCCGGCGGCGCTCCCGAAATCCTGGCGCGCGAGAAGATGCCCGTCCGTCTCGGATCCGGGTTTCGGGACATGAAGACCCTCGACACGCGGGCGATCGATCGGGCCATGGGTGCGCTGCAGAGGTTCCGCAGGATCGCCGACGCCCACGATGCCGAGATGGTCGCGGTGGCCACCAGCGCGGTTCGCGAAGCCGAGGACCGCGACGTGTTTCTGCGCCGGGCCCGCGACGAGGCCGGTATCGACGTCGAGGTCATCTCCGGAGTGGAGGAGGCCCGCCTGATCCACCTCGGGGCGCTCGGGGCGGTGCCGATGGCCGACACCCGACATCTGGTGATCGACATCGGCGGTGGCTCCACCGAGTTGGTCATCGGAGAGGGCACCCGGCCCCTGCTCACCCGATCCCTCAAGCTCGGCCATGTACGGCTCACGAACCGGTTCTTTCCCGAGGGCGTCATCACCGAAGGGACGGTGAGAGCATGCCGACGCCACATCCGCGCCTTCCTGGCACCGGTGGCCAAGGAGATAGCCGCCTTGGGCCACTCGATGTCCGTCGGGTGCTCGGGCACCATTGAGAACCTCGCTCGAATGGCAGCGGCCAGCGACGGCAGAGAAGTGAAGTCGATCGACAACCTGTGCCTCACCCGCGGCGCCCTCGATTCGGTCGTG
>JAJRXJ010000209.1 GCA_024276355.1 Actinomycetes bacterium | reverse complement strand
TTAGCACCCCCGGGGCGACTCGAACGCCCGCACACGGCTCCGGAGGCCGATGCTCTATCCGCTGAGCTACGGGGGCTTGCCCCAGCGGGGCGAGGCCACACTATCGCCCCCGGGCCCGGGCCCACCCGGGCGGCGCTCGAAATGAGCCGGAGAGGCGGCACCTGCCGCGGGTAGGCTCCCACCTCGACAACTCTCCCTCCCGAGGCCTGGATGGACATTCGCGATCATCTCCGCACAGCCCTGCGCAGCGCGCTCACCGACGCAGGAATCAGCCCGTTGCCGGGCGAGATCGCCCTCGAGAGGCCGGCCCGCCGCGAACACGGCGACTGGTCCACCAACGTGGCTCTGGCGATCTCAAAATCGGTGGGTCGCAACCCCCGCGAGATAGGCCGGCAACTGGTCGAGATCCTGTCCGCGAACCCCCCCGCTCATGTCGATGCCATCGAGATCGCCGGCCCTGGTTTCATCAACTTCAGGCTCGCCGACACCTGGCTCCACGAGGTGCTCACCGACGTGATCACCGCCGGTGCCGAGGGCTACGCGGCGCCCGACCTCGGCCACGGTCGCACCGTCAACGTTGAGTTCGTGTCGGCCAACCCCAACAAACCCATCCACGCCGGCCACGGCCGCGGCGCGTGCTACGGCGACAGCCTCGCCCGCCTGCGCGAACGATGCGGCTGGGTGGTCACCCGCGAGTTCTACCTCAACGATCGCGGCGTACAGATGCAGCGCTTCGCCGAGTCGTTGGCCGCCCGTAAGCGGGGTGAGGAGCCCCCCGAAGACGGCTACCACGGCGACTACCTCGTCGAATGGGCCGCGGAGATGCCCGACGACGCCGACCCGTTCGAGTGGGGTTATGCCCGGGCCCTGCAGAGCCACCGGGAGACCCTCGCCAAAGTTGGAATCGTCTACGACAACTGGTTCAGCGAGCGTTCCCTGCTGGCCAGTGGTGCAATAGAGGACACACTGGCCGATCTGCGTTCCAAGGACGCCGTGTTCGAGCAGGACGGGGCCATCTGGTTGCGCTCCACCGACCGCGGCGACGACAAGGATCGTGTACTGGTCAAGTCCGACGGCGACTACACCTACCTGCTGCCCGACATCGCGTACCACCGCGACAAGTTCAGGCGCGCCGGGCATCTCGTCAACGTGTGGGGCGCCGACCACCACGGTTACGTCGCCAGGATGAAGGCGGCCATGAGCATGCTCGGCCACGACGCCGACGAGCTCGAGGTGGTGATCACCCAACTCGTCGATCTGATGAGGTCGGGGGAACCGGTGAAGATGTCGGGTCGCTCCGGCGACATGATCTCGCTCGATGAGATCATCGACGAGGTCGGCCCCGACGCGGCCCGTTTCACCTATCTGATCCAGTCGGTCGACAGCCGCCAGACCTTCGATCTCGACGAGGTCAAGAAGCAGGCCATGGACAACCCGGTGTTCTACGTGCAGTACGCCCACGCCCGGATCTGCTCCATCGAAGCCAAGGCTGCCGAGGCCGGTGTGAAGCGGGTGCCCATCAGCGAGGTGGATGCCTCGCTGTTGGTACACGAACGCGAAACCGACCTGTTGCGTTCACTCTTCGAGCTACCCGAAATCGTCGAGATCGCCTGCACCGACAACGCGCCCCACCGCGTCAGTGGATGGGCCCGGGAGCAGGCAGCCGCTCTCCACGGCTTCTACCACGACTGTTACGTGATAGGCGAGGGCGTGTCGGCCGAGCTCACCCAGGCCCGCCTTGCCCTGGTCGAGGCGTCGCGCATCGGCATGTCCATAGCCCTCGATCTGCTCGGCGTGGCTGCCCCCGAGTCGATGTGAATCGAGCCCCAACATGAGGCCACTGCAACAACGTCTGCTTCCCGACAACTCAGAAGTGGTCGACGGTCGACTCCGGATCGGCGGTTGTGATCTGATCGACCTCGCGGCCGAGTTCGGGACACCGCTGTTCGTCTACGACGAAGCTCACCTGCGCGCCAGGTGTCGCGAGGCGGTGGCCGCGTTCGGCCCCCACGTGGCCTATGCCTCAAAGGCGTTCCTGTGCAAGGCCATGGCCCGTCTCGCCCACGAGGAGGGCATGAAGATAGATGTGGCCACCGGAGGAGAGCTCCATGTCGCTCTGGCGGCCGGTGTGCCCGCCAATCGTCTGGTGATGCACGGCAACAACAAGTCGATGCTCGAGTTGCGCATGGCCATCGACAACGGGGTCGGCCGGATCGTCGTCGACTCGTTCGACGAGATGGACCGTCTCGACGAGATCCATGCCAACACCGGGGTCGTCCCCAAGGTGTTGTTGCGTCTCACCCCCGGAGTCGAGGCCCACACCCACGAGTTCATTGCCACCGGTCAGGACGATTCCAAGTTCGGATTCACGGTCTCGTCCGGCGCCGCGGGGGAGGCCGTGGCCCGGGCCTCCGCGTCGGCATCGGTCGAGTTGGTGGGCGTCCACGCCCACATCGGCAGCCAGGTCTTCGTTGTTTCGTCGTTCGCCAAGGCGGTGGCTGTAATCGCTGAGGTGGCGGCCCCCTACGGGCTGCCCGAAATGTCCATAGGCGGCGGGCTGGGTGTGGCCTACGTGGCCGACGACCAGGCGCCGGAGATCAGTGACTGGGGGAGGGCGGTGCGCGACGCGTGCCGGTCGGCCGGCGTGACCGCCACCGTGTCGGCCGAGCCCGGCCGTTCGATCGTCGCGTCGGCGGCGGTCACCCTCTACACGGTCGGCACCGTGAAGCGCCTGCCGGGCATTCGCACCTACGTCGCGGTCGACGGCGGCATGAGCGACAACCCGCGTCCGGTTCTGTACGGCAGCGGTTACGAGACCTTCCTGCCCCGCGACGTAGGTGCCGAGCGCCCCGAAGTGGCCCGGGTGGTCGGGAAACACTGCGAGTCGGGCGACGTTCTGGTGCGCGACGCGCCCGTGCCCGACGATCTGCGGGTCGGCGACATCCTCGGCACACCGGTCACCGGCGCCTACGGTCACTCCATGGGGTCCAACTACAACAAGGTCCTTCGGCAGGCCGTGGTGTTCGTGGCCGACGGTGATGCCCGTCTGGTTGTCCGGCGCGAGACCTACGACGATCTACTGAGGCTCGACCTCTGAACCCATGAACCTGCCCGCGGCTCAC